>WHTB01000158.1 GCA_009379735.1 Propionibacteriales bacterium
AGCACCGGCAGCACGGTCGCCCCCAGGTCGAGGGCATCGGTGTTCGTCGACCGGGCGTCACCCGATGCCTCATGCACCGGTGGCGCCGCGGCCCCCGAGGGTGCTGGCGTCGGCTCCGGCGTCGGCACGGCAGCCGCCGGCCCCGTCGCCGACCCCGCCTCGGGCGGGGCAGCACCCTCACCGAGCTCGGTCTGCAGGCACTCGGCGAACGTCGCCAGCATCTTGTCAGAGACGTCCTGCATCACGCCGCGCCCGAACTGCGCCGGCTTGCCGGTGATCACCAGGTCGGTCACCACGCGCACCGAGGTGTGCGCCTCGTCGACCTCCGCGAGCGTCGCCGTGACAGTCGCCGACGCCGTGCCGTTGCCCCGCTTGTCCTTGCCCTTCGCCTCGAGCACCGCCCGGTGCGCCGCCTCGTCGCGCTCGGTGAACGTGCCGGTCCCGGTGTACTGCAGGGAGATCGGCCCGAGCTTGACCTTGCAGGCGCCGACGAAGTCGTCACCGTCGACCGACGTCAGCGAGGCTCCGGGGAAGCACGGCACGACCCGGTCGAGGTCGTTGAGTGCGGTCCACGTCTCCTCGACCGACGCCGGCACGGTGAACTCGTGCTCGAGCTTCATCAGGCCCCCGCGGCCGCCAGCACGGCACGACGCGTGAGCACCGTGGCCAGGTGCCGCCGGTATTCGGCGTCGCCGTTGGAGTCGCTCGGCGGTGACGTACCCTCGGCCGCCTGCGCCGCAGCCGCCTGCACCGCCTCGGCCGTCGCCGGCTGACCCACCAACGCCTGCTCGACGGCGGCGGCGCGCACCGGCGTCGAGCCCATGTTGGTCAACGCGACCCGCGCCTCGGCGATGCTGTCGCCGTCGAGGCGTACGGCGGCGGCCACACCGACGATCGACCACTGCTGCACCACCCGGGTGAACTTCTCGTAGTGCGCACCCCAGCCGGTGTGCTTCGGCACCCGGATCTCGACCAGCAGGTCGTCCTCGCCGACCGCCGTCGTGAAGAGGTCCTCGAAGAAGTCCTCGGCCGCCACGGTTCGGCGCCCACCGGAGCCGGCGATCACCAGCTCCGCGCCGAGTGCGACGGCCGGAGCCGGCAGGTCGCCGGCCGGGTCGGCGTGCACCAGGGCACCGCCGATCGTGCCGCGGTGCCGTACCTGCGGGTCGGCGACCGTGGCGGTCGCGAGAGCCAGCAGCTTGGCGTGCTCCGCGACGAGGGCGTCGGTCTCGACCGCGTGGTGCGGCGTCATCGCGCCGATCACGAGTGCGTCGCCGTCCTCACGGATCCCACGCAGCTCCTCGATCCGGCCCAGGTCGACAATCACCTCCGGTGCGGCGAGGCGCAGCCGCAGGACCGGGATCAGGCTCTGGCCGCCGGCGAGCACCTTCGCGTCGTCGTGCTCGGCGAGCAGGGCCAGCGCCTCGTCGACGGTGCTGGGGGCGTGGTAGTCGAACGCTGCCGGGATCATGCCTGACCCTCCTGACTCATCGACGTCGACTGCGCACTGTGTGGCGCCGCCGGCGTATCGGCCGCTCGGCCTTGCAACGTCGACCAGACCCGATGCGGCGTGCAAGGCATCTCGACGTCGTTGACGCCGAACGACCGGAGTGCGTCGACCACGGCGTTGACGACGGCCGGCGTCGAGGCGATCGTGCCGGCCTCACCGACGCCCTTGACCCCCAGCTCGTTGGTGGTCGACGGCGTCTCGGTGCGGTCGGTGACGAACGCCGGCAGGTCGGCCGCCGTCGGCACGAGGTAGTCGACGAAGGACCCGGTCACCAGCGTGCCCGACTCGTCGTACACCCCCTCCTCGAACAGCGCCTGGGCGATGCCCTGCGCGATCCCTCCGTGCACCTGGCCCTCGACGATCAGCGGGTTGACCACCTTGCCGACGTCGTCGACGCAGACGTACGAGCGGATCGTCGAGCGACCCGTCTCGGTGTCGACCTCGACCGCACACAGGTGGGTGCCGTGCGGGAACGAGAAGTCGAGCGGGTCGAAGGTCGCGTCGGCGTCGAGCGAGTGCTCCGACTCGGCCGACAGCTTGTGCCCCTGGAAGACCGCGAACGCGAGGTCGCCGAGCGCCATCGAGGTGTCGGTGCCCTTGACCCCGAACTTGCCGTCCACGAACTCCAGGTCGTCGACGCTGGCCTCCATCAGCTCGGCCGCGATCGGCTTCGCCTTCTCCAGCACCTTGTCGGCGGCGGCGAGGACCGCCATCCCGCCGACCGTCAGCGACCGCGATCCGTACGAGTCGAGCCCTCTCGCGGCGATCTGGGTGTCGCCGTGGAGCACCTCGACATCGTCGAACGCGACGCCCAGCCGGTCCGCCACGATCTGGCTCCAGGCCGTCTCGTGGCCCTGTCCGTGCGGGCTCGTCCCGGTGATCACCTCGACCTTGCCGGTGGGCAGCATCCGGATCGAGGCGTGCTCCCAGCCGCCGCCGACGTACCCCATCGAGCCGAGCCACCGCGACGGCGCCAGCCCGCACATCTCAGTGAACGTCGACACGCCGATGCCGAGCTGTACCGGGTCAACGGACTCGCGCCGTTGCTGCTGCTCCTTGCGTAGCTCGTCGTACCCGAACAGCTCCTTGGCCTTGGCCGTCGCCGCCTCGTAGTTGCCGGAGTCGTACTGCATGCCCGACACCGTGGTGAACGGGAACTCGTCGTGCTTGATCCAGTTCTTCTCGCGGACGGCGATCGGGTCCATCCCGAGCTCGGCGGCCAGCTCGTCCATCACCCGCTCGATGGCGAACGTCGCCTCCGGCCGACCAGCGCCCCGGTAGGCGTCGGTCCAGGCCTTGTTCGTGAACACGTTGGTGCAGGACAGGTGGTACGCAGGGAACTTGTAGATGCCGTTGTACATGAACGCGCCGAGGATCGGGATGGCCGACGTGACCAGGCCGAGGTAGGCGCCCATGTCGGCGACCAGGTCCACCTTGAGGCCGGTGACCGTGCCGTCCTTGGTCGCCGCCAAGGTGATCTTCTGCCACTGGTCGCGGCCATGGTGCGCCGCCACCAGCGATTCGGACCGGGTCTCGGTGTACTTGCACGGCTTGCCGGTGCGCCGGGCAGCGAGGACCGTCAGCACCTCCTCCGGCGTGAACTGCAGCTTGCCGCCGAAGCCGCCGCCGACGTCCGGCGCGATCACCCGGATCTTGTGCTCCGGGATGCCGAGCACCAGCGCCAGGAAGATCTTCACGAAGTGCGGGACCTGGGTCGCGGACCAGACCGTCAGCTGCTCCCCGGTGGGGTCGGCAGCGATCGACCGCGGCTCCATGAACGCCGGGATCAGGCGCTGCTGGCGGTACTCCCGCTCGATGAGTACGCCGCCGTCGCGGGCCGCCGAGATCGCGGCCTCCACGTCGCCACCCGTGTCCGCGGCGGCCGAGTCGAACTCCCAGAACGCCGACACGTTGGTGCCGAGGTCGGGGTGCGCGAGGACCTCGTCGGCAGCCGCTGCCTTGAGGTCGAGCGCGACCGGCAGCTCCTCGTAGTCGACGTCGACCAGGTCGGCCGCGTCGCGGGCCTCCGCAGCCGTACGCGCGACGACCACCGCGACGATCTCACCGGCGAACGCCACGTGCTCGACCGCGATGGACGGGTGCTCGGGCGCCTTCTGCTCGGGGATGATCGCCCACGCGTTGGGCAGCGCGCCCTGCTCGTCCTTCAGGTCGGCCCCGGTGAGTACGGTGACGACGCCGGAGGCGGACTTCGCCGCGCCGGTGTCGATGCCGGTGATCCGGGCGTGCGCGAACGGGCTGCGCACCATCGCGAGGTGATGCATCCCGGGCAGCGTGATGTTGTCGGTCCAGCGGGTACGGCCGGTGATCAGCCGCTGGTCCTCCTTGCGGAGACGTGGCGACCCGAGCTCGGCGGCCGGGCGCTCCTCGACGGCAGTCATTTCGCACCTCCCGCGGCGGCGCGTACGGACTTGACGATGTTCTGGTAGCCCGTACACCGGCACATGTTGCCTTCGAGCCCGAGCCGTACCTCGTCGTCGGTGGGGTCGGGGTTCTCGGCCAGCAGGTCGATCGACTGCATGATCATGCCGGGGGTGCAGAAGCCGCACTGCAGCCCGTGGTTCTCGTGGAACGCCCTTTGCACCGGATGCAGCTCACCGTTCGTCGCGAGACCTTCGATGGTGGTGACCTCGTGGCCGTCGGCCTGCACGGCGAGGACGCTGCACGACTTCACGCTGCGGCCGTCGAGGTGGACGGTGCACGCACCACAGTTGCTGGTGTCGCAGCCGACCACGGTGCCGGTCTTCCCCAGCTGTTCTCTCAGGTAGTGGACGAGGAGTGTGCGCGGTTCCACGTCGTCGGTGTAGCTGGTCCCGTCGACATTCACGGTGATCCGGGTCATCCCGCCTCCAGACTGTGCGTTCCCCTGCCCCCGTCCTCCCTTGTGATCCTCCCCCGCCGTGATGCGCGCCACAAGTGGTACGGGCGCCTGACGGGACCGGCTGCGTAGGGTCGGACTGCGATGGTGACGATCGACGATGTCCGGAGGCTGACCGCGGACCTGCCGCGGAGCTATGAGGCGATCGTGCGGGACCGGGTCAAGTTCCGGGTCGGCCGGATCGTCTACCTGGCGTTCTCGCGCGACGAGCAGCTGATGGGCTTCGGGTTCCCCAAGGAGGAGCGAGCCGCGCTGGTCGCCGACGAGCCGGAGAAGTTCCTGCTCCCCAAGCAGCGGGACCTGCGCTACAACTGGGCGGTCGTCCGGTTGGCCGCTGTGGACGAGGCCGAGCTGCGCGAGCTGGTGCTCGACGCCTGGCGGATGGTCGTACCGAAGCGGGTCGCCGCTGAGCACCTCGGCGACTGACGGCTGGGTCAGTTGCCGTGGTGGTGGATCGGACCGGCCAGGTCGCCGAGCCGCTGTCCCTCACCGCCCCAGCGCAGCGCCACGATCTCGGCGGCGATGCTGACCGCGGTCTCCTCCGGTGTGCGCGCCCCCAGGTCGAGGCCGATCGGGCTGGACATCCGGGCGATCTCGTCGCGGGTCAGCCCGGCCTCCGTCAGTCGCTTGAGCCGGTCGTCGTGGGTACGGCGGGAGCCCATCGCGCCGATGTAGGCCACGTCCGGCAACCGCAGCGCCACCTCGAGCAGCGGCACGTCGAACTTCGGGTCGTGCGTGAGTACGCAGACGACCGTGCGCCCGTCGACCCGACCGGCCTCGACCTCAGCCGCCAGGTAACGGTGCGGCCAGTCGACGACGACCTCGGCTGCTTCCGGGAAACGTGCCGTGGTGGCGAACACCGGCCGCGCATCGCACACCGTGACCCGGTAGCCCAGGAACGAACCCACCCGCGCGACCGCCGCCGCGAAGTCGATCGCGCCGAAGACCAGCATCCGAGGCGCCGGCGCGTACGACGAGACGAACACCCGCATGCCCTCACCGCGGCGCTGGCCGTCGGGACCGTACGTCAGCGTCTCCGTGCGGCCGGCGGCCAGCAGCCCGCGGGCGTCGTCGGCCACTGCGTCGTCGGCCCGGTCCGATCCCAGCGTCCCTTCGCGTGACCCCTCGACCTCCTCGGGGCGTACGACCAGCCGTCGGCCGAGCCACGTCTCGTCCGGGTGCTCGATCACCGTCGCCACCGCGACCGGCCGCTCGTCGGCCACGTCGTCGAGGACGCCGCCGAGCTCGGGGAACGACGCGGGGTCGACCCGCTCGACGAACACGTCGAGGATGCCGCCGCAGGTGAGACCGACCGCGAACGCGTCGTCGTCGCTCACGCCGTACCGCTGCAGCACGGGGATGCCGGACTCCGTCACCTCCTGGCCCAGCTCGTAGACCGCGCCCTCGACGCAGCCGCCCGACACGCTGCCGACCGCCTCACCGCCGGGGCCGACCAGCATCGCCGCGCCGGGCGGTCGGGGCGCCGACTCGAACGTCGCCACGACGGTGCCGACCGCCACGGTCTGCCCCGCGCGCCACCAGCTGGCCAGCTCGGTCATCACGTCACGCATCGGCCACCATCTCCAACAGCTCCGCGAACGCGGCCAGGCTGTGTCCGGCCACCAGGTCGTCGACATACGGCAGGGCGGCGGCGATGCCGGCCTGGACCGGCTGGTAGCCCACCTTGCCCCGGTGCGGGTTCATCCAGACCACCCGATGGGTGAGCCGGGACAGCCGCTGCATCTGCTCGCCGAGCAGTGTCGCGTCGCCCCGCTCCCAGCCGTCACTGCACACCACGACGACCGCCCGCCGCGCCATCCCGCGCTGGCCCCAAAGGTCGAGGAAGGCCTTCAGCGTCTCGCCGAGGCGGGTGCCGCCGGACCAGTCGGGCACGGTGTCGCCCGCCGTCAGCAGCGCACGCTCGCAGTCACGCTGACGCATCGCCCGGGTCAGGTGGGTGAGCCGGGTGCCGACCGTGAACACGTCGACCTGGCGCGGCATCGCCTGGGTCACGGCGTGCGCGAGCCGCAGCAGGCTGTCGGCGTACGGCGCCATCGACCCGGAGACGTCGACCAGCAGCACGACGCGCCGCGGCCGGACGCTGCGGCGACGGTGGAACACCCGCCCCGGCTCGCCGACCTGGCGCAGCTGCGCCCGAAGCGTACGGCGGGGGTCGATCTCACCGGTGTGCGTCGGGCGGCGACGCGCGCTGCGTCGTAGCGCGGCCCGCGGACGCAGCGTCGCGAACAACTGGGCGAGCTCGGCCCGCTCGGCCACCGACAGGTCGGCGACGTCGCGGTGCCGGAGGACGTCGGCGTCGCTGGCGGCGGCGCAGAGCAGGTCGCTGCCCTCCTTGGCACCGTCGGTTTCGGACCCGTCGAGCGCAGCCTGCGCGACAGACGGCGCCTGCGGCTGACGGCTACGCGACCCCGTCGGCACGGCACCGGAGAACCAGGCGGCGAACACCTCGTCGTACCTGCGGATGTCGTCCGGCCCGGCGCACAAGGTGGCCCGGCCGGCCCAGTAGACGTCGGTCGTGACGCCGGCGTCGAGTGCCGCGACCGCCCGCAGGTAGGCCTGGGTCCGGTCGGCGGTGACGTGCCCGCCGGCGTGCCGCAGCGCCTCGGCGAAACCGATCAGCACCACCTCGGGTGCGGGGCGGAGGATCGACTCGACGGTCATCAGCTGGCCAGCAGCCGGTCGAGCGAGTCGCGGACCCGGTCGGCGTCCTCGCGGTACTTGAGTACGGCGCCGAGCGTCGCCGCGGCCGTCTGCACATCGAGGTGGTCGGCGCCGAGCGCGGTGAGGGCGTGGCTCCAGTCCAGCGTCTCGGCCACGCCCGGTGGCTTCAGCAGGTCCAGGTCGGCGCGCATTCGCTGCACCGCGTGGGTGACCTGCTCGGCCAGCCGCTGCGACACGTCGGGCAGCCGGGTCCGGACGATCTCAACCTCCCGCTCCAGGCCCGGGTGGTCGATCCAGTGGTACAGGCAGCGGCGTTTCAGGGCGTCGTGCACCTCGCGGGTGCGGTTGGACGTGAGGACGACGATCGGCGGCACCGCGGCCGTCACCGTACCCAGCTCCGGGATCGTCACCTGGTGGGTGGACAGCACCTCGAGCAGGAACGCCTCGAACTCGTCGTCGGCCCGGTCGACCTCGTCGACCAGGAGCACGGCCGGGCTCTCCCGCAGCGCGCGCAACACCGGGCGGGCGAGCAGGAACCGTTCGTCGAACAGCGACTTCTCGACCTCTTCGACGTCGGCATCGGTGCTGGTCGCCTCGATCGTGCGCAGGTGCAGGATCTGGCGCGGAAAGTCCCAGTCGTACAGCGCCTGGGTCGAGTCGATCCCCTCGTAGCACTGCAGCCGGATCAGCGGCACCGCCAGCGCCTCCGACAGCGCCTCGGCGAGCGCCGTCTTTCCGGTGCCCGGCTCGCCCTCGAGCAGCAGCGGCCGGTTGAGGCTCAGCGCGAGGTAGCCGACCGTGGCCAGCCCGTCGTCGGAGAGATAGCCGGTCGCGGCCAGCCGCTCGGCGAGCTCTGCAGGCGATCCGACCACATTCATCTATCCAGCATCCCCCACCGGGCGGCCGGCAACCAAGGCAGTGCTCGGCGGGACCCCCCGAGTCGCATCAGTCCGGCAGTCGGTGGCCGGCCGGGAGGTCGGCCGGGAGGTCGACATCGACGCCCGCGGAGAGGTCTCCGCACTCCACGTCGACCGCGCCGTGTGCCGTCAGGTAGTCCCGCGCGCCGAGGTCCCCGACGGCCGCGGAGCGCGCGCCGTCCCAGTGCACCCGGCCGAGTACGACCGGGTGGCCGGGACGACCCGAGTACGTCGCACGGGCGAGCGTCTCGACGCCGGCACCGGCCGCGACCCGGCGTACGACGGCGCCATCGAGCCCAGGCTGGTCGACCACGGTCACGGCGACGGCTACCGGCCCGTCGACGGCGCCGTCGATCGGGGACAGCGCGGCCAGCCCGGCGCGCAGCGACGCGCCCATGCCGTCGGCCCAGTCGGCGGCCTCGACGACCGTCACCGGCTCGCCGGCGAGCTGCCGGCCAACCTCAGTCGCGTCGGCGCCGACCACCACCAGCACCGGCGAGCAACCGGCGTCGGCCAGGGTGCGCACGGCCCGGACGACCCAGGGTGTGCCGTCGCCGTCGCGCACGAGCGCCTTCGGGCCGCCCATCCGGCGGCCCGCACCTGCGGCGAGTACCAGCCCCGCGACGGTCACCCCGCCACCGTATCCCCGTCGACTGGCGCGTTCCGTAGGCCCGCGCCCGATGTCCCCTCCTCAACGCGCCAGTCGACGAGGAGTCGCAGGTCCGCCTGGCGGCCGGCGGCTGCGACCACGTGTTCCCGAGCCCGCTGCAGAGGTCAGCTCGCCACGGAAAGGTCGACGCGTGCAAGCATCCACCGAGTGGTGGCAGATGGTGCACTGGCGGCCCGATTCTGCGCATCCTTCCACCGAGTGGTGGCAGATGGTGCAGCGCGCTCGGCTCGCCAGCACCCGACCCTCATCACCGTCGGCAGGCTCAGCCTCAGCGGCCTGCCGACCTTTGACTGGCGCGTTCCGTAGGCCCGGCGTCCGATTTGTCCATCTGCAACGCGCCAGTCGATGACGGGTCAGTCGCCGGGCAGCACCAGCAGGGCGTCGCCGACCGGGCGCTCGGTGCCGTCGGACGGCTCGTTGATGACCGCGCCGTCGACGACCATCGTCGTCGAGCCGCCGCCGTCCAGGTTGATCGCGTCACGAAGGCCGAGACTGCGCGCGACCGTCGCCGTCTCGAGGATGCTCAGACCGAGTGAGTCGGTGCTGCGGCCGTCGGCGGTGACCAGCACCAGCCGGCCCTTCGGGTCGGTGCCCGCGATCGTGCGCGGGTTCCGCTTGTGCGCCCAGCCGTAGTAGAAGCTCGGGTTGTCGGGGTGCAGCATCCCGTCGGTGACCGGCGTGACCCGGAGTCGGCCGTCGCGGACCAGCTCGGGTCCGCCGTTGACGACCGACGTCCGCTTGGACGGCCGGACGGCCCGACCATCCTCGTCCGCCAGCCCGGTCAGGACCTGCAGCCGGTCCCCGACGTCGACGCGGTCACTCAGGGCGTCCACCGTGGTCCCGGTCGCCTGCACCGAGCTGCCACCGGATGGTAGGGGTCCTCCCCGGGGCGAGCGGATCGCAGTCACCACGCCGTCGGCGTCGAGCACCGCTTCGACACCCTCGCCGGCCGGGGTGCGCGCACCGTACGCGGTCGTGAACGCGACGAGCTCGTCCGCGTCGGTGCAGGTGACGTCGTGCAACGGCGCCGACGTCGGCAGGTCGTCCGCCGTACCGCCGCAGTTGCGGATCTTTCCCGGCACCCGGTTGAGCCCGTCGAGCGGCATCGGGTCGCCGCTGGCCGTGACGACCTCGCCGGTCCAGGTCAGCCGTACGACCTCGCTGTGCC
>WHTB01000436.1 GCA_009379735.1 Propionibacteriales bacterium
CCCTCTCGGGGCGGCGCCGGCGGCCATCCATCTACGAGCACCGTTGCCGATGCTCTCCAGCGACCTACCCGCGAACTCGGGCGGGCACCCTCGAACGTCCGCGCAGGCCGGCTGCTCGCGCAGCGGGCCCTCTTGGTCTTGCTCCAGGTGGGGTTTACCCAGCCGCCGCAGTCACCTGCGGCGCTGGTGGTCTCTTACACCACCGTTTCACCCTTACCCGCACCTCACTCAGGGAGTGAGGCCGCTGGCGGTCTGTCTCTGTGGCACTGTCCCGCGGGTCGCCCCGGGTGGCCGTTAGCCACCACCCTGCCCGGTGGAGTCCGGACCTTCCTCGGTGCGCCGGTCCATCAGCAGATGGGGGTACGGCGCAACGCGGCCGCCCGGCCAGCTCATCCGTCGTACCCAGCCTAGTGCCTCGGCGATCATGGTGACGTACGCGTGGGCAGCAGCGGCGACTGCCGCCAGAGCGCACGCAGCGCCCCGTTGACGACGACCAGGGCACCGAAGACGGTGGCCAGCCTCGGGTGCCCGGTCGCCAGCAGGGCCAGCAGCGCGGCGCCGAACCACCCCACCTCCAGCACGATCCGGACGACGCCACGCGCCGGCCACCGTGCCTTCGGCGCCCCGAAGGCACGCCACACGAACGCCATCACCAGCAGCGCGCCTACCGCCGTGACCATGTTGTAGCCCTGGGGCAGCTGCCACGCCCACATCGCCACGGCGACATAGACGCAGATCTCGAGCAGGAACATCAACCCGAGGTTGAGCGACTTCACCGGGCCAGCTCGAACCTGATCTGGCGCGAGGTCAGGTCGGCCTCGACGAGTTTCACCTGGACCTGCTCCCCCAGCGGCAGCTCGCCCGCGGACGTCGAGACCCGCGCCTCGATCGCGGGCTCTCGGATCAACACGGCGCCCTTCGCCGGCTCGTCGTGGTCGACCTCCACGATCACGCCGGTGAACGTCTGACCGACCTGCGGCGCCAGCACGCCGGCCTCGGTGAGTTCGACCACGGCGCTCTCGTACTGGCCGGCTCGGTGGCCCGACTCCTGCATCGTCTTCGGCAGACCGGGCAGCGCGGCCCGGACCCAGTCCGGCACCGGCTCGTCCGCGCACAGCGCCACGCACACCTCCAGGGCGTAGCGGTCGCAGAGGCGGCGCAGCGGCGCCGTGACATGGGCGTACTCGGAGGCCAGCGCGGAGTGCTCGGGGCGGTCGGGTACGGCGCCCTCGAACGCGACGTACCCGGCTCCCCGCAACAGCGCCGTGCAGGACATCAGCATCGCCGCATGCTCGGGCCGGTCGGGGTCGAGGGTGCGGACGAAGTCGGGGTAGAGCTGCTCGGCCGGCCAGTCGATCCCGAGCGCATCCGCCGTCCTGTGCAGCCGCTGGACAGCCCGCGACTCCGGCTCCGGCAGGGTGCGCAGCAACCCGACTTCGGCATACAGCATCAGGTGCGCGGCGGCCATCCCGGTCAGCAGCGAGATCTGCTCGTTCCACCGCTCGACCGGGAGCGGCGCCCGGAACCGCAGCGACCAGCGGTCGCCGTCGACGACGATCTCTTGCTCGGGCAGCGGCAGGCTCACGCCGCCTCGTACCTGCTCGCGCTTCTTCCGCAGCTCGCCGACCTCACGCAGCAACGTGAACATCTCGTCAGCCCGGCCGGCGTCGACGTCGGCTTGCACGCCCTCGTAGCTGAGCTTGGCGCGGCTCTTGACCTTGGCCCGGCGGACGTCGACCTCGACGCCCTCGCCGGTCTCGTCGAGCTCGATGGACCACAGCAGCGCCGGGCGGACCTCGTCGGGGAGCAGGGACGCCGCGCCTTCGGACAGCACCGGCGGATGCAGGGGCACCTTGGTGCTGGCACCGTACAGCGTCTCGCCCCGCTTGTTCGCCTCGACGTCGACCGGGTCACCGGGCCGCACGAACGCCGCCACGTCAGCGATCGCGTAGTAGACCCGGTGCCCGCGCTCGGTGCGCTCGATGAACATCGCCTGGTCGAGGTCCATCGCGTCCGGCGGGTCGATCGTGACCAGTGGGAGGTCGGTGCGGTCCAGCTCCGGGAGCCACGCACCGGCCGCTGCCTGCTCCGCCGCGGCGACCACGTCGGCCGGGAACTCGGGCGACACCTTCAGCTCGTCCTGGATGGCGCGGATCCCCTGCTCGAGGGTCTCCCCGTCGGCATGCTGCACGCGAACACGTCGTCTCGGCACGTGGCTTCCTTTCGATCGACCGACATCCACCCTAAAGCGCCGGGTACGAGGTGGGCCTACCTCCACCCCGTTCCGGGTGCCAGCCCGCTGCCGCCGTGGGCCGCCGCTGCCTAGCGTCGACGACATGACAACCGACACCAGGTCACGACGTCGCCG
>WHTB01000355.1 GCA_009379735.1 Propionibacteriales bacterium
CCCAATTGGGCAAATTGCACGTCGGCACTCGCCGAAGGATGCACGGCCCACGGAGGCGAGATCCCGGGCGAGGCTACGCGTCGGGGCGGCGGCGCTGGGCCTTCGTCTCGGCGCGCCGCTTCTTGCCGGCGATCCGGCGCTCCTGGGACCCCCGGGTCGGCCGGGTCGGCCGGCGCTTCGGCGGCGGGGGCCCGAAGGCGTCCTCGAGTATGTCGGCGAGACGGGCGCGCGCCGACTGCCGGTTGCGGTGCTGGGACCGGTGCTCGGAGGCGGTGACCGCCAGGGTGCCGTCGACCAGTCGTCGGCGGAGCCGCTTCAGGGCGCGCTCCTTGAGGTACGACGGCACCGACGGTGACGCCGCCAGGTCGAACACCGCCTCGACCCGGCTGTCGCTGGTGTTGACCGACTGCCCGCCCGGCCCGCTCGAGCGGCTGAACCGCCACTTGATCTCGGACTCCGGGATCTCGACGTTGCGTACCCGCAGCACCATCAACCGCACCGCCGGAGCACCAGCAGTGCGTACACGCGGGCGCAGTGCAGCACGTCGGCGATCGCCACCTGTTCGTCGACGGCGTGCGCGAACCGCACGTCGCCCGGCCCGTACTGCACCGTCGGCACGCCCGCGGCCGTATAGAGCCGCAGGTCGGAGCCGTACGGCCCGCCCCGGACCTCCGGCTCGGCCGGAGCCCCGGCGTCGACGGCCGCTCGTCGCACCTGACCGAGCAGCGGGTGCCCGTCCGGCAGCCGGGCCGACGCGAACACGCCGCCCGGCCAGGTCACCTCGACGGGATGGTCGCGGAGCCAGTCGTCCTCGGCGCAGGCCTCGGCGACGGCGTCCTCCAGCGTGCTCCGGGCCCGCTCGACGGTCTCGCCGGGAAGGACGCCGTACCTGCCCTCCGCGACCAGCAGGTCGGGCACCGTGCTGGCCCAGTCGCCGGATCGCACGCCGCCGACCGACAGCGGTGCCACGAGGTCGAGGTGCGCGAACAGGGGGTCCGGATCGGTGTTGCGACGTTCCTCGAGCCGGCGCAGTACGGCATGCACCTGCTCGAACTTCTCGACTGCGCTGGTGCCTCGGGTGCGCGTCGACCCGTGTGCGGCGAGCCCGCGGACCGTGAGCCGGAAGGTCAGCGAGCCGGCGTTCGCCGGGATCACCTGACCCTGGGTCGGCTCGGCGATCACGCACGCGTCGCCGCGATGCCCCCGCTGCAGCGTGGCGAAGGCCCCGGCTCCGCCGTCCTCCTCCGCCATCACCGGATGCACGGCGAGCTCCCGTGACAGCGAGACGCCGGAGCGGCGGACGGCGGCGACCGCCCCGATCACGGCGGCGACGCCGGCCTTCATGTCACAGCTGCCGCGGCCGAGCAGGACGCCGCCGACGATGCGACCGCTGAACGGGTCGCGTTCGGTCCATCGGTCGAAGTCGCCTGGTGGTACGACGTCGATGTGACCGCACAGGACCAGCGCCGGGTCCTCGCCGCGGGCCCCCGTCGTACCCACACAACCGGAGATGCGGTCGCGCGGCACCTCCATGCCCGGGAAGCCGTCGACCGCAACCAGACTGGCGACGTCCACCTCCCAGCTGTCGACTCTCATCTCCAGGGCGTCCAGCCGGTTGGCGCACCACCGGACCGCCTCGTGCTCGGACGGGCTGCCGTCCACGCTGGGAACTCGCACCAGGGCTTGCAGATCCGCGACGATCTCGTCGTCGTCGATGGCCGCGAGTACGGCGCGTTCGAGGTCGCCCACATCCGCAGTATGGCCGCCGATCAGTCTGGCCGTAGATTGGGCGCCGTGATCGACGGACACAACGACCTGGCCTGGGCGATGCGCAAGCTCGCCGACTACGACCTCGACGCCGTGGACCTGCGTGCCGGTGAGCCTCGGTTGCATACCGACCTGCCACGGCTGCGCGAGGGCGGGGTGACCGGCCAGTTCTGGTCGGTCTTCGTGCCCTGCTCGCTGAAGGGCGCGGCCGCGGTGACCGCGACTCTCGAACAGGTGGACTTCGTCCGCCGGTTCGCCGCGCGCTATCCCGACCAGCTGATGCTCGCCACCACTGCCGACGAGGTCGAGCAGGCGCAGCGGGACGGTCGGCTGGCGTCGCTGATGGGGATGGAGGGCGGTCACTCGATCGACGAGTCGCTCGGCACCCTGCGGATGATGCGTGCGCTCGGCGTCCGGTACATGACGCTGACCCACAACGACAACGTGCCGTGGGCCGACTCCGCGACGGACGAGCCGGTGCTCGGCGGGCTCAACGAGTTCGGCGAGGAGGTCGTCCGTGAGATGAACCGGATCGGCATGCTGGTCGACCTCTCCCACGTGTCGGCCGACGTGATGCGGCACGCGCTGCAGGTCACCTCGGCGCCGGTGATGTTCAGCCACTCGTCGGCTCGGGCCGTCTGCGACGTACCCCGCAACGTGCCGGACGACGTACTGACCACCCTCAAGGACAACAACGGCGTCTGCATGGTGACGTTCGTGCCGAAGTTCGTGGCACCCGCGCACTCCGACTGGGTCGACGAGATCGCGGAACACGCCGGCCTCGACGCGTCGGACTACGCCGCACTCATGCCGCTGCTGCGGGAGCGGGCCGAGCAGTCGCCGCCACCGGTCGCAACCATCGGTGACGTGGTCGCGCACGTCGAGCATGTGCGTGACGTGGCGGGTGTCGACCATGTCGGCATCGGCGGCGACTTCGATGGTTCGGAGTGGATGCCCGAGGGCCTGGCAGACGTGTCGGGCTATCCGCGACTGTTCGCGGCCCTCGCCGACAACGGCTGGAGCGAGGCTGACCTGACCAAGCTCAAGACCGGCAACGCACTTCGCGTTCTGCGCGCTGCCGACGAGGTGGCGGCCTGACCCACCCTCGGACTGGGTAGGGGTGGGGCAGCACCCATCCCGAGGAGACCTGCCATGCGTCGTCGTCTGATCGTCGCGGCCGTCGTCGTGCCGCTGCTCGCCGCCACCACCGCCCCCGCCGTCGAGGCGACACGGGTCGACACCGACCGGCTCGACCTCGGCCCGGCCGACCTGCCGGAGCAGCGGACGACCGAGACCGTGCAGCCGGGCGTCACCCTGACCCGGATCGTCCGCGGTGAGCCCGACCCCGCGTTGTTCTGGACCGTGGAGGTGTCGATCCCGGGAGGCCCGGGGTCCCCTGACCCGGATGCCCCACCGACCGCGCTCAAGGACCGGGTCAGTGCCGAGGAGACCGCGGCCGAGCTGGCCGCCGACGGTTTCGACGCCCGGGTCGAGCAGGTCACCACGCCTGCGGTCACCGACTTCGCCGGAGGAGAGCTGGGCTGGCGAGTACGGGTGGGCGCGTTCGCCGACCGGACGGCGGCGCTGGCCGAACGCGGCCGGCTGGTCGCCGCCGGCTACGCGGGCTCCGCCGTCTTCACCGGATGGGACTCCGAGCCGACCGACCGCGGCCCATGGCGGGTCGATGTGCTCACGATCGACCCGCGTCAGTTCCGCGGCACCCTCGACATGTCCTACGGACCCGACCTCGAGCAGCGGGAGACCACGAGCCTGCTCGCCGATGCCGCGGGCGCCGTGGCCGGTGTCAACGCCGGGTTCTTCGTGCTCGACCCGAACGCCGGCGCACCGGGCGACCCGGCCGGCGTCAGCGTCGACGACGGGACGCTGCTGAGCGAGCCGATCAACGGCCGGCCGGTGTTGGTGTTCCGCGACGACGCCCGGCACAGCGAGGTCGTACGGCTGACCTGGACCGGCGAGGTCGTCACGGCCAGCGGCGACCCGATGCCGCTCGACGGGCTCAACCGGGTGCCGGGAAAGATCCGCAACTGCGGCGGTACGGCGGACGACCTGCCGACGTCGG
>WHTB01000138.1 GCA_009379735.1 Propionibacteriales bacterium
CGTGGCGAACAGTGCCGAGATGTACGGGTCGAGCATCACGTCGATGACCCGGAAGCGGCCGACCAGGATCCCGATCACCAGCCCGAGCAACGTACCCGCGGCCATCCCCGTGACGAACACGGTCGCGCTCTCGCCGGCCGCCGTGACCAGCGTGCCGTCGACGATCATCACCACTGCGGCCTGTGCCACCTCGACCGGACCCACGATCAGCGGGCTCTCCGCCGACAGGGCGTACAGCTGCCAGACGACGGGGATCAGCAACAGCCCGACCCACCAGCACAGCTGTGTCCACCCATCGCTGCGGCTCATGGTGCCCCCTGCCAGGGCGACAGCCGGCGCTGGGCGGACTTGAGCAGGGCCGCGATCGCTGTACCCGTGGCAGCGAGCACGAGTACGGGGCCGAGCGCGCCCGCGATGTCGAAGCGGTTGGAGTACAAGATGATGAGGTACCCGAACCCACTCGCACCCGCATAGAAGTCCGCCAGCACCGCACCCACCAGCGCGTGGATCAGGCCGAGCCGAAGCCCGGTCACGATGGCCGGCAGCGACCCGGGGACGATGACGTCGCGCCACACCGTCCACTCCGTGGCGCAGAAGGACCTGGACAGCTCGACCAGGTCGGCGTCCACCGTGCGTACCCCGGACGACGTGTTGATCACCACCGGCAGCACCGTGAACAAGAAGACGATCAGGATCTTCGACTGGTAGTTGAAGCCGACGATCACCAAGATGAATGGGATCAGCGCGACCAGCGGCGTGGTGTAGAAGATGTTGATCGGCGCTTCGGTAAGGAAGTAGAGCCAACGGATGCGGCCGATCAGCAGCCCGGCGGGGACGCCGGTCACCACCCCGAGGCCGGCGCCGATGGCGAGGATGTACGCCGTGGGGCCGAGGTACTTCAGGAACTCGCCGCTCTCGACCGACCGGCCCAGGCTGGCGAGCACGGCGTGCGGCGGAGCGAGGAACAGGTCGCCCATCGTGAGCGCGACCAGGTACCAGGCGCCGAGGACGACCAGCGCGAAGCCGACCCTCAGCCCCACGACGGCGCGAGCCGAAAGCTCCCGGTCGGTCACCGGTCAGTCACCGGTCCTTCCCGGCGCCGAGTCACCGGCCAACGGGTCCTGCCGGAGCAGGGCCCACATCTCGGCGCGCAAGGTGGCGAACCGGGGGTCGGTGCGAATGGCGGTCGCATCGCGCGGGCGGTCGAACGGGACCCGGATGACGTCGACGATCCGGCCGGGGTTCGACTGCATCATGACGACACGGTCGGACAGCACAATCGCCTCGTCGATCGAGTGCGTGACGAACAGCACGGTCTTACGGTCGGCCGACCAGATCTTGAGCAGCTCGTCCTGCATCAGCTCGCGGGTCTGTGCGTCGAGTGCGCCGAACGGCTCGTCCATCAAGAGGATCTCGGGCTGGATGGCCAGGGCCCGGGCGAGCCCGACGCGTTGCTGCATGCCGCCGGAAAGCTGGTACGGGTACTCCTTCTCGCGGCCCTCGAGCCCGACCAGCTGCACGTACGGCTGGGCGAGCTCGCGGGCCGCCGCCTTGCTGTTTCCCTGCAGACGCAGGCCGTACGCGACGTTGTCCTCGACCGTCCGCCAGGGCAGCAGCCGGAAGTTCTGGAACACCAACGTCATGTCGGGGCGTGGTTTGTGGATCGTCTCCCCGTCCACCAGCACCGCGCCCGCGGTGGCCTCCACGATGCCGGCGACGATGCGCAGCAGCGTGGTCTTGCCGCACCCGCTCGGTCCGAGGATCGACACGAACTCGTTGTCGTCGACGTGGAGGTCGACGCCGTCGAACACCGTGAGCGTGCCGAAGTGCTTGCTCAGATCCTTGATGTCGACGTGCGCCACAGGACTGTCAGGACTGCTCGTCGTACAGGGCGCGAGCCTCGTCGTAGATGCTGACATCGACGAGGTCGTCGTAGGCCGGCTTCTCGTCCTCGGTGATGTTGCCGAGCTCGACCTGCTGGTCGGCGGTGTACTCGACCATGTCCTTCGGGTACCCGTTGTCGTCGGGCAGCAGGTTGTCCTCGAGGAAGGTGTCGTACGTGTTGGACAGGATCTCGCGGTCGAGGCCGGTGATCTCCTCGGCGGTGTCGAGGACGGCCTCCTTGTTGGCCGAGTCGCTCATGAACTCGTTCGCGGCGATGTTGGCCGCGGTGAAGGCGATCATCTCGTCACGACGCTCGTCCAGGATCTTCTGCGGTGCGGCGAAGCCGGCGTAGTGCCACTGCGGGACCTCCTCCCACAGGTTGACCAGGGCCTTCAGACCTGCGTCGGGGAACTCCTTCATCACACCGGCTGCCTCGTCGACGTGCAGAACGCCTGAAACGGACTGACCTTGGGCCATCGCCTGTCCCTCGGCGCCAGGGAAGTTGCCGTACTTCAGGTCATCTTGAGTGAGGCCGCACGAGGTGTAGAACTTCTTCGTCAGCACCTCGGCGAAACCGCCGACCTCGTCGACGCCGACCACCTCGCCCTCGAGGTCCTCGCAGCCACTGATGTCCTCGGTGACGACCATCTGCACATCGAGCTTGGCCGAGTACGTGTAGAAGCCCTTGACCGAACCGCCCTTGGCCACGGCGTTGATCAAGGTCGGTGTGGGGACCGCGGCGATGTCGGCGGATCCCGCCTCGGCGCCGCGGAGCGCGGTGACTCCCGTGTCCAGGCTGACCAGCTCCACCTCCAGGCCGAAGTCGTCGTAGAACCCCTGCTCCTGCGCGACCCACGGCATGACGTGGACGAAGTTGGGCGGGATCACCGGCATGCTGACCTTGATCGGCTCGAGCTCACCACCGCCCGAACCGGCGCCATCGTCGTCGCCGGAACATCCAGACGCCAGCAGGACCGCACCGACGCTGACCGCTACCGCTGCCTTCGAGCCGAATCTCCGCTTCACGAGACCTCTCCTCTGTGGCCGATTGCATCCCCACGGCAGGCACAGATAGCGCGCTACAATCGATTGCACGCCATTTCATCACCGCGCCCGGGCACTGTCAACGGCTGCGCTTTGCACTCGGCAGCAGCGGCCCCGGCGCTGGCGAACCCGACGGTGCAATCGTTAGCACTTCGTTGCCGAGCAAGAACCATCGCGCACCTCGCGCTCAACGGGCGCCGCGGTCGACCAGCTGGTTCTCCAGGTGTCCGAGCGTCTCGATCTCGATGCGTACGACGTCACCCGGTTTCAGCCACTGCGGGTCCGACGCCCCCAGCGCAACCCCGGACGGCGTCCCGGTGAGGATCAGGTCGCCGGGCATCAGGGTGGTCGCGCGCGAGGCGAACGCCACCAGCTCG
This sequence comes from Propionibacteriales bacterium, assembly GCA_009379735.1. Classification (GTDB taxonomy): domain Bacteria; phylum Actinomycetota; class Actinomycetes; order Propionibacteriales; family Nocardioidaceae; genus WHTB01. The sequence goes on from WHTB01000138.1 coordinate 3,306, forward strand.
GCGACGCCGTGGATCATCTGCGCGGTCGAGGCATGCTGGCGGCGCTTCCCGTTGACGAAGCTGCTCAGCTGGAGCCGCTGGGGGTCGGGGACCTCGTCGGCCGTCGTGACCCACGGGCCGATCGGGCAGAACCCGTCGAAGCTCTTGGCGCGGGTCCACTGCGACTCCGAGGTCTGGATGTCGCGCGCACTGAGGTCGTTGGCGATCGTGTACCCGGCGACCTGGCCGAGCGCCCGGTCGACGGGCACATCGAGCGTGGGTTGTCCGATCACGGCGGCGAGCTCCACCTCGTAGTCGACCTGGGAGCTGATCGAAGCATCGAGCGCCACGCGGTCGTACGGGCCGGTGAGCGACGACGGCCACTTGGCGAACAGCAGCGGCGTCGGCGGTGCCTCCCACGACACCTCGGCGACGTGGTCGCGGTAGTTCAGGCCGACGGCGACGATCGCCCGCGGGCCGAGCAGTGGTTGACGCAGGTCGACCTGCTCGTCGGGGACGGCGTCGCCCGCGCTGACCAGCGTGCTGAGGTCGGCGTCCGCGAGCTGCGAGAGCAGCTCGGCTCGGCGACCGAGCAGCTCGAGGACGTCCCTGTCCTTGCCCGCGGCGAGCACCCCGGCTCTGACCCAGTGCCCCTCGTGCTGGATCGCCGGCTCGACACGGTCACCGAACAATGCTCGTGCTACACGCATGTGCTCCTCTTCTCCTCGAATGGGTGCAGGTTCCGTGAGGTGCAGGGTCAGCTAGGTGGGGTCAGGTCGCCTGACCAGCCTGCTGGGCCATCACGGCCGCGAGCGTCGCCTGGAGGTGCTGCTCCTCGATCCCGGCCGCGAGCTCGCCGTTGCGGGCGCGGCAGGCGTCGAGCAGCTGGCGGTGCTCCCGGTTGGCCGTCACCGGAAAGTCCGGGTGCAGCACCATAGACCAGCGCACATAGGGTGCGGCCGAGTCGCGCAGACCGCGCAGGATCTCGGTCAGCCGGGGCGACTGGGCAGCGTTGGCGAAGACCCCGTGGAACTCGCGGTTGAGCTCGGACCAGGCGCCGACGTCGCTGTGGTCTTCCATCTGCTCCCAGAGGTCCTCGGCCCGCGCCAGCTCCGCATCGGTGATGCGTTCGGTCGCCTTGCGGATCGCCAATGGCTCGAGCAGCAGCCGTACCTCGTAGATCTCACTGAGCTCGGACTTGTCGAGGCCCCGCACGATCGCGCCGCGGTGGGCGTCGATCCGGACCAGCCCTTCGCTGGCGAGGCGGCGGAGGGCCTCTCGTACCGGCGTGGTGCTGAGCTCCAGCTGCGCGGCGAGCTGACCCTGAGTGAGGCGGGTGCCGGGGACGAGGGCGCCCCGCAGGATCGCCCGCCGGACAACCTCGTAGGCCAGCTGTTGCGCGGTCCGTGGGTGCGTGTGCGCTTCGAACCGGATGTCCAACGGCAGGGTCGTGGGCGGTGCCCCTGCCGGCTCATCGGCGGCGAGTGACGTCGGATCCTGGGTCATCGACATTCCCCTCGATCTCTGGGTAGGCGTGCCTGACACTCGCCGTGGCGTTGGAATGTCTGTGCCAGCTGATGCGTCTCGCGTGTCACCATCAGCGCGACTGTGAGCAGGATCCGGGCCTTGAGCCCGTCGAGGCTCCCGGCCGAGATCAGCCCGCTTGCCAGCAGCCGCCGCTCGGAGCCGGGGAAGTCGTAGGTGCTTCGGAGGAGGGGTCCACTGCCGGTGCGTGAGGCCAGCACCGTCGGTAGTCGTTGCGCTGCCGTGATCAGCGGTTCGGTCCACCACGCTGGTACGTGTCCGCCGCCGAACGCCTCCACCACGATGCCGTCGTACGCCTCGACCGCGCGCTCGAGCAGGACCGTGTCGTCACCGAGCCCGATGCGCACGAGTGCCACGCGCGGCGGCTTCACTGTCGCCGGGAGCCGCAGGACATCCCGGTGCGGCGGCGGGATGGAGAACTGCGCCACACCTTCGTGGACTCGTCCCACCGGTCCGGGCGCAGTGGAGCTGAACGCCGCCGTGCTTGTGGTGTGCCGCTTGCCGACCGTTCGCGCCGCGTGGATCTCGTCGTTCATCACGACCAGGACACCGCGATCGGCCGCCGACGGACTCGCCGCTACCGTGACCGCGGCCAGCAGGTTGGCAGGGCCGTCGGCACCGGGGGCGTCGGCCGGTCGCATGGCCCCGGTCAGCACCAGCGGCTCGGGCCGGCTCCACAGGAGGTCGAACAGGTAGGCGACCTCCTCCATCGTGTCGGTGCCGAGCGTCACGACGACCCCGTGCTCGCCGGCCCGGCAGGTCGACTCGAGGTCGTCGACGTACTCGAGCAGCTGGTCGAACTCGAGCGACGCGCTCGGGATGTTGCAAAGCGAGCGGGCGTCGACGCTTGCGACGTCGAGGATCGCGGGCACCGCGGCGACCAGGGCGGCGGCGTCGAGTTGGGGTGCTGCGCCCGCGGATGTGCCCGGGGAGGCCATCGCCACAGTACCTCCCAGGGAGCGGACGCCCACGAGAGGCCGTGCGCCAATCGCCTCCATCCGACCCTCCTCCTGAACGGCCGTGCCGACTCTGGTGGGTGAGGACAACCCTTGACACCCTTTCCGCGCAGTGTGCATTGTACATAATGCACTTTCCCCTGGTGGAGTCAACTGTGATCGGAGCGGGCGCTGCGTGACCATCGAGCAGATCTTCACCAGGCGAGTGCCCGCGACCACCGACGGCCCCGAAGCGGTCGACGACACCATCGGGATCCCGTCGTGAGCTCGGCGGACGGCCGGCAACCCAAGATCCGGCTCGACGACATCCACAAGACGTTCCGGTGGACGTCGAAGGGGAAGCAGCATGTCGTGCCGGCGCTCGAGGGCGTCACCTTCGACATCAGGCCGCACGAGTTCCTCTCCGTGATCGGCCCCAGCGGCTGCGGGAAGACGACGCTCCTGCGCATCATCGCCAGCCTGGCCAACGCAGACATCGGCAAGGTGCTGATCGACGGGCGTGAGGTCACCAAGCCCGGGCCGGAGCGCGCGATGGTCTTCCAGGCGTTCGGGCTGTTCCCGTGGAAGACCGTCATCGACAACGTGAAGTTCCCGCTGACGACCCGGAAGGTGCCGGATGCGGAGGCCACCAGGCGTGCGCGCGAGCAGCTTCGCCGCGTCGGCCTCGACCGCTTCGAGACCAGCCACCCGCATCAGCTCTCGGGCGGCATGCAGCAACGCGTCGGGTTGGCCCGGGCGCTGGCGACGGAGCCGGACATCCTGCTGATGGACGAGCCGTTCGGTGCGATTGACGCCCAGACGCGCGAGTACATGCAGGAAGAGCTGATGAAGATCTGGCACGAGACCGACAAGACGGTCGTCTTCATCACCCACGACCTCGACGAGGCCGTCTTGCTGTCCGACCGGATTCTGGTGCTGTCGCGCGGGCCGGGGACGGTGCGCCGAGTCGTCGACGTCGACCTGCCGCGCCCCCGTTGGGAGTACGACGTCCGCGCCCACCCGAACTTCGCGCCGGTCCGCCACGAGATCTGGCAGCTGCTGCGCCGTGACCTGCAGGCGCAGACCGAGGAGGAGACGACGGGTGGCGACTGAGGCCTCGGCCGGCCGCCGGCTTCGCCTCCGCGGGCTGACGGCCGGCCCGCACCTCCTCGCGGCACTCGTCGTGTTCGGGAGCTGGGAGCTCTACGGTCGCGTCGGCAATCCGGTGGTGATGCCACCGGTCTCAGCCGTGCTCACGGGACTGTTCGACATCACGTTCGGCGGACCGCTGCCGGGGGCGCTGCTGAGCAGCTTGCAGCTGTTGTTCGTGGGCTTCGCCACGGCGCTCGGTCTGGGCACACTGCTGGGCATCCTGATCGGCCGCTACTCGCTCGCCAACCGCGTCTTCGGCCCGTTCCTGAACGCGATGTACGCCACCCCGGACATCGCCTTGCTGCCACTGATCCTGCTCTGGTTCGGGTTCGGGATGACGGGCCGGGTCGTGGTCGTCTTTCTGGCCGCGTTCTTCCCCATCATGATCAACACGTACTCCGGCGTTCGGGACGCACCCGCTGACCTGCTGGAGGTCGGGGCTGCGTTCGGTGTCGACTCCGAGCTGGGTCGGCTGCGGAAGGTGATCCTCCCCGCCGCCTTGCCGCTGATCATGGCGGGTTACCGGCTCGGCATCGGGCGTGCTGTCGTCGGGATGGCGGTAGCCGAGGTCTACCTCCGCCTGGGCGGCCTCGGCACGCTCATCGTGCAGTACGGCGCAGCCTTCCGTACCGACCTGCTCATTGCGGCGATCCTGCCGCTGCCGTTGCTCGGGATCGTCTTGACCAAGGTCTTCGAACGTATCGAGAACCACTTCCAGTACTGGCGGAACGTCTAGGTTTCCGTCGCCCGTCCCCACTCGACAAGGGAGTTCTGATGAACAGACCAGGGGCAGTTCGAAAGAGCAGCCTGCTCATCGCCGCCGTGGTTCTGATGGCGGGCTGCGGGGGAACTGCAACCAAGGGCGGGTCGGCGGCCCCCCAGGGTCTGCGCCGAGCAAGGAGAAGCTCGACGAAGGGGAGATCCCCGCCACTGGGGTGAAGGGAGGTCCCGACTTCGACCTGTCCGGAAAGAAGGTCGTGGCCACGACCTCACCGCCGGGTGCGATCAACATGGGCACGTTCTTCGCGTACAAGCGGCTCGAGGAATGGGGCGCTGACGTGGAGACGGTCATCGTCACCACGACCAGCGGCGTGCAGACCATCATCGCCGGTCGCGCGGACATCGCGTCGCAGGGCTCGGACGAAGTCATTCTCGGTGCGGCCGAGGGTGCCGAGATGGTCGCGGTCGGCGCGCCGTCGACCGCGATGGAGTACGTGCTGGTCGCCAAGAAGGGCGTGAGCGATGTGAAGGCGCTGAAGGGCAAGACCATCGGCATGTCGGGCCCGTCGGGCTTCGACGCGCTGCTGGCCCGCTTCGCCCTTGAGGATGAGCAGCTGGATCCGCGCAAGGACGTCAAGTTCGTCCAGATCGGCGGTAGCCCCGAGCGGGCGTCGGCGCTGCTGGCCGGGCAGGTGGATGCGGCAACGATCATCATGGACGACTGGGAGGAGCTGCGCCGCAAGACAGAGGATCTCGAGCTCATCCTCTACATGGCCGACGTCGTGCCGGAGTTCCCGGCGACGGCGTACTTCGCGGAGGCCAGTTACTGGGAGGAGAACTCCGACGTCGCCCTCGCCCTGGCGTGCGCGAACCTGCAGGCGAACGCATGGATCAGCTCCAGTGAGGACACCTTCGTCGACTACGTGCTGCAGGTCGTGCCCGGTGCGACGGAGGAGGCAGCCCGGTCGATCCACCAGGCGGGGAAGGAGGTCGGGATGTGGCCTACGGACGCCGGCGATGTGTTCACCGTCGAAGGACTGGGCGGCCTGGTCGACGCGATGGTGGAGACCGGTGACATCAGTGAGCCGGTCGACCCGGCCACGATCGCCGACGTGTCCTATCTGGAGGAGGCGGCTGAGATGGGTTGTGGCCAGGAGTAGCCCTGACGCGACGCACGGCGGCCCGGTGACAGAGGGAGATGGCGATGACGAAGTCGGCGATCGAGGAGCCGGAGACGCGGGCAACCCCGCCCGCAGCCGGTCGGCTGCGCGCCCTCGTGGTCACAGCCCTTCCGGGTTTGGCCTGGCTGGGGTTCCTGGTCGCCTGGGAGGTGGCCGGACGGCTCGCCGACCCCATCCTGTTCGCCCCTCCCACCCGGGTCGCGGATGCGTTCGTGGAGCTCACGGTCAGCGGACGCCTGCCCCAGGCGTTGCTGGTCAGCCTGCAGTCGCTGGCGGTCGGCTTTGTGCTAGCGCTGGTGGTCGGCATCGCCGTCGGACTGCTGTTGGGTCTCCATCCGACTCTCGCCCGCGTCGTGGAGCCGTACATCGACGCCGTGTACGCGACGCCGCGAGTGGTGATGATCCCGCTGGTCATCTTGTGGTTCGGAGTGGGTTTCTGGGGACGCATCTTCATCATCTGGATCGGCGGAGTAGTCCCCATCATCCTCAACACCGCCATCGGAGTCCGCAACGCACGCTCGGACCTCGTCGAGGTGGCCAAGTCCTTCGGGGTCAGTGACCGACAGCTCGTTCGCCACGTCATCTTGCCGGGCGCGGTTCCGTACGTCATCGGTGGTCTGCGGATCGCAGCCGGGAGGCTGTTGCTCGGCGTGGTCATCGCCGAGATCTTCCTGGATCTCACCGGTGTCGGCGGGATCATCCAGACCGAGTCGTCCTACTTCCGTACCGACAACATGCTCGTCGGGGTGATTGTCTTTTCGGCTCTGGGAGTTGTCATGATCGGTTCACTTGGCCTGCTGGAGAAACGATTCTCGCGATGGAAGGGCCAGGGCACTGAGTGAGTGACTGGCTTTCGACGATGACACGCAAAACGGCACCGACGCGGAATCCGAGCCGGTGCCGTTGAGCGAGCTGCGAGATCAGTTGTCCTGGTAGGAGTCCTGGTCGCAGTTCTTGACGGTGGAGTTGCTGTTGCCGTCGTTGCCGAAGCCCACCACGCCGGCCAGGTCGCTGACCGCGCCCTGGATGCCGAGGACGTTGACCGGCACGTTGTTGTTGCAGGCCTGGAACGGGCCGACGTTGTTCTCGCTGACATTCACCAGCGAACCGTCGTCGTCCCCGTCCCACCACGTGCTGGTGGATGCCGCGCTGGCGCTTGGGACGCCCAGGGCCAGCGTGGCGACAGTCGCGAGAGCGGCCGAGGCCGCGATCTTACGTGCGAAGGACATGCTTGTATGGGTCCTTTCGGTTATGACGAACTGGCCATTCTTGCGTGCCTGGCTAGTCCGCCCGGCTTGCTTGTCATGTCTAGTAACGGGTCGAGTTCGGCGATGTTACGGACTCGGTTCGGGTTTCTTTTGTTCGACGCCGACGGGCAAAGTCCGGCCTAGCCGACCCCAATTCATCGACCCGAAAACCGGACGGGGGCCGGTGAACGATTGTTCACCGGCCCCCACGGGTCCCACCCGAATGGGGACCCACGGATCCCCATTCGGGTGCGACTCATCAGGAGTGTGCGCCCCTCCTGAGACGGCTCCAGGCCGTCACAAGGGCTCCGCCAGCAAGGCCGAGGAACCCCAGCATCAGAAGAATCGCCGCCGGACCCCCGGTGTTCGGCAGCAACGAGTTGCCGGCGGGATCCGACGCGGCTGCGTCGTCGCCGCCGCCCGACCCGTCGTTGCCCGTGCCGTCGTCACCGTTCGGGTCGTCACCGTTCGGGTCATCACCGTTCGGGTCATCACCGTTCGGGTCATCACCCTGGTACACGGTCTGGATGCAGTCCGCGGTGTCGGTCGTGCTGTTCGCGTCGTTGTCGAAGCCGACCACTGCCGCCACGGCGCTGGCTGCGCCCTCGCCGCCGAGGACGTTGGGCGAGACGGGGTTGCTGCAGACCTGGCCCGGACCGCCGTAGTTGTCGCTGACGTTCACCAGCGAGCCGTCGTCACCGTTGTCGCCACCGTTGTACTGGTCGGACTCCTGCTCGCAGGACGAGGCGCCGCTCGTGGTGTTCCCGTCGTTGTCGAAGCCGCCCACGCCGGTCAC
>WHTB01000266.1 GCA_009379735.1 Propionibacteriales bacterium
AGGTGCCGGACGAGAGCGTGCGTACGTCGGACGACGGGCGGACCGCGTTGCTCACCCTCGCCGGGGCGTACCAAGAGGGTTCGGCGGCGGCGGAGTCCGCACTCGGGGACCTGCGGACCGAAGTCGCACCGGCGCACCTGGACGGGATTGCTGACACCGAATGGGCCGTCGGCGGGGGCACCGCCGAGTCGGTCGACTACGCAGCGCACCAGGTCGACAAGCTGCCGTTGGTGATCGGTTTCGTTCTCGGCCTGACGCTGTTGATGATGGGCCTGACGTTCCGCAGCCCTGTGATCGCCCTCCTCACCACGGTGCTCAACCTGGCGTCGGTGAGTGCGGCGTTCGGCGTGCTGACGCTGGTCTTCCAGTACAGCTGGGCCGAGTCGTTGCTCGACTTCACCTCGACCGGGTTCGTCGTGGGCTGGATCCCGCTGTTCCTGTTCGTGGTGCTGGTCGGGCTCTCGATGGACTATCACGTGTTCGTGCTCAGCCGGATCCGTGAGGGTGTGCGTCGTGGCCTGACGCCGCGAGCCGCGGTCGAGGCCGGGGTCAGCGAGACGGCGGGCGTGGTCACCAGCGCGGCCGCAGTGATGGTGTCGGTGTTCGCCGTGTTCGCGACCCTGAGCATGGTCGAGATGAAGGAGATGGGGGTCGGTCTGTCGGTCGCCATCCTGGTCGACGCGACGTTGATCCGGGTGATCATGCTGCCGTCGATGCTGGTGCTCCTCGGTCGTGCTGCGTGGTGGCCGGCCCGATCGCCGGGGCGGTCGGTGCCGGCGGCGGAACCACGGCGAGTCTCGGTCTTGTCGCCGACCGTGACTCAGGGTTATCGTCAGGGCGGGTCGCCGTCGCAGCGATCCATCGTGCTTGGGGGAGGGGAGAACCGCCATGTCAAGCACGTCTCGGCGCACCGCAATCCTCGCCGTTCCGATCCTGCTGCTCGGTCTCGCCAGCTCGCCGAGCGCGGCCGAGCCAGCCGGCCCGGCTGCCGACGACCTCAGCGCCACCCCACTCGAGCCCACTGACCGGGTGGCCGGCAGCAAGGCGCCGTCGAGCCGGCTCGCGCAGACCCCCGGCAGCCTGCTGCGCCGCACCGACGCGCGCCCGACCCGGGTGATGATCAAGCTCGACTACGACGCGACGGCGAGCTACCAGGGCGGGATCGAGGGGCTGGCGCCGACCAGTCCGAGCGCCACCGGCCGGTCGCTGACCGGGACGTCGGGGGCCGAGAAGGACTACCGCGCGTACCTTGCCAAGACCGAGAAGTCGATCGTGGCCGACCTCGAGCAGGCCGTGCCGAGCATCGAGGTGGGTCGCAGCTTCCGCACCGTGTACGGCGGCGTCGCCGCGGTGATCCCGGCCAACAGCGTCGAGCGCGTACTCGAGGTCGACGGCGTCATCGCCGTGCAACCCGACAAGATGAACAAGCTGCTCACCGACTCCAGCCCTGAGTTCGTCAACGCCGACGCGGTCTACGACGAGCTGGACACGACGGAGAACGCCGGCGCGGGCGTCATCTACGGCAACCTCGACTCGGGTGTGTGGCCCGAGCACCCGTCCTTCTCCGACCTCGGCAACCTCGACGCGCCACCCGCGACGTCGAACGGCCAACCCCGCAAGTGCGAGTACGGCGAGAACCCGCTGACCCCCGCGAACGACCCGTTCGTCTGCCAGAACAAGCTGATCGGCGGCGCGCACTTCACCGACACCTACGACGCGGCGGTGGGCGACGACGTCTTCCCCGGCACCTCCCGGGACAGCAACGGCCACGGCACGCACACGTCGTCCACCACGGCCGGCAACATCGTCGACGACGTGTCGATCCTCGGTGCGCCGCTGCCGGACATCCAGGGTCTCGCGCCCGGCGCCTGGGTGATGGAGTACAAGGTCTGCGGTCCGCAGGGCTGTTTCGGCTCCGACTCCGCGGCGGCCGTGCAGCAAGCGATCCTGGACGGCGTCGACGTGATCAACTTCTCGATCTCCGGCGGCACCCAGCCGTTCAGCGACCCGGTCGAGCTGGCCTTCCTCGACGCGTACGCGGCCGGCGTCTTCGTCTCCACCTCCGCGGGCAACGATGGGCCTGATGCGGGCACCGCCAACCACCTCGCGCCGTGGGTGACAACGGTCGCCGCGTCGACCCAGCAGCGTGAGTTTGCGACCACTCTCAACCTGACCGCCGACAACGGCGACACGTTCACTGCCGACGGCGCATCGATCACCCCCGGCGTCGACCCGGCGCTGCCCGTGGTGATGTCGAGCGCCGCGCCGTACAGCGACGCGCTCTGTGAGGCCCCGGCGCCAGCCGGTGTGTTCACCGGCAAGATCGTCGCCTGCGAGCGCGGCGGCAACGCGCGAGTCGACAAGGGCTTCAACGTCCTCCAGGGCGGCGCCGCCGGCATGATCTTGTTCAACCCGACGCTGGCCGACGTCGAGACCGACACGCACTGGCTGCCGTCGGTGCACCTGGCCGACGGCACCGACTTCGTGGCCTTCATCAGCGGCCACTCCGGTGTCACGGGTACGTTCGCCGACGCCGAGACGCGCGACGGCCTGGGCGACGTGATGGCGGCGTTCTCCTCGCGCGGACCGGCCGGCAACTTCCTCAAGCCGGACGTCACCGCGCCCGGCGTGCAGATCCTCGCCGGCGACACCCCGATCCAGGAGTCGATCACCAGCGGTCCGCCCGGCGAGCTCTTCCAGGCGATCGCCGGGACGTCGATGTCGTCGCCGCACGTCGCGGGCGCCGCCGCCCTCGTACGCGCGGTCCATCCCACCTGGACACCGGGGCAGATCAAGTCGGCCCTGATGACGACGGCGATCACCGAGGTGGTCAAGGAGGACACGACCACACCGGCCGACCCGTTCGACCTCGGCGCCGGACGCATCGACGTCGGTGCGTCGGTCCTCGCCCCGCTGACCATTGACGAGACCGCGGAGAACTTCTTCGCACTGGGCAACGACCCGGTCAACGCCGTCCACCTCAACCTGCCCTCGGTGAACGCGCCGGTCATGCCCGGCCGGCTGACGACGACGCGGGTGGTCACCAACGCCAGCTCGCGGCTGGAGCGGGTCACGGTGAGCACCGACGCGCCTCCGGGGTCCGACATCACGGTGTTCCCGAAGTCGTTCCTGCTCGGCCCGCGGCAGTCGCGGTCGATCACGATCACCATCACCTCGGACGCGACGATCGGTGCCCAGCAGTTCGGCAGCATCGAGCTCAAGGCCCGCGGCGGACCGCGCCTGCACCTGCCGGTCGCCTTCATCCACACCCAGGGCGATGTCAACCTGACGCAGACCTGCACACCGCCGACCATCGACGAACGCGGCGTGTCGGACTGCACGGTCGAGGCGGCGAACAACTCGTTCGAGGAGCAGGTCGTCGACCTCGACACGTTCACCGACGAGGAGCTGAAGATCGTCGACGCCGACGGCGCGACCGTTCTCGGACCGCACCACGCGTCGCGGCACAACGTCGTACTCGCGGGTGCTGAGCCGGCCGTGCCTGCGGTCGACCCCGGTGCCTCGCCGGCCGGGTACCTTCCGCTCGACGGGTTCGGGATCGCGCCGATCCCGGTCGGGGACGAGGAGATCGTCAACTTCAACGTGCCGGCGTTCGAGTACGCCGGTCAGACGTGGAGCCAGCTCGGCGTCGACTCGAACGGCTACCTGATCGCGGGCGGCGGGTCGGCCGAGGACAACAACTGCTGCAACCTCCCGGCGGGTGCCGACCCGGCCCGGCCCAACAACGTGCTGGCGCCGTTCTGGTCCGACCTCGACGGGACCGCCGCGCCGGGGATCTTCATCGGGACGCTCACCGACGGGGTCAACGACTGGCTCGTCGTCGAGCACCGCGTGAACGTCTTCGGCACGACCAGCCTGCGAGTGTTCCAGTCCTGGATCGGGCTCAACGGCACGGAGGACGTGTCGTTCGCGTACGACCCGGCCAACCTCCCGGCCGACCCGAACGGCCAGGACTTCCTGGTCGGTGCCGAGAACTCGGTCGGCCAGGGTGACATGGAGGCCGTGCTGCCGACCGGGGACCTACGCGTCACGTCGTCTGATCCGGTGCCGGGTGACCGGGTGACGTACACCGTGACCGTGCGCGGGCAGGAGCCCGGCGTGCACACCGTCCGCTCGGAGATGGAGGCCACCGGCGTGTCCGGAGTGACCGTCGTGGAAAGCGACATCCGGGTCCTCCGCCGCTGACCACTCAACGGGTCCGTCAGGGGAGGGTGACGTCGCGGCGGCGGAAGCCGACCAGCCCGACCGCCGTCAGCGCCACGGCGACCACCGAGAGGATGACGAGCGGCGCGGCCGTGATCGGCTCGAGCGGTGCGTTCGGCAGGTGGTTGAACGGCGACACGTCGGCGAGCCACTCGGGGATGTCGAGGATGCCCCCGAGCCAGCCGACGACGACACACCCGACCAGCGCGGCCCCACCCGGCGAGCGCGGCCCGCGGCGCCCAGCCGAACAGCGCGATGGCGAACCCACCGAGCACCAGGGCCGTGGGGACGTACGCCAGCGCCACCCCCAACAGCCGCAGCACCTGGGAGGAGTCGCCGACCGCGATCGCGTGCGCCAGCCCGGTGCCGAGCCCGCCGGCCCCGATCACCACCACGGTGCCGAGCACCGTGAACGCCAGGCTGCTCGCGGTCCAGCGCCACCGCGACAGACCGGTGGCGAGCAACGGCTCGGCGTGACCGGCCGTCTCCTCGCTGCGCAGACGAAGTGCTGAGCTCACGGTGAACCCCGCCGCCACCAGAGCCAGCAACAGCATCGCCGTACCGAAGAACGCATCCACCAGGTCAGCGCCGTCCGGCATGGCCATCATGTCGGCGATCTCCGGGTTCTCCTAGCTCGACGTCGGACGCCAGTGCGGCGACCAGCGCGACCTTCTGCCGGTTGCCCTTGGAGTACGTCCGCCCGCGCTTGGTCGGGTCGAGCTCGAACTGTTCCAGCAGCTTGTCGCGGCGGTCCCGGTCGAGTCCACCGCGCAGCCGGGCGAGCAGCAGCGCAGTGAGCTCTACCGAGCCTACGACGACGACGTCTGGACCGCGATCATGAGTCCCCGGATCCCGTTGATGGCGCACTTCACCCGCGGACTCGACGAGGCCGTCGCGCTGGTCGACAAGGACAGCCGGGCGGTCGGCGGCTGGTCGAGACGCGGGAGTTCTACGCGTTCTTCGAGCGGGAGATGGTGGAGATGATGAACCGTTGGGCGGAGTACCGCCGCGAGCACCTCACCTGACGGTCAGTACGCCGTCGGCAGGCTCATGCCGAGCTCGTCGAGCACCGTGCGGAGTACGTCGGGGTAGTTCGTGATCATCCCGTCGACGCCGAGGTCGATCAGCGCCCGCATGGTCGCCGGGTCGTCGACGGTCCACGGCAGGACCTGCAGCTCTCGGTCGTGCGCGTCGTCCACCATGGACTGCGTCACGAAGGGACGGTAGTTCGGGTCCGTGACCCCGGAGCGCGGCGGGTCGCCGTGCACTGGTGACACCCCGTCGACGCCGATCGCCGCCGCGGCAGCCACCAGGTTGCCGTCGTACACGTCGATGTCGAGACCACCGAGCCACGGCGACGCACCCGGCTTGCCGACCTCCAAGTAGTGGCTGCTGGTCAACGCGTTGAGCCGCAGGCCCGGCTCGACCTCCCGGACCCGGCGAAGCAGTCCCCAGTCGAAGCTCTGGATCGCGGTGCGGTCGACCCACCCGGCCTGGCGGACCACATCGGCGACCACCTGGACGAAGCGTTCCCGCGGCGCCGTCTCGGTCGGCGCCACCGTCTCGTACTTGGTCTCGATGTTGACCCGGACGTCGAACGCGCCGCGCTGCTTCATCAGGTCGAACACCTCGGACAGCGTCGGCATCCGCGCACCGGGGACGGCCCGCTGCCGCGGGTGAGTCGGGAGCGTGGTCGAGCCGCAGTCGAGGGTGTCGAGCTGGTCGCGCGTGAGCCGCGTGACGTACTTGCCGACGTACGGGAAGTCCGGGTCGTCGACGAAGGCAGGACCGGTGTCCGTGTACTTCTGGGAAGTGAGCCTTCGGTCGTGCGTCACCATGGCGGCGCCGTCGGCACTGACGTGCATGTCGCACTCCAGCGTCGTCACCCCGATCTCGAGTGCCGTGCTGAACGCCTCGAGCGTGTTCTCGACGGTGAGGCCGAGCCCACCACGGTGTGCCTGCAGGTCGAAGTCGCCCGAGCGATAGGTGCCCACGTCGGGCACGATAGC
>WHTB01000178.1 GCA_009379735.1 Propionibacteriales bacterium
CACCTCCCTGATCGGCTGGCTCGACTCGCTGACGCGGTGACACCGACCGCCAGGATTATGCGGACGAAAACACTACCCACGCGGCCCCCACCAGCAGAAACACACCGACAGGGCGCATAACCCCACCGTCCGCCTAATGCCGGATGTCGTGCAGGCGGATCCGTCGCACGCCGGCGCGGTCGACGAGTCGGTTGAACCGTCGCGTCACGGTGTCGGGATGCAGCCGTCGACCGTCCTCGTAGCACATGAGCTTGCCGTGGGTCGGGTAGCTGGCGCCGAACGCCTTGCGCTCCTCGTCCAGCATCGCGAGGTAGCTGGTGAGCGCGGCGGTGGTGAACGGGTCGAGCGAGATGGTGCGGCGACTGCTCTCGCCCTTGCCATCGGAGTCCGCGGCCTTCCCGTCCACGACGACGCGGGTGTCCTCGATGATCAGCACGCCCTCGTCGAGGTTGAGTAGCTCTCGCTCGGCGCCGGCCAGCTCCGAGCGACGCATGCCCGTCGTCGCCGCGAGGACCCAGAGTCCCGCGAACCGGTCGGTCGTTGCCACCCTGAGCCAGGCAGCCAGCTCCTCGATGGTCCACGGCTTCGGGCGGTTCTTGGCAGTGCGCCCCAGCCGGGGCAGGCGGGCATGGGCGGCCGGGTTGAAGTCGATGTACCGCCAGCCGATCGCGTCACTGAAGGCGAGGTGGATGATCCGGTGGATGTTGCGGACCGACTTGGGTTCGAGGCCGGCTGACAGCGCCTTGGGGACTCGGCCGCGACGGTACCGCAGCACCGCAGCGCGCGCGGCGTAGATCGTCGTGTTGCAGGCTCTTGCCACAGTGGACGGCGTCGGGCCCAGGCCGTCGCGCATCTCGCGTCGCGCGTGCCAGTACTCGTACATCTTGGTGTTGTTGTCCGGCTTCTTGCGTCCCTTGGCCAGGAGGTGTCGATAGAACGCGTTGAGGACGGGCACCTCGATGTCCTTGAGCGCGCGGTGACCGATGACCGGCAGGATGTATGCCTCGAAGTTGTCCACGTAGTTCGTGTACGTGGTCTGCTTGACCGAGTTCTTGATCGATTCGAGCCACTCGCGGAAGAACTGCTGCACCGTGACGTCGCTCGTGCGTGCAGGTCGTCCAGACGTGATCCGCGCCTTGGTGTTGAGCGCTTCCGTCCACGCGGCTTCGTCTGTGGTGAAGCCGCCTTGGTAGATCCGTTCGCGCTTGCCCGTGAGGAGGTCGGGTTCGCCGTAGATGATGAACGCCCACTTCTTGCCGCGCGGGTATACGGTCACGCCCGGAACCCGCGCCGCCGTTTTCGGCTTGCTCACGCCGCGGCACCGGTCCCTTCGACGAAGTCGCGCAGGCGAGCCGTCACGACGTAGACACGACCGCCGAGCCGTCGCGTCGGCAGCTCGCCGTCCTCGGCGTACCGGTATGCCGAGGACCGAGCGATGCCGAGCAGCGCGGCCGCTTTCGGTACGGAGATGAGGACGGGCAGATCCTCGAACTGGTCGGTGTGAGGGGTGCTCACTCGGCTTCCTCCGTGGTCAGGTTCCGATTGGACGGTGTCGACGTCGGTCATGCGGTATCTCCTTGATTACGGCAGGCAGGGCAGAGGGTGCCGTCGGCGTCGCCGTGGCGGCGGGTTGGTCGTTGGCATCGGGCGCAGGGGCCGATGGTTGGTGTCTCTGTTCTGCCAGTTCTGCCAGTTCCGCCACTGCTGCCAGTTCTGCCGGCGTTGGGCTCGGTGGCAGAGCTGGCGGTCTCAGCTGGCGGTGTCGGGAGCCGCCACACCGCGCGAGCCGGATAGCCGGTGCGCTCTGAGACAACGCCTGTCCGTGTGCGGCAGCGGTACATAGTCCGTTCCGGTATCCCTGCCTCGCGGGCGGCGTCGAGGAGGTCGTCCAGGTGCGCTTCGCCGCCTTGGTCGGTGAGGTAGGTGGTGAGCCATTGGGCCGCGGTGTCCTGCGTCCCGCCTGTGGTGGCCGTCGTCGGCGGGCGGAGGAGGTCGTCGGCGGTGTAGTCGACGGGGCCTTCCCACTCGACGCGGGCGCAGTCGTTGTCCGGGTCGTCGACGAGGTGGTAGGCGAGGCTGGCGGGTTTGGCGGTGATGTTCGCCTTGGTGCCGGCGATGACGGCGCGGCCGGAGTTCTGCGGGTCGTCGGGATGCCGGGCGGCGGTGTAGCCGAGACGGGCGGCACCGATGATGCCGATGGAACCGCCGCCGCGGTAGATCGCACTGGCGCCGTCGCCCTTGGTGAGGTGCCGGACGAGCACGACGGCGACACCGGCGTCCTCGGCGGCCCGCATCAGCGGAGCGAGGGCACGGCGTATGTCCTGGTCCCGGTGGGCGTTGACGGACGGCGCCAGGTAGGCCATGAGCGGGTCGATGACGAGCAGGGCAGCGTCGACCTGACGCAGCGCGTCGCGGACCAGCTCGATGTCGGTGGGCAGCTCGGGTAGCCGTAGGCCGGGTTCGCCGGTGACGGGGTCGACGCAACCGATACCGGTCAGGGCCAGCGCGTTGGCGAGGTCGGCGCCGGCCGCGTCGAGCCGGGGACGGATCGTGTCGCCGAGGCCGTCCTCGGCGGACATGATGACCACGCCGGCGGCGTCCCCGCCCAGTTGGCCGTCCGGCCAGGGCTTGCCGGTGGTGACGCGTGCGGCCCAGTCCATGGTGACGGTGGATTTGCCGAGGCCGGGGTCGCTGTCGACGACGTGGAGCTTGCCGCGTGCGAGGTAGCCGGGCCAGAGCCAGTCGATGCGTTCAGGAGTGACGTCTGCCATGCGGATGAGTGCTGCTTTCGGTCGGCCCGGTTCACCGGGTGTGGATGGTTGGGGATTCATCAGGCGGCCACCTGCCGGGGGCGTCGGGCGCCGGCCCTGAAGCCGGACGCGATCGTGCGAGTCGCCTCGCGCTCGGACTGGCCGGCCGCGGTGCCGGCGGCGAGCAGCCAGCCGGCGGCCTGGTGCTCGTCGAGCGCGCCGCCGGCGACGAGCTGGCCGAGGGCGACGGCGGCGCCGTAGAGGGCGCGGTTGCGGGCGCCCGGTGGGGCGCGGTGGACGTGGTCGAGCTCGGCGCGGACCGCGGTCGCGAGGTAGGTGGAGAGCCGCCCGGTGTCGACCGTGAGGGTGACCGGCTCCTGCGCCGGGAGCGGTGCCGGAGTAAGCCGGTCGACCAGCCAGGCGGGCAGGTCGGCGACTGGTGCGTCCTCGAGCAGCTCGTAGCGCCGGCCGTTCACTTCGGTGCCGGCGGCGACGACGTAGCCGCCGTGGCCGCGGGTGTCGATGAGCGGCCCGAGTCCGCCGTGGTCACCATGGGTGTTGCGCAGCTCGACGTGGCGGGGTGCGCGGTAGTAGAGGTGGAGCCCGCCTCGCCCGGTGCGGACGGTGTAGGTGGCCGGTGGGTAGGGCTGACCGGCGTCGTCACAGACGGCGGCGAGCACGTCCTGGCCGCAGGTGATGCCCGGCCCGGTGCGTCCGCCTGGTCCTCGTCGTCTTCTGGTCCCTCGGCGCGGCCGTGGTCCTCGACGGTCTTGGGCTGGTCCTCGATGACCTCACCGTCGAACACCTTCGGTTCGAGGTCGGTGCTCGGCTGGTCCTGGTCGGCCGGCTGGTCCCCGGCCATCTCGGCCGGGACCAGCGCGGTGTCGCTGCTGTCGGGGTCCGGTACGGCGCGCAGTTGTGGGCGGCGGTCGCCGGTGCCGAGTCCGACGAGTTCCTTGAATCCCATGGTGAGTGCCTCTCAGGCCGCCTCAGGCGACCGCTGACGGTCGTTCGAGGCGTGGTCGGTGTCGATGTGCTGGGAAGTAGCGGTGAGGACGCGCAGGAGCGCGCTGGCACGGCCGGTCGAGACGGCGTGGCCGTCCTCGCGCAGGCCCGCGATCAGCGACCGGCGGGACAGCGACTGGCCCTGCGCGGCGAGCCGGCCCGCTACCGCCTGGCCCGGGCCGAGGAGGTCCGACACGTCCGGTCCGCTGGGTGCGGACCGGACCGGTGCAGGGTTGGTCCCGTCGTCGTTGTGGTCCGTGGTCCGTTGGCCCGCGGTCGGTGCCGGTGCGGTCCGGTCCGCCTCATCGGTCCTGTACTGGTCCGATGACGTGAGGGCCGGCGCCCTCGGTTCGTCGAGCGCGGGTGGCTCCACGGCGATGGTGTCGGGGTCGTCGACGACTGGCGGTGCCACTGCGCGGTCGGTGGCGTAGCGGTGTGCGGCCAGCACGGCGTCGGTGAGGCGGTCCCGGAGATCGGTGATGGCCTCAGCCATGACGAACACGACGGCGGGCGGAACGCTGTGCAACACGATCAGCGCCGCGTCGCGTGTTGCCCAGGCCGACCAGGTGTTCATCGTGTAGGTGGCGGCGAGCAGGCCCCACTTGGCGCCGCGCACCCACTGACCGGCGCGCAGCTGGTAGCGCGCGAGGGTGGCCTCGGCGATCAGCGTGCCGATCAGGCAGAGGCTGACCATCGGGTCGAGCAACCACGCGATCACCCACGCCACTGACCCCACGTCTGCGCCGCGCGCGGCGAAGCTCGCCACGTTCGACATGGTGAACAGCAGCCCAAGCACCAGACCCGTCCAGACCAGGACGTCCACGCGGGTGCGTACGCGTTCGATCGCCAGCGCCGCCACGTCGGGATGCGTGCGGTACGCGCGCAGCTGCGCCGCCTCGTCCGCCGCGGCGAGCAGCTTCTGTGCCTTGCTCGGCTTCGGTCCGTTGGTCATCCGGCAACCTCCGTCCGGCACCGCTCACGCACCAGGCGCGCCGTGTCGCGGAACCGCACCGGGATCGCGCCCATCAAGATGGCGCGGGTGCGCTCGGCCTCCGTGACGTACCGCCATGGCTGGCGGCACTCCACGAACACCTCGTGCCGGAACCCACAGTCGTGCGCCGCGCCGAGGCGGACGCGGAAGTCCTCCAGCTCAGCCGGGCTGTCGGCGAACAGGCGCGACCAGCAGTGGCGGCCGGCACCGACGCCAGCTGGGATCGCCGCGTCGTCGACGTAGACAGTCATCAGTTCTCCCCGAGGTCGTAGCGATGATGCGGTTCGTCGTGGCCGAGCTCGTCGCACAGCTCGGCGTAGGCGTGGACGTACTCGTCTTCGGTCATCGCGGTCACCAGGCGCATGGCGGCCTCGACGATGCGTTCCAGCTCGGTCATCGGCCGATCTCCTTCCGCGCCGGCGGTGTCAGCGCCTCCCGGCAAACGGCGGGGTGTGGGCGGACGGTCGGCATGGCGGACACTGCTCCGGCCACCACGGCCGCCTCTACTGCCTGCGGGCCACTGGTGGACTCGGGAACGTCGGCGTGGTGGACGACGTGGTGAACCACCTCGCGGGTCGTGTGCTGTTGCACGTCGACCCGCAGGTAGGGACGGCGGCCGGTCGCCCACAACGCAGCGGAGAGCACCGCGCCGAGGAAGACACCCAAGATGAGGCCGACAATCAGCACCGACGGCCTCCCTTCGAAAGACCGAGAGCAGCCAGAACGCGCATCAGGCGGCCAGGGTGGGTGCTGGTGAACCGGAACTCCGGGCCATCACCCGGCAGCGCGCATGCCGCCCACAGGTCGCCGGTCGTGGCAACGTCGCCGAGCTCGACGACCTCGTCATGGATGAGGAGCCGGCGGGTCGAGGCGGGGGAGGTGGTCGCCATCAGGACGCCACCTCCCGCGCCACCGGCTCGTCGGTCCACGCCGGCGCCGCACCGAACTCAGCGGGGAGCGCAGCACGCAGCGCGGTCAACAGTGCCCACGCCTCCTCGGTGCGCAGCGGGATCCGCAGGTGCCCGACGCACAGGTACACCTCGTACGTGCCGCCAACTCGGACGGTGACGGTGGCCCTCCCCGACCTGGTCCACGACGCCGGGTAACGGGTTCGGTAGTAGGTCGGTGCGTACATCAGGCCACCTCCGACAGCTCGTCAGCGGCAGCGGCCGTTGCCATGGCAGCTCGGTGACGGCGCAGCACACTGCGCTCGCGTTCACTGAGACCGCCCCACACGCCGTGCCGGGTCTCGCTGGGATGCGCAAGCGCCCACTCCAGGCACGCGCGTCGTAGCGGGCACTTGCGGCACAGCCGCTTGCTGTCGACCGTCGAGCCGCCCTTCTCCGGGAACCACAGCTCGGGGTCGACCTCGCCACACAGGGCGGTGGGCGCATCGGGCGCCATCCAGGGCGCCGTGCGGTCTAGGCCGAGGACGGATATCAGATCACTCACGCGGCCTCTCCCATCGCTCGCGAGGCCCGCTCCTGAGCGGCAGGGATGACGCGCACCGTCTGGGCCGTCTGCCGACGTACTGCGCGACGGGCGGAGCGCTCGGGAGCGTTGAACCGCGGAACGGGCAACGGTTCGCCGGCCGTCGCATAAGCGATCTCGACGACGTGGGACCAGTACTCGCGTAGACGAGCGCGCTGGTGTTCGGGCAGTGGCGCGACCGTTGCCGTCAGGGGGGCAGCCCCTTCGTCCGGGCAGGATCGCGCCGTACGCTTGACGCGCATGGGTTGTTCCTCTCGCAGGGTTCGACCGGTGCTCAGGCCTCGACGGGTGGCAGCCCGTCGGGGCCACTTCTTGCCATCAACTGGTGCGCACCAGCCATCAACTGGTGCGCACCAGCCATCAACTGGTGCGCACCAGTGTCAAGGGCTCCGCTGGCGCGTTGCCAGGTGGTGGCTGTCGCTGCTGTTCATGTCATCCATGAAACCGCTGCTCAGGACCGCCCGGAAGCCAGCAAGGGTTAACCGGGCGCGGTTAACTCGGTTACCCTCGGGTGTGTGAACCGACCCTCGGGGGACGGACTGTGACGACCAAGCTGCGAGCGGCGCGTGATCGTGCCGGCCTCAAGCAGAGCCAGGTCATTGCCGAGCTGACGAGACGCGCAGCCACGGCGGGCCTGGCCATCGCGCTGCCCGCGAGCCTCAAGACGATGCTGTCGCAGTTCGGGAACGAGCATCGCCCCGTGAACGAGCCGTACCGCGGCCTGTTTCGCTCGATCTACGGCCTTACCGATGAGGAGCTGTTCGGGGCCGAGCCGGTCGCGTCGAGCGAGCAGCAGTCGGAGTACGACCTCTTCGCCGAGCGGATCTCAAGTGCACGTGCCGTGGGGCCGGAGACGGCGGAGGTCTTCGCACAGCAGACTGACGCGCTCCGTGCCGCCGACTGTCACCTCGGTGTCGCTCCGCTGCTCGACCAGATGGCGACGCACCTATCCACGTTGGAGAACGCGCTGTCGCACGCCATCGTGCCGTCAGTGCGACGGCCGTTGGCTGCCGTCCTGGCCGACGCAGCTGCGATCGCCGCGTGGCAGGCGTTGGACATCGGCGTGATCAACCGAGCATGGAGCTACCACGAGAAGGCACGTGCGGCCGCACTCGAAGCCCAGGACGTCGTACTCCTGACGCACGCCATGGCTCAGCAGGCGATGGTCCTCCTCGAGGTCGGTGACGTCGCCTCAGCCCGCGAGCTCGCCCAGGTCGCTCTCGACGAGGCGGGTACGAAGGTGCCCGAGCGTTTCCGCGCATGGCTCCACGCAGCCGAGGCGGAGGTCTGCTCGGTAGCCGACGATGCGTCGGCCTGCCGTCGCGGCTTCGACGTCGCCCGAGAGCTCGTCCCGGCCGGGGACGACGCGGTGGAGCCCGGCATGCCGTTCATCATCCTGAACGCGAGCCACCTCGCGCGCTGGCAGGGCAACGCGCTCGCCCGACTGGGCGACCCTGATGCCGTCGACCACCTGTACCGGGCGCTCGACGGCAACGGCGCGATCACGTCCAGGGCGAAGGCTGGGCTGCACTGTGACCTCGCTACGGCGCACCTACAACGAGGCGAGCGGGACGACGCATCCGAGCATGCGTCCCGGGCTCGGAAGCTTGCCCGTCAGGCGGGGTCGATCCGGCAGCAACGCCGTGTCGACAAGCTGCTGATCGTGGCCTAGCCGGCTCGTCGAGCCAGCAGGTACAGCAGGCCGACCAGCGATCCGGAACCGAGCACCTCACCCTTCCGGACCAGCTCCAACACCGATGACATCGGCACCCAGTCGATGACGGCTGCTTCCTCGGCGTCGGACGGTTCGCCGACCTGAACCGCGCCACGTCCGGCGAACAGCACGTGTGGGGTATCGACCATCCCCGACATCGGCTGGAACGAGGTCAGGTGTTCGAGCTGGTCAACGCGCCAACCGGTCTCCTCCTCGACCTCGCGGCGCGCGGCCGCCTCGGCGGACTCGTCCGGGTCGACGATGCCACCTGGCAGCTCCCAGCCCCACTCGTCGGTGGCGAACCGGTACCGCCAGAGCATCAGCACTCGATCATCGTCGTCGAGAACGGCAGCAAAGGCGCAAGTCTGTAGCCGCACCACATGATGCTCGAACCGCCGACCGTCCGGAGGCTCGATGTCGACCAGATTGAGCCGAACCCACTTGCTCTCGTAGAGCGACCGCTCTCCGTAGACCTTCGTCCGCAGCTCGTCGCATTGCCTGCCTGCCTCTGGTGTCACGCGGACCCATTGCTCCCGTCCTGGTCAGCGGCGAAGTACCCGCGGCCGTGCTCGGATCGCACCAGGCCTTCGCTTGCAAGCTTCATCAGGACCAGTCTGATCGTCGTCCTGCCTGCCTTCAGGTCAGCCGCCAGCGTTCGTTCGGACGGTAGCCGCCCGTTAGGCAGCTCGCCCGACGCGATCAGCTCCCGAACCGCAGCCTCGACGCGAGCCGTGACTTCACCCATCGACAGTCGAATCCTCTTCCGGATGGCGTACAGGTGGTGCGCACCAGCGTATCGCTTGTTCACTGGCTGACTGTGTCGGCGGCTACGATTCGGGTCGCGGTGGATCAGGTAGGCGACGGGCCGCCACTCCGTCTAAGGTCGGCAGAACTGGCAGGACCGGCAGAACTGGCAGGACCGGCAGAACTGGCAGGACCGGCAGAACTGGCAGGACCGGCAGAACTGGCAGGACCGGCAGAACTGGCA
>WHTB01000410.1 GCA_009379735.1 Propionibacteriales bacterium
ACCGGCGAGCACCACAACCCGCCGTTCATCCCGTCGGCGCCGACGACCACGCTGGCGTTCGTCGCCGCGCAGACCAAGCGGATCATCCTGTCGACCTCGACCACGCTGATCACGACCACCGACCCGGTACGGATCGCCGAGGACTACGCGACCCTGCAACACCTGTCCGACGGTCGGCTGGACCTGATGCTGGGCCGCGGCAACACCGGTCCGGTCTACCCGTGGTT
This sequence comes from Propionibacteriales bacterium, assembly GCA_009379735.1. Classification (GTDB taxonomy): domain Bacteria; phylum Actinomycetota; class Actinomycetes; order Propionibacteriales; family Nocardioidaceae; genus WHTB01. Next base: position 228 of record WHTB01000410.1, read on the forward strand.
CGGCAAGGACATCCGCGACGGCATCCCGCTGGCGGTCGAGAACTACCACCTGCTGCACCGGCTGTGGCGCGAGGACGTCGTCAACTGGGAGGGCAAGTTCCGTACGCCGCTGCAGTCCTTCACCTCGACGCCGCGGCCGCTCGACGGCGTACCCCCGTTCGTCTGGCACGGCTCGATCCGCAGCCCCGAGATCGCCGAGCAGGCGGCCTACTACGGCGACGGCTTCTTCCACAACCACATCTTCTGGCCGAAGGAGCACAGCGCCCAGATGGTCGACCTCTACCGGCGGCGGTTCGAGCACTACGGCCACGGCAGCGCCGACCAGGCGATCGTCGGCCTCGGCGGCCAGGTCTTCATGCGCCGCAGCTCCCAGGACGCGGTGCGGGAGTTCCGGCCGTACTTCGACAACGCCCCTGTGTACGGCCACGGCCCGTCGCTGGAGGACTTCACCGAGCAGACTCCGCTGACCGTCGGCAGCCCGCAGCAGGTCATTGAGCGGACACTCGGTTTCCGGGAGTACGTCGGGGACTACCAGCGCCAGCTGTTCCTGCTGGACCACGCCGGGCTGCCGCTGAAGACGGTCCTCGAGCAGCTCGACCTGCTGGGCGAGGAGGTCGTACCCGTGCTGCGCAAGGAGCTCGCCGCCCTCCGGCCCGCGAACGTCCCCGCTGCGCCGACCCACGAGAGCCTCACGGCCTCGACCGAGCTCGAGAAGGTGGCCCAATGACGAGCAGGGTGACCCGCCGGATCGCCGTCGTGACCGGCGGCCTGAGCCAGCCGTCGTCGACCCGGCTGCTGGCCGACCAGCTCGCGGCCGCGACGGACCGGGCGCTCCGGCTCAAGGATGTGGACGCCGTCCTCGACGTGATCGAGCTGCGCGACATCGCCCACGACCTGACCGACCACCTGCTCACCGGGTTCCCGAGCGGCGACCTGCGCACCGCGCTCGATGCGGTCGCGCGGGCGGACGGCGTGATCGCGGTGACACCGATCTTCAGCGCGTCCTACACCGGCCTGTTCAAGACGTTCTTCGACGTCATCGAGGACGACACTCTGGCGGGCAGACCGGTGCTGATCGCGGCCACCGCCGGGACGGCCCGGCACTCGCTCGCCCTCGAGTTCGCCCTCCGTCCGCTGTTCGCCTACCTGAAGGCGGTCGTCGTACCCACCGCCGTCTTCGGCGCGACCGAGGACTTCGGCGCGGCCGGCTCGTCGGCCCTGGCGGATCGGGTGGACCGGGCGGCACGTGAGCTCGCCGACCTCGTCGCCAACGATCGGGTGGCCGGCCGGGTCGACCCGTTCGACCAGCCGACGCCGTTCGAGCAGCTGCTCGCCGGCGGCTGACGCCGGGAGTCGTTCAGCCGTCCAGCCGGAGTCGTGCGAGCTTGTTCGGGTTGGCGATCACGTTGATCCGCTGGACCAGGCCGTCCTCGAGCTCGAGCACGAACGTCGTGATCGGGACGCCCCGCGACGTGACGATGAGGCCCGGGCCGCCGTTCAGCTCAGCCATCCGGAAGCCGAGGTCGGGCACCGGGTAGTCGACGATGCCAAGGAAGAACCGCATCACCTTCGCGGCTCCCTCGATCGGCCGCCGCGGGCCGCGTGCCTGTCCGCCGCCGTCGCTGACGAGGACCACACCGGGCGCCAGCACATCTAGCAACGAGGCGAAGTCCGCGGTCTCGCAGGCGGCCATGAACCGCTCGGTCACCTCGAGCCGGACCTGGTGGTCCAGGTCGAACCTGGGGCGTCGCGCCGAGACGTGGCTGCGGGCGCGTCGCGCCACCTGGCGTACGGCGGCCTCGTTGCTGCCCAGCACCCCGGCGATCTCGGCGTACGGGAACTCGAACGCCTCGCGCAGCACGTAGACCGCCCGTTCCAGAGGCGACAACGTCTCCAGCACCAGCATGAACGCCACCGACAGCGACTCGGCCAGCACGACGTCGTCGGCCGCATCGGCAGTGGTGGGGAACGGCTCGGGCAGCCACGGCCCGATGTACGCCTCGCGCCGGGCCTGGTTCCGGCGGAGCCGGTCGATCGCCAGCCGCGACGTCACCTTGATCAGGTAGGCCCGGGGGTTCTCCACGTCGTCCGGGCGGCGCTCGGACCACCGCAACCATGCCTCCTGCACGGCGTCCTCGGCGTCGGCGACCGAGCCGAGCAGGCGGTACGCGACGCTGACCAGTGCGGGCCGATGCTCGGCGAACTCGCGGGCCGCCTCGTCCTGGTCGGACCCGTTCGCCTCGTCGTCCATCGCTCCGGTCGCCCTCTCTGGCTGCTCGATGTCGTACTGCCCACCTTGACGCAGGGGAGCGGCCCGACGTGACATCGCCCACGTCGGACCGCCGACATGTCACGGACCCGTACGTGCCCCGCGTCTTGCCATCGACACGACGAATCAAGGTAAGGGTGAGGGCAGATGAAGCACAGAGTAGTGATGTTGGGTGCGGGTTACGCGGGTCTTCCGGCCGCTCGGCGGCTGGCCAACCAGGTCCGTTCGGACGAGGTCGAGGTCACCGTGGTGAGCTCCCGACCGACGTTCCTGGAACGGCCGCGGCTG
>WHTB01000228.1 GCA_009379735.1 Propionibacteriales bacterium
ACTCGTCCGAGGCCGGGGCCGACCCCGCCGCCGAGGCCGCGCTCGCGGAGGGGTTGCCGACCTCGGCGCTGGTGACGTTCGACGTGCCGGGCGACTGGAGCCAGGTCACGGCGGGGTCGGTCCGGCTCACCCAGGTGGACGTGCCTAGACGGGCGGGGCGGGCGTGACCCGGCCGGACTCCGCGTCGACAGCCTCGATCTCCTCCCGGGTGATGCCGAGCAGGTAGGCGATGGTGTCGAGGTACGGCACATTGACCGATGTATCGGCGGCCTGCTGCACGACCGGCTTCGCGTTGAACGCCACCCCGAGCCCGGCGGCGGTCAGCATGTCGAGGTCGTTGGCTCCGTCGCCGATCGCGACCGTGTGGGAGATCGCGACCCCGGCCTCTGCGGCGAAGCGGCGGAGCGCGTCCGCCTTGCCGGCCCGGTCGACGAGCGGGCCGGTGATCCGGCCGGTGATCCGGCCGTCGACGACCTCGAGCCGGTTCGCGGCGGCGTAGTGGATCCCGAGGTCGGCGGCGATCCGGTCGGTGATCTGCGAGAAGCCGCCGGACACGATCGCGAACCGGTAGCCGAGCGAGCGCAGCGTACGCACCAGGGTGCGGGCTCCGGGAGCGAGCTCGATCGCGGCGTAGACCTCGTCGATGGCCTTCGCGTCGAGGCCCGCCAGGGTCTGCACCCGCTGGACGAGCGACTCGGCGAAGTCGAGCTCGCCACGCATCGCCCGCTCGGTGACGTCGCGCACCTGGTCGGCCGTGCCCGCGTGCGCGGCGAGCATCTCGATCACCTCGCCCTGCACCAGGGTGGAGTCGACGTCCATCACGATCAGCTTGCGGCCGTGGCGGAGCAGGCCGGCGGGCTGCACCGCCACGTCGACCTGCTGCGCGGCCGCCTCCGCCGCGAGGATCGAGCGCAGTCGCTGCGGGTCCGCGCCGGAGACGTCCAGCTCGATCGCGGTGACGGGGTAGCGCGCCATCCGGACGATCCGGTCGATGTTGGCGCCGGTGTCGCTGATCCGGCCGGCGATGGCCGACACCGCCGCCGGCTGCAGCGGCGTGCCGAGGACCGTGACGTGGCTGCGGCCCTCTCGCCGCGGCTGGTTGTCGCCGGTGCCGGTCTCGATGTCGACGTCGAGACCGAGGCCCGCGGCGACCTGCTGGACGGCCCGGGTGACGCCGGCGACGTCGCGCGGTCGGGTGACGAGCACACCGAGCACGAGCCGGCGGCGGAGCAGCACCTGCTCGATGTCGAGGACCTCCACGACGTGGACGTCCAACGCCGAGAAGATCGCCGACGTCAGACCCGGTCGGTCCTTGCCGACCAGCGTGACGAGCAGCGTCGGGCGTTCGTCTGCAGGAGTGGGCACGGCCGCAACGCTACCGGTCGCGGCGGCCGGAGCAGGCAGCACCGATCGCGGCCCGGGACGCGCGGGCCAGGGGCTGTAGCGCCGCGGCCCGGAGCTCGGCCTCGGACGCGCTAACCGCGGCGCCGTCGTCGGCCAGCGCGGCCGCCACGATGGCGCGGCAGCGCACGGCGAGGACGGCCAGGGTGGCCGTCTCCGCCGGCCAGCCCGGCGGCAGGTCGAGGTCGAGCGTGCGGCGCAGGTTCAGCAACGCGTCGGCGGCGTCCGGGCTCCACCGGGCGACGTCGAGGGCGGCCAGCGCGTCCGCGGTCTCTACGAGGGCACGGCGCAGACAGCGGTGCGACTCCGCGACGTCGTGCGGCGGAGGTTCCGCCGCCTCGTACACCTGCCAGACCACACCGGCGCCGGCGGCGTGCGGCACGACGCCGCGGCCGGTGCCCCCCAAGACGACGCCCTCACCGACCTCGATCGCCTCGGTGTTGAACGCCGCTGGGCCGGCCAGCCCGGCGGGGTCGCCGGCGACCGGGATCACGGCATGCGTCCACCTGGTCGTCGCGCGCAGCCGGCCGAGCGCCAGGGCGAGCGGCTCGAGGTCGGCGTCCGCGGTCAGCCCGGCGACATGGTGCGCGGCGTCTCCGGCGGTGATGGCCGCCAGTGCGTCGTCGAGGCTGACCCGGGCCTCCACCAGGGCCTGGAGCCAGCACGCGAGCCGCCCGGACCTGGGCAGGTCGAGGGTGCCGGTGATCATGCGCAGCAGCGTACGGGTGGACCGGTAGCCTGGCTGCGCCTGATCAACGGACACCTCGACCCCGCGGGAACCAGGAGAGCAATGACCGGCGTCATCGAACTGGCCGAGGTCTCCGTGGTGCGCGACCAGCAGACCATCCTCGACTCGGTCAGCATGACCATCGAGGAGGACGAGCGGTGGGTGGTCCTCGGCCCGAACGGCGCGGGCAAGACGACGCTGCTGCAGGTCCTGGGGGCGCAGATCCATCCCACCACCGGCGTGGCCGGACTGCTCGGCGAGGTCCTCGGCACGGTCGACGTCTTCGAGCTGCGGCCGCGGATCGGCTTCACCAGCGCCGCTGTCGCCGAACGGATCCCGCGCTCCGAGCGGGTTCGTGACGTGGTGGTCACCGCGTCGTACGCCGTGGTCGGCCGGTGGCGTGAGGAGTACGACGCCCTCGACCACGAGCGGGCCAGGCGGCTGATGGCCGAACTCGGCGTCGCCCGGCTGGCCGACCGGACGTTCGGCACGCTGTCGGAGGGCGAGCGCAAGCGGGTGCAGATCGCGCGCGCCCTGATGACCGACCCCGAGCTGCTGCTGCTGGACGAGCCCGCCGCCGGCCTCGACCTCGGCGGCCGCGAGGACCTGGTCGGCACGCTGGCGCTGCTCGCGGCCGACATCGACGCACCGGCGATCGTGCTCGTGTCCCATCACGTGGAGGAGATCCCGCCGGGCTTCACGCACGTGCTGATGCTGCGCGGCGGCGCGATGGTCGAGTGCGGGCCGATCGAGACGTCCCTGACCGAGTCCGCGCTGTCGGAGACATTCGGGATGCCGTTGCTGCTCGAGCACGCCGACGGCCGGTGGCACGCACGCCGTCGGGTGCCCGCCCATCGAGGACGGTGACACCCGGGACACCCGGGGACCCGCGGGCTCGCCGTACGATTTTACGTTCGGATAGGGTCGAAGCATGCTGGACTGGCTCGGGAACAACGGGTGGGCCGTGTGGGTGGGCGCCGCCGCGCTACTGGCGATCGCGGAGCTGCTCAGCATGGACTTCGTGCTGCTGATGCTGGCGTTCGGCGCGCTTGGTGGTGGTGCCACCGATGCGCTCGGCGCGCCGGTGCCGGTGCAGGTGCTGGTGGCGGTCGTGGTCGCCCTCGGCACGCTGGTGTTCGTCCGGCCCTCGGTCGTCCGCCGGATGCACTCCGGACCCGAGCTGACCATGGGTCACGCGGCGCTGGTCGGCCGCAAGGCTCTGGTGACCGAGGAGGTCACGTCGCACGCCGGACTGGTGAGGCTCGCCGGCGAGGTCTGGACCGCGCGGCCGTACGACGACGGCATGACGATCCCCGTCGGCGTGACGGTCGACGTGTTCGAGATCAAGGGCGCCACGGCCGTGGTGTACCCGTCCGACGCGGACGCACCCTGACACATTCGCCGCATCATCGACACGTTTGGAGGGCGCCATGGGAATGGCCGTTCTGATAGTGCTCGTCCTGCTCGCGTTGGTCGTGGTCGTGACGCTGCTGAGGGCGGTGCGCATCATCCCGCAGGCCCGGGCCGGGATCGTCGAGCGGTTCGGCAAGTACCGCACCACCCTGTCGGCCGGGCTCAACGTCGTGACGCCGTACGTCGACCGGGTCCGTTACGTGATCGACCTGCGTGAGCAGGTGGTGTCGTTCCCACCGCAGCCGGTGATCACCGAGGACAACCTGGTCGTGTCCATCGACACCGTCATCTACTTCCAGGTGACCAACCCGACCAGTGCGACGTACGAGATCGCCAACTACATCCAGGCCATCGAGCAGCTCACCATGACGACGTTGCGCAACATCATCGGCGGCATGGACCTCGAGCAGACGCTGACCAGCCGTGAGGAGATCAACCGGGCACTGCGCGGGGTGCTCGACGAGGCCACCGGCAAGTGGGGCATCCGGGTCAACCGAGTCGAGCTGAAGGGCATCGACCCGCCGCCGTCGATCAAGGACTCGATGGAGAAGCAGATGCGCGCCGACCGCGACAAGCGGGCGGCGATCCTCACCGCCGAGGGCCAGCGGCAGTCGCAGATCCTCACCGCCGAGGGCCAGAAGCAGGCCGCGATCTTGTCGGCCGAGGGTGACCGCGAGGCGCAGATCCTGCGCGCCCAGGCCGAGCGGGAGGCCCAGATCCTGCGGGCGCAGGGTGAGGGCCAGGCCATCCAGACGGTCTTCCAGGCCATCCACGATGGGTCACCGGACCAGTCCCTGCTCGCCTACCAGTACCTCCAGATGCTGCCGAAGATCGCCGAGGGCGACGCCAACAAGGTCTGGATCGTGCCGAGCGAGATCGGCCGGGCGCTCGAGGGCCTCGGCTCGTCCATCGGCGCGATCCAGGGCATCCCGGCCAAGTCCGAGGGTCCGCGCGAGCGGGTCGACCTCGGTGCCGGCCCGACCGCGGGTCTGTCCGACCTGCAGCGCGACTCGGTGGTGAGCGCGCACGACGCCGTGGCCGAGGCGATCGCGTCGGCGGAGGCGGCCGCGCAGGGCCGGAGCAAACCGAGCTCGCTGCCGTCCAGCCTGACTGGGGAGCCGAAGCCGCCTGCGCGGCCCGCACCGGACGAGTCCGGGACCGAGGAGACCTCGACGCCGGAGCCAGGCTCGGCGCAGGAGGACGACGAGAGTCCACCGCTGTGACGGCTGACGCCGACGGTCGCTGCGGGGACGACCTCGGCGGATGACCTGGTGGGAAGCCCTTGCCGTACTCGCGGCGGGAGTGACGGCCGGCACCATGAACACCATGGTGGGGTCGGGGACGTTGGTGACGTTCCCGGCCCTGCTGGCGTTCGGCTACCCGCCGGTGGTCGCGAACGTCTCGAACACCGTCGGGCTGGTGCCGGGCCAGCTGTCCGGCTCCTTCGGCTACCGGCGTGAGCTGGCCGGCCAGCGCACCCGGCTGATCCGTCTCGGGACCGGCTCGATGCTCGGTGCGCTGGCCGGCGGGCTGCTGCTGCTGACCCTGCCGGCGAGTGCCTTCACCACGATCGTGCCGGTGCTGATCGGTCTGGGCTGCGTCCTCGTCCTGGTCCAGCCGTGGGTCTCATCGCGGGTCGCGCGCCGGCACGACCCGCCAGCGCACGGATCGGTGTGGGTCTGGGTGCTGGTCCTCGCCACCGGCGTTTACGGCGGCTACTTCGGTGCTGCCCAGGGGGTGCTGCTCGTCGCCATCCTCGGGTTCGGCCTCGACGAGACGATGCAGCGCATCAACGCCGCGAAGAACGTGCTCGCCCTGGTGGTCAACCTGGTCGCCGCGCTGCTGTTCGCCGTCGTCGCGGACGTCGACTGGGCGATCGCCGGGCTGATCGCCGCCGGGTCGCTGGTCGGGGGGATGGTGGGGGCGACGGTGGGCCGCCGGTTGCCGCCGATGGTGCTCCGGGTCGCGATCGCGGTCGTCGGCGTGGTGGCGATCTGGCAGTTCAGCTTCGCCTGACCGTGGTCACGCGAGCGCGAGGCCGGCCAGCACGACAGCCGAGGGCAGTGCCGCGAGCTCGGCCGCCGGGACGACGATCTTCGACCCCCGGATGCCGCTGCCGATGACCACCAGCCCGGCCTCGACGACGCCCGGGTCGATCAGCACCGGCCAGTCGGCGGGGAGGCCGATCGGGGTGATCCCGCCGTACTCCATCGCGGTCGCGCTGGTCGCGAACTCGGTGTTGGCGAACGACGCCTTGCGCGTGTCCAGGTGCCGGCGGACGACGTTGTTGACGTCGGTGCGAGTGGTCGCCAGCAGGACGCACGCGGCGTGCCGCTCGACACCGGACCGCCGGCCGGTCACGATCACGCAGTTGGCCGAGACGTCCATGGGTACGTCGTACGCTTCGCACAGCGCCGCGGTGTCGGCCAGGTCGGGGTCGATCGGCGCCACCTGGGCCGACGGCGCGTGCCCGGCGGCCAGGCTTGCGGCGACCGGGGCCGCGATGAGGTCGGTGTGGTCGCGGGCGGGTACGGTCTCCAGGCGTCCGAACATGGACCCATTCTGGCGGGGAGGCGAAACGACGGTGGCACCGGTGCGGGGTTCGCTGCTGGTCGCCGGCACGACATCGGACGCGGGCAAGAGCGTCGTGACGACCGCGTTGTGCCGCTGGCTTCGCCGGCAGGGGGTGTCGGTCGCGCCGTACAAGGCGCAGAACATGTCGAACAACTCGATGGTCACCGCCGACGGCGCCGAGATCGGCCGGGCGCAGTGGGTCCAGGCGCAGGCCGCCGGCGCGGAGCCGGAGGCGGCGATGAACCCGGTGCTGTTGAAGCCGGGCAGCGGCCGGCGCAGCCACGTCGTGGTCATGGGCCGGCCGTTCGGCGAGCTGGACGCGATGTCGTTCGCGGGGGAGCGGTCGGCGCTGGCGGAGGCGGCGTACGCGGCGTACGACGACCTGCGCCGCAGGTTCGACGTGGTCGTGTGCGAGGGCGCCGGCAGCCCGGCAGAGATCAACCTGCGGCGCTGGGACTACGTCAACATGGGTCTTGCCCAGCATGCTCACATCCCAGTCGTCGTGGTCGGCGACATCGACCGCGGCGGCGTGTTCGCGTCCATGTTCGGCACGATTGCCCTGCTCGACGCCGCCGACCAGGCACTGGTGGCCGGCTTCGTCGTGAACAAGTTCCGCGGCGACGTCCGCCTGCTCCGCCCCGGCCTCGACCAGCTGCACGGCGTGACCGGGCGGCCGGTCCTGGGCGTACTCCCGTGGGAGCCCGCCGTCTGGCTCGACTCGGAAGACGCCCTCGACCTCGACGGCCGGCGGGCGGACTGGCCGACCGACGACGAGGTGCTCCGGGTCGCCGTCGTACGGCTGCCGCGGATCAGCAACTTCACCGACGTCGACGCGCTCGGCCTGGAGCCGAACGTCGACGTCCGCTTCGTGCACGACGCCGCCGGCGTGCGGTCGGCCGACCTGGTGGTGCTGCCCGGTACCCGCGCCACCATCGACGACCTGGCCTGGCTGCGCGAGCACCGACTCGACGCCGCGTTGGCCCGGCGAGTCGCCGAGGGTCGCCCCGTCCTGGGCATCTGTGGCGGGTTCCAGCTGCTCGGCGCCGTGGTGGACGACCCGGCCGGGGTCGAGTCGGCGCACCCGCGGAAGGTCGACGGGCTCGGCCTGCTCCCCGTACGTACGACGTTCAGCACCGCCAAGGTGGTCGGCACGGCCCGTGGTGAGTGGCGTGGCATCCCGGTCGGCGGCTACCGGATCCACCACGGTCAGGTCGAGGTCGACGCGGGTGAGGCGTTCCTCGACGGCTGTCGCGACGGCGTGGTCTGGGGCACGTCGTGGCACGGTGCTCTGGAGCACGACGCGTTCCGCCGGGCGTTCCTCGCCGAGGTCGCCGGCCAGGCTGGGCGTAC
>WHTB01000331.1 GCA_009379735.1 Propionibacteriales bacterium
CACCTCATCGGCCACGGCGAGACGGTCGAGTCCGCCGCACACGCGGTTGGTTTCGGTGACGCCCGGATGCTGCGCCGCCTACGCTCCCGCACCTGACCCAGCGGGGGCGTGCCGCCCCGCCCAGGACGAGGTGTAACCGCGTGTTCCCCGTACGCCCCGCGCCTTGCAAGGCTCGGGGCGTACGTGCAGCGGGTGGGGCGGCACCCGCTACGGCACCTCCTCATGTAGCAACCGGAACAACGTGACCCATTGGTCGGGGTGAACCGCACCCACCACGGTGTCGGACCTCATCCGTGCCTGCCCGAACGCCGAGTCGAGCAGCGACCGCGGATGCTGCTGCCGTAGCGACGCGTGCAACGATCCGCCCCTGCCGCCGAATCCGAGCGTGACGAGGCGCCGGTACGACGGGAGTGCGGCTGCTGGCAGCAGCCCCGACTCGCGTCGGACCAGCCGCAGGATCGCCGAGTCGACGCTCGGCACGGGACGGAACATCTCCCGGCCGATCCGCCCGGCCATCCGCCAGTCGAGCTCCGGCCAGCTCAGCACCGTCACCTTGCTCCACGTCCCGAAGCCGCCGGTGCGCTTCTTTGCGTACTCCAGCTGAGTGACCAGCGTGGCCGACGTCAGTCGCGGTGCATGCAGGCACCAGTCGACGATCCGCGATGTGACGGAGTACGGGATGTTGCCGACCACCGCGAACGGCTCCCGCGGGGCTGGGCTCTTGAGGAAGTCGCCGCGCACCACCTGCACGTTGTCGAGGTCGTCGCACCGCGCCCGCAGTTTGATCGCCACGACGGGGTCGATCTCGTACGCAACCACGCGCTCGGCGGTCACGGCGAGTGCTGCGGTCAGCCGACCCTCTCCGGCGCCGACCTCGACGACAAGATCGGTCGACCTACTGCGGGAGGCTCGCACGATGCGCTGGATGGTCGCGCCATCCCGCAGGAAGTTCTGCGATCGGGTGCGGCGGTTCTGGTCACGTTCGGTGCGTCCGCCCGTCCGGGAAACCCGGCCGGCGTCGCGTTGACGGTGGTAGCCGAACTGAAGTCTTGGGTTGTACGCCATGCGCCTGTCCTTTGCTCCGACCCGAGAGCTCGGGTCGGGACATGGACGGGCAGCTTGAGGCGGCACGGGGGTCCGCGGCCGTGATGTGGGAGTACGCACTCCGCCAGCCCGTCCGAGATGGTTGTGGACGGTGGCCCGGATGTGCGAAAGAAACGCCTGCGGCGCGTGAAGAAACGCGTCAGGCGCCGGCGCGTCCTGGCAGATCCAGGGCGGGGCGGCGCACGCGTGGGCGACGATGCGCAACGGCGCGAGCGGCCATCAAGGCGACCAGCGCGTTGTCGGTGTAGAAGGCTGCTGCCATGCTGGCGACCCTACGACCCGGATCTGCCAGCCTGCAAAGGGTTTTCGGCGCGGCTAGGTCGTCGCGGCGGCGTGTCCACGATCGCTGACCAGGCGTACGGCGAGCGCGCCGAGCACGCTGGCCATCAGCCAGCGCTGGGCCCGCAGCCAGACCGGTCGTCCGGCCAGGAAGCCGGCCAGCGAGCCGGCCGTCATCACGATCGCCGCGTTGACGCAGATCGCGATCACGATCTGGGTGACTCCGAGCACCAGACTCTGCATCGCCACCGAGCCGCGACCAGGATCGACGAACTGCGGCAGCAGCGCGACGTACAGCACGGCGATCTTCGGATTGAGCAGGTTCGTCACCATGCCCATCGTGAACAGCCGCCGGGCCGAGTCGGGCGGCAGCTCCTTGACGGTGAAGACGGAATGGCCGCCGGGCCGGACCGCCTGCCAGGCGAGGTACAGCAGGTAACCGGCCCCGGCGATCTTGAGCACCGTGTACGCGGCGGGCACGGCGACGAAGACGGCGGTGATCCCGGCCACCGCGGCGACCAGGTACACGAGGAAGCCGGCGGCCACCCCGACGAGGGAGACCAGTCCGGCCCGATGACCCTGCGTCACCGACCTCGACACGAGGTAGATCATGTTCGGCCCTGGGGTGAGTACGAGGCCGAGCGCGACGATGGCGATCCCCGCCATGGCCGCCGCTGTTACGGGCAGATCGCTCATGGCGGCAATTCTGCCAAGCCTGGCCAAAAAGGTCGGCGACGGCCGAACTGTCCGGCGCCTAATGTCGACGTCATGACCCAGCAGCTGGCGACGCAGCCCGGACCCGTGACCCGGGAGAGCTGGCGCGCCCTCGTCGCGGTGACCGTGACCGTGGTGGCGTGGGCGTCCGCGTTCGTCGCCATCCGTTGGGTCGGGAAGTCGTACGACGCCGGACCGATGGCACTAGGCCGGCTCGGCATCGGCAGTCTCGCCCTCGGCGCGCTGCTGGTCACACGGGGTCGCTGGGTGGCACCGACCCGGCGGGAGTGGGTCTTGCTGATCGGGTGCGGGCTCGCCTGGTTCGCCGTCTACAACGTGGCGCTGAACGCCGCGGAGCAGCGGGTCGACGCCGGCACGACCGCGATGCTGGTCAACATCGGCCCGATCCTGATCGCCGTGTTCGCCGGGATCCTGCTCGGTGAAGGATTTCCGCGCTGGTTGCTCGGCGGGCTGGTCCTCGCGTTCGCCGGCGCGGTGCTGATCGGCGCATCGACCGCGCAGACCGACCAGGCCGACCTGCTCGGTGTCCTGCTGTGCATCGTCGCTGCGGTCACGTACGCCATCGGGGTGCTGACCCAGAAGCCCGTGCTGCGCCGACTGCCCGCCCTGCAGGTCACCTGGCTGGCCTGCACGATCGGCGCAGTCGCCTGCCTGCCGTACCTGCCCGCGCTGGTCCGCGATGCTCAGGCCGCCTCGGGTGGCCCGACCACCGGCCTGGTCTACCTCGGCCTGGTGCCGACCGCCCTGGCGTTCGTCACCTGGGCGTACGCACTCGCCCGGATGAACGCCGGTCGGCTCGGGGTGACCACGTACCTCGTGCCCCCGATGACGATCGTGATGGCGGCCGTGCTGCTCGACGAGCTCCCGGAGGCGCTCGCCCTGGTCGGCGGCGTCGTCTGCCTGGTCGGCGTGGCACTGTCTCGGCGGCGTCGATGAGGGAACAGCTCGCGGAGGCGGAGTCGATGGCGAGATTCGCTGCCCTGCTTGCGGATCGCAGCCGGGCGTCGATGTGCCTCGCCCTGCTGGACGGACGGGCGTGGACGGCCGGCGAGCTCGCGAGGCACGCCGGGATCGGACGACCGACCGCCAGCGAGCACCTCACCCAGCTGGTCGACTCCGGGCTGCTGACCGAGGCGCGGCAGGGCCGGCACCGTTACCTGCGGCTGACCGGTGAGGCGGCGCGCCTGGTCGAGGAGCTGACGGCGTTCGTCGGCGCACCCGAGGACACCCCGTCGTCGCTGCGGGGAGTTCGCGCCCGCAACCACCTGGCCACCGCCCGTACCTGCTACGACCACCTGGCCGGGCGGCTCGGCGTCGCGATCTTCGACGCGATGCAGCAACGCGACCTGCTCGCGGTGGCGGACGGGCTGACGCTGACACCGGCCGGACGTGCGTGGTTCGTCGAGCTCGGCCGCGAGGACGCGCTCGGCACCCGGCGGCCGGTGGTGCGCTCCTGCCTGGACTGGACCGAGCGCCGCCCGCACCTCGCCGGGGCCGCCGGCGCCGCGCTGCAGCACGAGCTGCTCGCCAGGTCGTGGATCGAGCGCGGTGAGCGCAAGCGCGCCATTCGGGTCACGGCCGCCGGGCGGCAGGGCCTGGCCGACCTGCTCGGCATCGACGCAACCGCCCTCACCACCCCGCCCAGCTGACTTGTCAGACGGAATCGACCACATGTAGTCGATTCCGTCTGACAACTCCGAGTCCGTGGGGTTGACCGCTATACCCTAGGGGGGTAGTGTATCCACATCCGTCGACGGACCCGGAGTGACGACATGACCGAGAACCACCAGCACGGCTACATCCACAACAAGGATGACTACCTCAAGCGGCTGCGCCGTATCGAGGGACAGGCCCGCGGCCTGCAGGGAATGGTCGAGGACGAGAAGTACTGCATCGACATCCTCACCCAGGTCTCGGCGATGACGAAGGCTCTGCAGTCGGTCGCCCTCGGCCTGCTCGACGAGCACCTCAACCACTGCGTCGTCGACGCCGCCCGAGCCGGCGGTGCCGAGTCCGACGCCAAGATCCAGGAAGCCTCCCAGGCAATCGCCCGCCTGGTCCGCTCCTGACCA
>WHTB01000442.1 GCA_009379735.1 Propionibacteriales bacterium
GCTCGATCGTCACGGTCAGGCTCCCGGAGTTGTCGCCGCGGTCGCCGTCGTGGACCCGCAGGCTGAGCGGAGCCGTACGCGAGACCTGCAGCGACGTGCTGTACCCATGTTCGCGGTCGCAGCCCTTGTCGTTGTTCGGCCCGGCCAGCCAGGACGGCTGCTCCACGTTGACCGCCAGGTCGCCGAACTCGAGGCCGGGCCGATGCGCCAGCCAGCGCAGGTCACGCCTGGTCCACGTGCACTCGGCGTCGCCGCGCAGATCCCGGCCGAGCGCGTACGTCCCTGAGACGCGGAGGCGCACCTTCGTCCCGTCGGGGTACACGCGACCGCTCAGCACCTCGTCGGCACGAGCAGCCGCAACGGTCACAGTCTCCCGGCCGGTGATCGACGGCAGCGGCGTCACCCGTACCCGCAAGGCGCCCCTGTTGTCCTGGTGACCGAGCGGGTCGTGCACCCGGATGTTCACCGGCTCGGTCCGGTCCGGCGTCAGCACGAACCGGTACGTGTGGTTCGCCGAGTCGCAGTTCTCCCGGTCCGCCGAGGTGCGGGCCGCGTCGCCGCGTACACCACGACGGTTGAGCAGCAGGTCGTACGCGTTGTCGCGCGCGACCCGGTCACGGCGCCAGGTCGGGTCGGCCGCCGTCGTCGAGCACTCGGCGTCCGCCCGTACTCCGTGCCCGTCGGTCCAGGTGCCGGTCACCGTCGCGAGGTACGACGTCCCGGCCCGCAGTGAGCCCGGGCTCATCACTCCGGCGGCCGTACGCGCCGGCACGCTCCAGCTCATCGCGTCACGGACGCCGAGGTCGATGACCCGCACCCGCAGCGAACCGGCGTTGTCCGCATAGTTAGTGGGATCCCATACCTGCAAGGGAACTCGGCCGCTGCGCGGAGCCTTGAACACCGCGCGGTACGTACTGGACGCGGCGTTGTCGCAGGTGCTCGGGAGAGTGCTGTCGGCGCGCGCATCCAGGTCGCGGCCGTCGAGGTAGAGGTCGAGGTGGTCGGCCTTCGGGTCGGTGCTCCGCAGTGAGCGCTGCCGCTTCCACCCGCTCCACAGGTAGCGACTGCACTCGGCGTCGGCGAGGTCGGTCGACCGGCGCGTATGGCGCCACGTGCCCGCCGCCTCGACCAGATAGCTGCGCCCGGGCGACCAGGGCACCCCGGGTGAGACCACCGGCCCGCTGCACCGCTGGCACGATGACCGTCTCGTCGGTGAGGGATCCGGTGCCCTTCAACAGCGCGCTCATCGGGCGGGGCTCAGGGATCCCTGGCGGCACCTTGGGCTTGGGCTGGGGCTTGGGCTGGGGCTTGGGTGGGGTGCTCCCCGTGGAACCCGTCCAGAACGACGTCTCCTTGCGCGCCCCGGCCCAGGACAGCGAGAAGTGCACGTGATCAGTGTGCGGGTTGGCGCCGGTGTATCTCCGCCAGCCACTGGAGGCCGCGTACGAGCCCCAGATCCGCTTGTTCCAGATGACGTACTGGATGCCGAGCCGTCGAGCCATCGCGTACTTGTGGCCGTCCTTGTCGGTCGCCAGTAGCCAGGACATCAGCGAGTCGACCCTGGCCCGGTCGGCTGCGGACGACGCCCGGAGGCCGCCCCAGTCGAACGCCCGGCCCTCCTTGTGCTCCGACGTGCCGCCGACCCGGCAGGAACGCACGATGCCGAGGCTCCGCGTCGTCGGGTAGGTGCGGAGCAACAGGTCGGCGAACGCCTGGGTGCCAGGTCGAGCCCACGGCGAGCACGCGGTCTGCGGCTGGAACGACGCCAGCGGCTCGATCTTCGAGCCGTAGGTGCGCGGCGCCTTCGGCGTCACCGCGGACGCCGCGACGGCGGTGGTCGTCAGCAGAACCGCCGCAAGGAGGGCAACGAGCGGGCGCAACAGTCGGGTTCGATTCACGGGGGTCTCTCTTCAGCGCGGGAGGCGCCGGACGACTGGTGCGTCGCCCGGATCGGGTGCGATCGCCACTGGTGACCCGTTCGTCACCGAGCGGAACGCCCGCCGATCGTGCAACGCGACGCGCCGTCGAGTTCACGGTTTTCGGCCGGCCCGGCGAAGAACATCCGTTCGGCCGATGCGGAGCCAACCGACCGCGCGACCGGCGATGCCCATCCGACCGGTTGTGCTGGCGTCCGGAACCCTCGCCCCCAGTCGCGCCGACGTTGCGCGAATGTCCCAGATCCTCGCGCCGACGTTGCGCGAATGTCCCAGATCCTCGCGCCGACGTTGCGCGAATGTCCCAGATCCTCGCGCCGAC
>WHTB01000468.1 GCA_009379735.1 Propionibacteriales bacterium
CGAGTCCCCCTTCGGTCATCGCGTCGCAGGTCATCGCGGCGAGCACGCCGTAGTGGAAGTCGGGGACCCACACCGCACCGACGTCGTGGGCGCGCTCGCGGAAGTCGACCGCGTACGAGCGCAGCTGCTCCGCGACCGCCGTGGCGATCTCGCGGTCGGGCGCGTCGGTGGACGCCTGGTCGGCCCAGCCGGCGATGTCCTCGCCGGGCTCGGGCATCCAGATCCAGCCGTCGTCGCGCAGCTCCACGCGGACGTTCCAGGGTTGCGCGTCGTCCGTCGACGTGTCACCAGTCATGTCACTAGTCATGTCACCACACCCACCTGAAGGACTGTGCCATCGAGTCGAACAGTGCCACCAGTGGCGCGGCGACGTTGACCATCGGAGTCGAGAAGGCGAGCACCACGAGACCGGTCGTTCCCGGCACGAAGAAGGAGTACGTGACGCCCTCGGTCGCGTACGTGTGCGTGCCGTCGACGTCGGCGGTGACCTGCTGGCGGGTGCGGACAGTACGCCCCGCGTCGACGTCGATCGCGGCGCACTCCGCAGCGGTTCGACCGGCCGCGAGCAGGCCGGCCTCGACGGTGAGCCGGCTGATCTCCGGGCCCGACGGCGGATAGACGCTGACGACGAGCGACGCGGCGATCGGCACGTTGTCGGCCAGCTCCTGGGCGAGGTAGCACTCGATCGCGTACTTGGAATCGAAGGTCTGGACGGCATCGTTGATCAGCTGCCGGAGCTGGGGACCGAGCGTGTCGCGGTCGGGTCGACCACGGACCGAGCGCTTCACCAGGGCGTTGATCTGCGCCCGTTGCCGTACGGCGTCCTCGAGGCTGATCCGCCACCAGTCGCCGGGTACGGCGAAGGTGAAGTCACGCGGGGCGTCGGTTGTCATGTCGACCTCCCCCGGAAGGTCAGGCCGAGGTAGGCGAGCGCGCAGCACAGCGACGCCACCATCAAGGCGATCGCGAGCCGCGGCACGTCGTCGGCGACGAAGCCGAGCATGGCGAAGGACCCGATCACGGCCAGCCCGACGGCGGTGTAGCGCGGTGCGTTGCCCGGCAGCGCGCCACGCGGGTCCGGAGTCGGCATCCGGAACCGGTCGTCCCTCGGCGACCCTCGGCTCACGCCGGTTGCAGCGAGCAGCCCGCGGACCGAGCCGTGGTCACCGAACCAGGTGCCGTTCACGAGGGCGAGCGGAGACCCGTGCGAGACGAGCAGCCAGCCGTCCGTACCCCTGACCGGATGCACCTGCGTGACGTCGCTCGGGCCCGTCCCCACTGGAAGCCGTAACGCGGTGCCCTCCGGGGTCACGACCGCCAGCAGCGGGCACGGCGTTTCCAGCGCGGCCAGTCGAGCCCGCTCGTGGGGGCCGGTGCCGGTCAGCGGCCACGGCAGCGACCAGCGCCGCGCGACCGCCGACGGTCGGGCAGCCAGCGCCACCAGGACCAGGAAAGTTGCGGCGCCGACGACGAGCAGCACCTGCCCGCGGCGCATGACGTCGCCCAGCCCGTCGTGCAGCCACGCGAACCCCATCACCCAGCCGACGGCGGTCACCACGGCCAGGGCGAACATCGTCACGACGTGCCGACGGGCCGCGGTCCCGGCGCCGGGCAGCAGCCGCGTCGCGCCCCGAGCGTCGGCCGGTGCGTCCGCCGACCAGGTGACGTCCAGCGCGCGGGCGATCCGCTTGCCGAGCTGCTCCC
>WHTB01000257.1 GCA_009379735.1 Propionibacteriales bacterium
CCACACCGACACGCCGCGATTTTCCGCCTGACGTGATGCCGTCGCCCCACATGAGCCGCGTTGGCGGGCTTCAATTGGCTTGCTCTCCCCACTCGGCAGATTCGTCAGCCGATATTGCAACAGGCTCAATTGGGCAAAATTTCACCCGGTCCGCGCCGGTTCGAGGTCGAATTTTGCCCAATTGGGCAATCTTTGACACGCCGTCAGCCACTCACCGCGGTCATACGCGCAACGTCGGCGGGAGGGGGCGAACATACGCGCAACGTCGGCGCGAAGGGGTGCGCTTTAGCAGAGCACGAGCAGGTCAGGCGGTGTGCTCCTCGGTGGCCCGCGCCCGGCCGCCCCGATGGTGGACCACGACGAAGCTCCCCGGCTTGAGTCTCGGGTCGTCCACCCCGACCGCGTCGAAGATGGCGGGCAGCACCGGCCGGTGGCTGCACACGACGGCGCGTGCCTTGCCGCGCAGCAGCCGGCGCATGCCGCGGGCCACCGTGACCTGGTCGGCCGCCTCCTCCGACAGCCGCCGGTCCGTCTCGATGTCGCGCAGGGACTCGTCGGCGAACGGCCGTACGGTCGCGGCGCAGCGCACGGCGTCTGACGTGAGCACGCGTTGCACGTCGTACGCCTGCAACATCGGGACCAGGTCGAGTGCCTGGCGCCGCCCGGCCTCGGTCAGCGTGCGGGCGGTGTCCTCGCGGTGCCACGACGACCGCGACCGGGCCTTGGCGTGCCGCAGGATCACCAGCGGACGGCTGCGGTACGGAGTGTCCTCGAACGCGTCGAGCAGCTCGCCGTCGTGCGGGTAGCTGAGCCGCCGCCGGGCCTTGCGCACCGGCAGCCAGGTGACGGCGTCGATCTCCGCGTTCGGGCGGTAGTCCGCGACGTCGCCGTCGCCGACCTGACGGGCGGTCCAGTAGTGAACCTGCTTCAGCCCGTTGGCCGACATCGTGTACGTCTGCACCGGCAGCGCCGGCCCGAGCCGGACCCGCAAGCCAGTCTCCTCGGCCACCTCGCGCACCGCCGCCACGAGGTGATGCTCGCCGGGATCGAGCTTGCCCTTCGGGAACGACCAGTCGTCGTACTTGGGCCGATGCACGACGACGACCTCGACGCCCTGGTCACCCTTGCGCCACACGACCGCGCCGGCGGCCAGGGTCGGCTGGGAAGCCTTCACGCCGGAAAGTCTCACACGAGCAGGTGGCGGGCGGAACGCGCGGCCGCCGATGGGCCATGCTGGTCCGGTGCTGAGCCGATGGGTGTCTCTCGGGCTGGTGGCCGTCACGGTCGCGGGCGGGTACGCCGTGTCGCTGCTGCCGGCGGAGCGGCCGGTCGTCTCCAGCGGTCTGCGCGCCTTGCCCGCCGACACCGAGATCGCCGGTGTCACGGACTGGCAGCAGGTGCGTGACGAGGTCGGCGTCGACGACGTGCTCGAGGAGTCGTACGCCCGGGACCTGTCGGCCGCGTCCGTGCTCGCCGGCTCGGCGGAAGCGATGGCGGAGCCGTATGGATGGTCGGTCCACACGGTTCGCTGGGAGGCCCTGGGGCAGAGCTCGGAGGGTGCCGTTGCCGTGGCGCAGCTGGCCGACGACGTCGCCGTCGGCACGGTGCGGTCGTCGCTGGACGAGCTGGGCTACCAGCGACCCTCGCGGGCCGACGGGGTCTGGGCGGGCGGCGAGGACCTCGTCGCGTCGATCGACCCCACGCTCACTCCGCTGCTCGGGTACGTCGTGGTGCGCGACGACGGCCGGGTGGTGCTGTCGGACCGAGAGGGGTACGCCCGGGAGGCCGCCGCCGTGCTCGACGGCGACGCACGGTCGTTCGCGCAGACCGGTGGCGTCACCACGCTCGCGTCCGACCTGCGCGACGCGCTGGTGACGTCGGTGTACGCGCCGGCGCGCGGGTGCGCCACGATGGGCTTCGAGGACGCCGGCGCGGAGGACCAGGCACTGGCCGCGCGCCGGACCGAGGCGGTCGGCGGTATCCGCAGCCATCGTGGCGTCGGCATCGCGCTGGTGCCGGGCGAGGACTCCGTCGACCTGCTGCTGGCGATGCACTTCGCCGAGCCGCCGTCCGGCGAGGCCGACAAGCGGGCGGAGCTGGCGACCGGTGAGGCGCCGGCGCAGGGTGGGACATTCGAGGAGCGGTTCAGCGTCGAGTCGGCGGACACCCGCGGCAGCGACGTCGTACTCCGGATGCACCCACGCGAGCGCGACGCGCAGCTGCTGTCCGACCTCGGCCACGGTGCGTTCCTGCCGGCCTCCTGCGGCTAGGTGCCGTCCTCGCCCGCCACCTACTCGCGCCGAGGTTGCACATCTGTCCCAAATACTCGCGCCGAGGTTGCACATCTGCACGCCTGGACCGCCCACCTGCGTCAGATGTGCAACCTCGGCGCGAAGGCAAGGCCTACCGGACTGACATCGCGGGCCTAGACGTCAGTTCCGCGGGTGACGTGCGTCCGGGCTAGATCCGGTTGTCCGCGGGCGCCTCGACGTCGCTGTGCCGCGGAGCCGAGGCCGAGACCGGCGCCACGGCGGTCTCCATACGGAGCGCTCCGTCGAGCGACAGCCGGCCGGGTCCGATGAAGAGCAGGCCGAGCAGGCCGGCGAGCAGTGCGGTTTCGAGCTCGGCACCGGGGGAGTCGGCGACGATGAACCCGACGTCCGTCTTCACCAGCCAGATCGCTCCGACGATGATCGCGATCAGCGGCAGCGTGACGAGGCGGGTGAACAGCCCGGCGATCAGTAGGACACCGCCGACACCCTCGGCGACCGTCATCAGCCAGGCGACGAGCTCCGGCTGAGGTACGTCGAGGCCGCTCAGCATCGGCTCGAAGTTCTCGACGCCGTTGTCGAACTTCTGCCAGCCGTGTGCGGCGAACACCAGCCCGACACCGACGCGCAGCAGCAGTGGCCCGAGATCAGCGGTCTTGCCCAGCGGGGTCGAACCAACGGCTCTCATGATCCCTCCAACTCTCCGCGGCCCGTAGCCGTGTCGGTCAAGGTGCGCCGTTAAGCATCTCGTACCCAGATGAGAGCAAAGACGAACCCGCTCAGCGGGAGCCGCCGAGCGTCTCGCGACGCTGCCGGGTGGACTCGATCAGGGCCGACTGGACGTCGACCAGGGGGCGGCCCTCGTCGTCGTGGCTGCCGAGCGCCCAGTCGCCGTCGCCGTCGAGATGCCACGACGCCGAGCGGTCCGACAGGCCGCGGTCGAGCAGGGCGCCCAGCTCACCGGTGTTGGCGTCGCCTGGCACCTGCACGAGCACCTCGACCCGACGGTCGAGGTTGCGGTGCATCAGGTCGGCCGAGCCGATCCACACTTCGGGCTCGCCGCCGTTCTCGAACCAGAACACCCGGCTGTGCTCGAGGAAGCGGCCGAGCACGCTGCGTACCCGGATGTTGTCGGACAGGCCCGGCACCCCCGGCCGCAGGGCGCAGATGCCCCGTACCCAGAGGTCGACGGGCACGCCGGCGAGCGAGGCCCGGTACAACGCGTCGATGATGCCTTCGTCGACGAGCGAGTTGAGCTTCATGCGTACGCGGGCCGGCCGTCCTGCGGCGTGGTGCTCGACCTCGCGCTCGACCCGCGCGACGATGCCCGACCGCACTGCCGTCGGGGCGACCAGCAGCCGCTCGTACGACGACGGCCGGGCGAACCCGGACAGGTGGTTGAACAGCCGCGACATGTCGTCGGTGATCTGGTTGTCCGAGGTGAGCAGGCCGAGGTCCTCGTACAGGCGGGCTGTCTTGGGGTTGTAGTTGCCGGTGCCGATGTGGGCGTAGCGGTGGATGCCGTCGGGCTCGTCCCGGACCACCAGCGCGATCTTGGAGTGGGTCTTCAGCCCGACGAGGCCGTACACCACGTGACAGCCGGCCTCCTCCAGTTTGCGCGCCCAGCGGATGTTGGCCTGCTCGTCGAACCGGGCCTTGATCTCGACCAGCACTAGCACCTGCTTGCCGGCCTCGGCCGCGTCGATCAGCGCGTCGATGATCGGTGAGTCGCCGGACGTCCGATAGAGCGTCATCTTGATCGCCAGGACCGACGGGTCGGCGGCGGTCTGCTCGATGAAGCGCTGCACGCTGGTGGAGAACGAGTCGTACGGGTGGTGCACGAGGACGTCACGGCGTTTGAGCGCCGCGAACATGTCGACCGGGCTCGCGCTCTCGACCTCGGCGAGGTGCGGGTGCGTCTTCGGCACGAACGCCGGGTACTTCAGCTCGGCCCGGTCGAGGTCGGCGAGCACATGCAGGCCGGTCAGGTCGAGCGGTCCCGGCAGGTGGTAGACCTCGGCGTCGGTGATGTCGAGCTCGGACACCAGCAGCTCGAGCACGTGCGGGTCGATGTCCTCCTCGACCTCCAGCCGCACCGGGGGGCCGAAGCGCCGACGAAGCAGCTCCTTCTCCAACGCCTTGAGCAGGTTCTCGGCGTCGTCCTCCTCGACCTCGAGGTCCTCGTTGCGAGTCACCCGGAAGATGTGGTGGTCGAGGACCTCCATGCCGGGGAACAGCTGGTCGAGCTGGGTCGCGATGACGTCCTCGAGCGGCACGAACCGGCCCTCGCCCACGGTCAGGAACCGCGGGAAGTTCGGCGGGACCTTCACCCGGGCGAAGTGCTCCTTGGCGGTCTCGGGGTTGCGTACGACGACGGCGAGGTTCAGCGACAGGCCGGAGATGTACGGGAACGGGTGTGCCGGGTCGACGGCGAGTGGTGTCAGCACCGGGAAGATGCGCTCGTGGAACAGCGACCGGGTGCTCGCCCGCTCGTCGGCGGTCAGGTCGTCCCAGTGCAGGACCTCGATCGACTCCTTGCGCAGCAGCGGCACAATCTCGCTGTGCAGGAGCTCGGTCTGGCGCTGCATCAGCTGGTGGCTGCTCTCCCAGATCCGGTCGAGCTCTTCGCGGGGAAGCAGCCCGCTGACCGCACGGACGGCGACGCCGGCGGCGATGCGGCGCTTCAGGCCGGCCACCCGGACCATGAAGAACTCGTCGAGGTTGCTGGCGAAGATGGCGAGGAAGCGGACCCGCTCCAGCAGCGGCAGCTCGCGGTTCTCGGCCAGGTCGAGCACCCGCTGGTTGAACTTCAGCCAGGACAGCTCGCGGTCGAGGAACCTGTTTGCGGGCAGCGCCTCGTCCGCAAGGTCGGCGTACGGCGGTTCGACGTCGTACGCGTCGGTGCCTACCGGGGACTCGACACTCATGCAGCAATCGTGACACGGCTCGGTGAACGCCAGGTTGCGAATCCGCGCCCCTCCCCTCCGGCCTGGCTCCCGTGCCGGACCAGTGCCCGGTACGTTGACCACCGTGACCGACATCGTCCAGAAGCTCGAGGCCGCTTGGCGTCGAGCCGAGGGCCCGGCGCTGCGGGCGGCCCTCGCCCTGCCCGACCGTGCGCTCACCGTCGTCACCGGCCGCCGCGTCGTGTCGCAGGGCCAGACCCTCGACCCCGAGATGCGGGCCATGCTGCAGCTCGAGCGCCTGGCCCGGGAGCCGAAGATCGAGGACCTGCCGCTGCCGGCCGGTCGCGCGGCGGTGGTCCGGCAGGCGATCACGGCCGGCGGGAAGCACAAGATCGGCGAGGTCCGTGACGTCGTCGTGGCCGAGGGGCAGGGCACTCGATTGGGCGCTCGGTTGAGTGCCCGGTTGTACGTGCCGCGCGACGCCGCGCCGACGACAGCGCTGCTGATGTTCGTGCACGGAGGCGGCTTCGTGTACGGCAGCCTCGACTCCCACGACGCGCCGTGCCGCTACCTCGCCGAGCGCGCCGGTGTCCGCGTGCTGTCGGTCGAGTACCGGCTCGCGCCGGAGCACCCGTACCCGGCCGGCCTCGACGACGTCGTCACGGCCTACCGGTATCTGCTCGGGCACACGGCCGAGCTGGGGGCGGACCCGGAGCGGATCGCGGTCGGCGGCGACAGCGCGGGCGGCAACCTGTCGGCGGCGCTGTGCCTCCGGGCGCGGGAGGAGGGCCTGCCGCAGCCGCGGCTGCAGGTGCTGGTCTACCCCGGCACCGACTTCAGCCAGGAGCTCCCGTCCCGGCTCGAATACGCCGAGGGCTTCTACATGACCAAGGCGATGATCGACCGCTGCCGGGCGGCGTACCTCCCGGACGGCGCCGACCCGACCGACCCCTTCCTCAGCCCGCTGCAGGCCAAGGACCTGAGCGGCCTCGCCCCGGCGCACGTCGCGACGGCGGGCTTCGACCCGCTGCGTGACGAGGGCGAGGCGTACGCACGTCGGCTGAGCGACGACGGGGTGCAGGTCGAGATGACGCGGCATCCCGGGCTGATCCACGGCTTCCTCAACATGGTGGGCGTCAGCTCGGCCGCCCGGTCGGCCGCCGACGGCATCGTCGCCCAGCTCCGCCACCGCCTCTGACCCACCGGTCCCTTCGAGTTGTCAGACGGAATCG
>WHTB01000097.1 GCA_009379735.1 Propionibacteriales bacterium
CGCCGCCGCTGTCGAGCAGCCTGACCTGCTCGCCAACCGCCTCGAACCTGGCCGCCGAGATCAGCCAGTGCGGCACCGTAGCCTCAGGTCCGCCGCACATCGGGCGAGTGGAGTGCGGGAGCACTACGAACGTGCCCGCGGCGTCGCCCTCCCAGTACGCCCGCATCCCGCCGCACGACGGTGTGGTCAGCATCATCTGGTCGACGGTCACCTCGAGATGCGCACTGAGCTGCAGCCGGCCGTCGCCGGACCGGACGCGCCAGCTGCCGATCAGGTCGGCGGGGCGCTCGACCGTGGTGAGGACTGGGGTGGCGGCGCCGTCGTCCCCAGAAGGAGCGGCTCCGCTGCAGGCCGCCAACCCGACGGCTGCGGTGGCGATCAGGGCGGAACGCACAGGTGACATGACGGTCCCTCGGACTGTGGCGACTGAGGGTGAGACGCACCGACGCAACGCCGGGTTCCACGTCAACGCCGAGGCGTAGGCGGCTAGCCCTTGATCGCGGCCAGCACGGCGGGCCAGGCCGTGGACAGCGGGTCGATCAGCCCGAAGTGCTCCATCCCGTCGAGCTCCACGTACGACACCCCGGTCAACGCGCGCGACATCTCCACCGGCACCCGGTCGTCGCGGTCGCCATGGATCACCGTGATCGGCACCGCACCGGGCAGCATCCGCGACGGGTCGGCAGCCGCGTACGCCGCAGGCAGCTCCGCCGGCGACCCACCCATCAGCGCCTCGACCGCATCACCGTCCAGCCCCCGCTCATACGCCGAGACCAGGGCCGCCACCGGCGCCAACGCCACCACCCGCCGCACCGACAGCCCACCCGACAGCCCGCCCGGCCGCAGCGCCGCCCACATCGCCAGGTGGCCGCCCGCCGAATGCCCGGCCAGCGTCACATCGGCCAGATCGGCCCGCCCCGGCGCGACCGACTCGATCGTGGGTACGGCGTCCAGCGCCGCCGCCACGTCGTCGAACGTCTCGGGATAACCGCCGTCGCCGCCGGACCGGCGGAACTCTGGCGTCACGACGACGTACCCCTCCGCCGCCAACGCCTCCGCCAGCGGCCGGGTGTGCGTACGGTCGAAGGCCTGCCGCCAGAACCCTCCGTGTAGGAACACGACGACCGGCGCCGGTGCGGCCCCGTCGACCGGGCGCGGCGGCAGGTGGACGTCGAGCAGCTGGTCCGGGTGCTTGCCGTAGGTCAGCACGGCGTCGGGCTTGCGGGCCGGACGGTCCAGCACGTCGCGAGGGTTCACCGGCGTCACCCTACGACCCGCGTCGCCGCCGGCCTCCGGACTCGCCGAGCAGCCGCTCACACCCAGCCCCATGACCAGGCCGACAGTGAGTCCAATGGGGAGCACGGCGATCCAGCTGAGACGGGTCACCCGCCAGGTATACCCGCCCGTTAGAGTCCGACGCATGACCAAGTGGGAATACGCGACCGTGCCCCTGCTCGTACACGTCACCAAGGACATCCTCGACAACTGGGGCGAGGACGGCTGGGAGCTGGTGCAGGTCGTGCCGGGCCCCAACCCGGAGAACGTCGTCGCCTACCTGAAGCGGGAGAAGGCCTGATGCCGAGCCCCGAGGAGAACCTCGCCCGCCTCGGGCTCGAGGTCCCGTCCGTCGCCAAGCCAGTGGCGTCCTACGTGCCGGCCGTACGCACCGGCAACTACGTCTTCACCTCGGGCCAGGTGCCGATCCGCGACGGGCAGCTGATCACGGCCGGCAAGGTCGGCGGCGAGGTGAGCCCCGAGGAGGCGACCGAGTGCGCCAAGCAGTGCGCGCTCAACGCGATCGCCGCCGTCAAGGCCGAGGTCGGTGACCTGTCGAGCATCACCAGGATCGTCAAGGTGGTCGCGTTCGTGGCGTCGACACCCGACTTCACCGGCCAGCCGCAGGTCGCCAACGGCGCGTCCGAGCTGCTCGGCGAGGTGTTCGGCGACGCCGGCCAGCATGCCCGCTCGGCGGTCGGCGTGGCGTCCCTACCGCTCGACGCGCCGGTCGAGGTCGAGATCCTGGTCGAGGTCTCCTGACCGTGGTCGACAACTCCCGGCGGCTTCCCCCGGAGTTGGTCGAGCATGCGAGGGCCTTCGCCGAGGGCGGGCGTACGCCGGCAGTGCCGCGCTCGGCAGCGACCGTCGTCCTGCTCCGGCCCGGCGTCGGCGGCGTCGAGTCGTACCTCCTGCGGCGGCATCTGGGCATGGCCTTCGCCGGCGGGATGTACGCGTTCCCCGGCGGCGGAGTCGACCCGAGGGACGAGGACGCGGGTACGGCGTGGGCCGGCCCGGCCGCCGGTGAATGGGCCGACCGGATGCGCTGCGACGAGGAGCTGGCGCGGGCCCTGGTCTGCGCGGCTGTCCGCGAGACCTTCGAGGAGTCGGGCGTGCTGCTCGCCGGCCCGACCGCGGACACCGTGGTCGCGGACCCGACCGGCGACGACTGGGAGGCCGACCGTGAGGCGCTGGTGCGGCACGACCTGGCGTTCGCCGAGTTCCTGGCCAAGCGGGGGCTGGTGCTGCGCTCCGACCTGCTCGGCTACTGGGCACACTGGATCACCCCGGAGTTCGAGCCGCGGCGCTACGACACCCGGTTCTTCGTCGCCGCGCTGCCGGACGGCCAACGCACCCGGGACGTGTCCGGGGAGGCCGACCGGGTGGCCTGGATGCCCCCAGCCGCCGCGATTGCCGGCGTCGACGCGGCGACCATGCGGATGCTGCCACCGACGTACGTGATGATGCGCGACCTGTCCGACCTGTCGTCGCCCGAGGAGGCGCTGGCGCGGGCGGCGGACCGTGCGATCGCTACGATCCAGCCGCGCGCCGTCTTCGACGACGACGGGGCCTACCTCACGGTCGAGCCGTGACCTGGGTCGGTGGGTCGTTCGGCGCTCACGCCGACTGCGTGCTGGCACCCAACCCGGGGATCCTGACGCTGGACGGCACCAACACCTGGATCCTCCGCGCCCACGCCGAAGGACGGTCGGTCGTGATCGACCCGGGACCGCTGCATGACGCGCACCTGCGCCGGGTCGCCGACCGGGCCGGCGACGTCTCCGCCGTACTCCTCACCCACGGCCACCGCGACCACTCCGAGGGTGCGCGGTGGTTCGCCGAGTACGTCGGATGCGGGGTACGAGCACTGGACCCGGCGCACGTGCTGGGTGACGAGGGGCTGTCCGACGGGGACGTGATTTCCGTTGAGGGACTGGAGATCCGGGTCGTGGGCACGCCCGGACACACAGCCGACTCACTGAGCTTCGTGGTGCCCGAGGACCGGGCCGTGCTCACCGGTGACACCGTCCTCGGCCGCGGCACCACGGTCGTCGCCCATCCCGACGGCAAGCTCGGCGCGTACCTCGACTCGCTCGGCCGGCTGCACCGGCTGGCGGAGGCGCAACAGGTCGACACGGTGTGGCCGGGTCATGGGCCGGTCATCGACGACGCGCTGGCGATCCTCGACCACTACCTCGCGCACCGCGCCGAGCGGCTCGAGCAGGTGCGGGCGGCCGTCGCGGCCGGTGCGACGACGCCACGCGAGGTGGTGGAGCGGGTCTACACCGACGTCGACCCGGTGCTGTGGCCGGCCGCCGAGCTGTCCGTACGCGCCCAGCTCGACTACCTGGCCTGATCGGGCCGCCAGCCCGGGTCTCGCCCACTGAGTCCGATCATCCGGTCGAGCAGCGGGGCGTCGGGCGGGACGTCGAAGACCGGGCCGAACAGCCCCTCCCGCGAGACGCCCGGTGCCGACATCGCCGAGACGAACTCCATGCTGGAGTCGAGCGCCGCCGGGTCGCAGGCGAAGTCCTGCCCACTGGCGCGGGCGATGTCCCAGCCGTGGATCACCAGCTCGTTGAGCGCGACCTGACCGGCCGCCGCCCCCGGCAGGTCGACTCCGCCCGCCCGGGTCATCCCCTCCCAGGCGGCCGGGTCACGCCAGGCCTCGGCGAGCACGCTGAGCTGCGCCGGGACGCGGGCCCGCCACGTGTCGTCGAGTCGGCTGGCGTCGGGCGAGGGCGCCTGTCCGGTAAGGGTCGTGAGGTCCTTGGTCGCGGCCTCGGCGAACGCCTTGGACAGTCCGTCGACGTGGTCGACCAGGGTGCCGAGGGCGTAGTCGGGACACGGTGTCGGCCCGGCGAGCTGGTCGTCGCGGAGGTTGTCCAGCAGCCTGGCCATCTGCTGCGCCGCCGGCTCGAGGTCGAGCATGTCAGTCGTCCTTCCGTCGTCGACCGGCTCAGGCGAGCGCGGGCAGCTTCTCCAGGGCGCGCGCGACCGAGGTCTGGATCTCGCTGTCGTTCCAGTCGCGGTCGGTCATCTGTCCGGTCAGGTACGCGTCGTAGGCCGGCAGGTCCAGATGGCCGTGCCCGCACAGCGCGGTCAGGATCACCTTCTCCTCGCCGGTCTCCGTGCAGCGCTGCGCCTCCTCCACCGCGGCGGCCAGCGCGTGCGTCGGCTCCGGCGCCGGCACGATGCCCTCACTGCGGGCGAACAGCACCCCGGCCGCGAAGCAGTCCAACTGCGGCCGGGCGATCGCCTCCAGATGCCCCTCCTCGTAGAGGTGGCTGAGCAGCGGGCTCATCCCGTGGTAGCGCAGCCCGCCGGCATGGATCGGGTCGGGGACGAAGTCGTGGCCGAGCGTGTGCATCTTCATCAGCGGGGTCATGCCGATGGTGTCGCCGAAGTCGTACGCGTAGGTCCCCTGGGTGAGCGACGGGCAGGCGGATGGCTCGACGGCGCGTACGACCGGGTCCATGTTGCCGGCCCATTTCTCCCGCAGGAAGGGAAAAGCGAGCCCACCGAAGTTGGAGCCGCCACCGGTGCAACCGACCAGCAGGTCGGGCTTCTCGCCGACCTTGGCGAGCTGCAGCAGCGCCTCCTCGCCGATGATCGTCTGGTGCATCAGCACGTGGTTGAGCACGCTGCCCAGCGCGTAGTTGACGGTCGGGTTGCCGGCCGCCATCTCGACTGCCTCGCTGATCGCGATGCCGAGCGAGCCGGTGGAGTCGGGGGACTCGGCGAGGATCTTACGGCCGGCGTCGGTGAGGTCGGACGGGCTGGGGTGCACGGTCGCGCCGAAGATCTCCATCATGAACTTGCGGTACGGCTTCTGGTCGTACGACGCCCGGACCTGCCACACCTCGCACTCGAGGTCGTACTGCGCGCAGGCGAACGCCAGCGCCGTGCCCCACTGGCCCGCGCCGGTCTCGGTGGTGAGCTTCTTGATGCCGGCCTTGGCGTTGTAGTACGCCTGCGGCACGGCGGTGTTGGGCTTGTGCGAGCCGGCCGGCGAGACGCCTTCGTACTTGTAGTAGATGCGAGCCGGGGTGCCGAGCGCCTTCTCCAGCCGGTGCGCGCGGTACAGCGGGCTCGGCCGCCAGAGCCGGTAGACGTCGAGTACGTCGCCGGGGATCTCGACGAACTGGTCGGTGGCGACCTCCTGCAAGATGAGGTCCATCGGGAAGAGCGGCGCGAGGTCGTCCGGCCCGACCGGCTGGCCGGTGCCGGGATGGAGTACTGGCGGCGGCGGTGTCGGCACGTCGTGCAAGACGTTGTACCAACGTGTCGGCATCTCGTCTTCGGACAACGAAATCTTGTGCTGCTTCGAGTCGGTCACCTCGCGAACGTATGTGCCGCCCGGTCCGTCCCGCAACACCACCACCGCCGAGTTGTCAGACGGAATCGACCACATGTAGTCGGAACCGTCTGACAAGTCCGGTTGCCCTGCGGGCGCTCCACCTTGACCCGGTCCCTTGTTCGACGGCGCGGTGGGCATCTGTCGAGGCCGTCCTGGGGTTTGCCGAGGGGCTGGTAGCGACGACGGGGGTCCAGCTCCAGGGTTCGGATGTGGGTGGCGCCGATGAAGACCACGGTGTGTTGTCCGGTGCGGAACACGGTGCGTTACGCCGCGACAAGGGCATCCAACAGCCGATCAAAAGCCTCGTGATCACCGCTGACTTGCACGCCGTCGCCAAGCTCGCCGAGGGGGCATCTGCCGATCACCAAAGCCGTGAAGTTGGCAGTGTCAGTCTGCACGGCCACGTCTGATCGCTCTGGTTCGCCACGCCGGATGGTGAGGTCGCCGTCGGCGACGCGGATGGTGAAGAGGTCCTCGCCGAGGTCGATCAGGACGGTGGCGTCCAGGCCCTGTAGCCGGCTGGGTTCGAGATGGCTCTGCAGGGCCAGCATCAGCGAGTCGGTGCTCAGCGACGTCGTCGTCTGCTTGGTGGGCGCGCCACGTCCCCAGCGGCCGAGGTGCA
Organism: Propionibacteriales bacterium; assembly: GCA_009379735.1. Taxonomy (GTDB): domain Bacteria; phylum Actinomycetota; class Actinomycetes; order Propionibacteriales; family Nocardioidaceae; genus WHTB01. The sequence goes on from WHTB01000097.1 coordinate 6,258, forward strand.
CGAGGATCGGCTCGAGTTGGTGGCCCCAGTCGGTGAGTTCGTAGACCCACGCCCGGGTTGGCGGGCCCACTTTGCGCCGCCGGATCACCTCGCCTCCCTCCAGCTCGCGTAGCCGTTGTGACAGCACGGTGGGGCTGGCGTGGGGTAGGCCGATGTGCAGATCGCTGTAGCGCTTGGGACCGAAGAGCAGCTCCCGGATGATCATCATCGCCCAGCGTTCGCCGATCAGGTCGAGGGCGCGAGCGACGGCGCAAGGGTCGCCGTATGAGCGGGTAGCGGCCATGAACCTAAGACTACAACCACCCGATCAGTTACTTGTTCTTTCGTAGTGGTTTCTACTATTGTTGTTGTCATGATTCTTGTCACTGGAGCGACGGGCCTCAGCGGATCGGCGATCCTACGTGAGTTCACCCGGCAGGGCGTTCCCCTCAGGGCACTGTTCAGGAACCCACACAGGGCCCGGCAGTTCGAGGGGTTCGGGGGTGTGGAGTTGGTCGAGGGTGACATGCTGCGTCCTGAGTCGCTGACGGCGGCGTTTCGCGGCGTCGAGCGGGTGCTCATGATCTCGTCCGCAAGGGAGCGGATGGTCGAGACGCAGTGCGTGTTCATCGACGCTGCAAGGGTGGCGGGTGTGCCGTACATAGTGAAGTACTCGGGCAAGGAGTCCGGCGTCGGCTTCGACCCTGACAGCTTTCGGGGGACGCGCGAGCATGTGCAGATCGAGCGCTACCTCGAGGCCTCAGGCCTGGCCTGGACCCACCTTCGGCCGAGCCAGTTCATGCAGCTCTACCTGCCGGGAGCCTTGACGGGCGTGGATGCGCGGCGGCGCGAGCTCCGCTTGCCGATCGGCGACAGCAGGCTGGCACCGGTCGATATCGAGGACATCGCGAAGGTCGCGGTCGCGCTGATGCGCTCCAATGGTCACGAGGGCAAGGCCTACGACATGACTGGCCCGGAGGCGTTGTCGATGAAGGAGGCCGTCGAGCAGATCTCCGAGGCCACGGGCACCGCCTTCCGGTATGTGGATGTGCCGCCAGAGGGCAAGGTGCGGGAGTTCGAAGACAGCGGGATGCCCGGACCCGTCATCCAGATCCTGAACGAGCTATTCGCCGAGCGCAGCCGCCGGACTGAGTCCCACGTGCGCCTGGAGACCCACCGGGCATTCGACGTGGAGCCCACAAGGTTCATCGACTTCGCCCGCCGCAACGCCAAGGCATTCCTCGGCTAGGACGCGGCTCGTCACCGTGCCCTGCGGGACCGCTGGCGAGTTGTCAGTCGGAACTGTCTGACAAGGGGGCCGACGACGTCAGCGGGAGCGGCGGCGCAGACGCTCCACGTCGAGGATGACCACGGACCGCGGCTCGAGCCGCAGCCAGCCGCGCTGCGCGAAGTCGGCCAGTGCCTTGTTGACCGTCTCGCGGGACGCGCCGACCAGTTTGGCCAGCTCCTCCTGGGTCAGGTCGTGGTGCACGTGGATGCCGTCGTCGGCGGTCCGGCCGAAGCGCGCCGACAGCTCCAGCAGCTGCTTGGCGACCCGGCCGGGCACGTCGGAGAAGACCAGGTCGGCGACCACGTCGTTGGCCCGGCGCAGGCGCCCGGCCAGCTGGGACAGCAGGCCGCGGGCCACGTCGGGACGGCCGGTCAGCCAGCGCACCAGCTCGTCATGGGCGAGCGTCGCGAACGTCGCGTCGGTCACCGCGGTCACCGTCGCCGAGCGCGGACCGGGGTCGAACAGGGACAGCTCACCGAACATCTGGCCGGGGCCGAGGATCGCCAGCAGGCTCTCGCGCCCGTCACTCGAGCTCAGGCCGAGCTTGACCTTGCCTTCGGTGACGACGTACAGCCGGTCGCCGGAGTCGCCCTCGCGGAACACGACCTCCCCGCGGCGGACCCGTGACTGCTTCATCGACGCCTTCAACGCCGTCGCGGCCTCGTCGTCGAGCCCGTTGAACAGCGGAGCCTGTCGCAGCACGTCGTTCTCCACGTGCCTGCCTCCTGTCGCGGTTGTGCGCCGCCGGGACGTCTTCCCGCCGGTGGTACGCGTCACAGTCTGACGCATCCGCGTCCGGGCCTGCCACGTAGGCTGGTCCGCATGCCCGGAGAACGTCCTGCGGAGAGCCGCGTCGCCCTCGTCCGCCGCGCCCGCAAGATGAACCGGGCCCTCGACGAGCTCTACCCCGACGCGCACTGTGAGCTCGACTTCGACGACCCGTACCAGCTGCTGGTGGCCACCGTGCTCTCCGCGCAGACGACGGACAAGCGGGTCAACGCCATCACGCCCACGCTGTTCGCCACGTACCCGGACGCCGCCGCGCTCGCGGCCGCAGACCGGACGGCGCTCGAGACCCTGCTGCAGCCGACCGGCTTCTTCCGCGCCAAGACCGCCGCGCTGCTCAAGCTGTCCCAAGCGATCTGCGACAACTTCGGCGGGGAGGTGCCGGGCCGCCTCGACGACCTGGTCACGCTGCCCGGCGTGGGCCGCAAGACCGCCAACGTCGTGCTCGGCAACGCGTTCGGTGTCCCGGGCATCACCGTGGACACCCACTTCGGCCGGCTCGTGCGCCGCTTCGCCTGGACCGACGAGACCGATCCGGTCAAGGTCGAGCACGCGGTCGGCGACCTGTTCCCGAAGAAGGACTGGACCGACCTGTCGCAGCGGCTGATCTGGCACGGCCGCCGGCGCTGCCACGCGCGCAAGCCCGCGTGCGGTGCCTGCCCGCTCGCTCGCTGGTGCCCCGCGTACGGCGAGGGCCCCACCGACCCGGACGTCGCGGCCACGCTGGTCAGGACCGAGGGCCGGGCATGAGCCAGGGGTGGCGTGCCCCCGTACTCGTAGGGGCGCTGCTCCTGGCGGCCGGCTGCTCCGACGACCCACCGCAGCAGTCCGCGCCCAACCCGTTCGGCGACAGCCCGCCACCGGTGTCCGACGTCAAGGTCGACACTCCGAGGCTGCGTGAGCTCAAGGCCAAGGCGGGGATGCCGGACTGCCCGGAGTCGACCGCAGGCGCGGCGGCGGTCGGCGGCGGACTGCCCGACGTCACGCTGCCCTGCCTCGGCGGCGGGCGCGACGTCACCCTGTCGGGCCTGACCGGCCGACCGACCGTGGTCAACCTTTGGGCGTCGTGGTGCGACCCGTGCCGCGAGGAGCTGCCGTTGCTGCAGGAGTTCGCGACCTCGGCCGAGGGTACTGTCGACGTGGTCGGCGTGGACTTCACCGACACCCGCCCCGAGGCCGCCCTCGAGCTGGCCCGCCGGGCCGGGGTGACGTACCCCTCGATGGCCGATGTCGACGGCGAGCTGAAGAGGCCGCTCCGGGTACGGGGCCTCCCGTGGACCGTGCTGGTCGACGCCGACGGGCGGATCGTGCACACGCTGTCCGGTCAGATCCACTCGATCGAGGAGCTCGACCAGGCGGTCGAGGAGCACCTCGGGGTACGCGTCGATGGCTGAGCGACCGGCGTGGACCGACCCGCTGCTCGACGCGCTCGACGGCATCGAGGACCACCAGCTGTCGCGGGTCCTGCCGCCTGACGACGACTCGGCGCGTCCTGCCTCGGTGCTGATGCTGTTCGGCGACTCGGGCGGCCGGCCCGACGTGCTGCTGATCGAGCGCGCCCACGACATGCGCTCGCACCCGTCCCACGTCGCGTTCCCGGGTGGTGCGCAGGACCCGGACGACGACGGGCCGATCGCCGCCGCGCTGCGCGAGGCCAAGGAGGAGACCGGGCTCGACCCGTCGGGCGTCGAGGTGCTGGGGGAGCTGCCGCGCCTGTATGTGCCGCCGGGCAACTTCGCGGTCACGCCGGTCCTCGGCTGGTGGCGTAAGCCGAGTGAGGTGTCGGTGGTCGACCCGGCGGAGGTCGCCTCGGTGCACCGGATCCCGGTCGACGAGCTGCTCGACCCGGCCAACCGGTACTCCGTCCGGCACCCGTCTGGCTACATCGGCCCGGCCTTCGTCGTACGCGATCTGTTCGTCTGGGGGTTCACCGGTGGGCTGCTGTCCAGACTGTTCGCCCACGTGGGGTGGGAAACCCCCTGGCAGGTCGATCGTTATACCGATCTACCGGAGCACATGATCGACGACGCTTGGCGGAACAGGTGAACGTACTCGACTGGCTGTTGATCGCCTTCGCGGTCGTCTACGCCCTGTCCGGGTTCCGGCAGGGCTTCGTGGTCGGCGCCTGCTCGACGGTCGGCCTGCTGGTCGGCGGGGCCATCGGCGTCCTCGTCTCACCGCGCTTCTTCGACCGCTTCCAGGCGTCGATCGGGGTCTCCGTCGCCGCCGTCTTGCTGGTGCTGCTTTGCGCGCTGCTCGGCCAGACGGTGGCCGCCCACTTCGGCGGCAACCTGCGGCGGCGGATCGTGCACGAGCCGGTGCGGGCCGTCGACGCGGTGGGTGGCGCGGTCTTGTCGGCGGCGGCGGCGCTGGTCGTGTCCTGGGCGCTCGGCGTGGCGGTCAGCGGTACGCAGATCCCCGGTGTCGCGCGGATGGTGCAGTCGTCGCAGGTGCTGGCCCGAGTGGACCAGGTCCTGCCGGGCGACGCCGACCAGGTGCTCGAGGCGCTCAACGACGTCGTCAACCAGAGCGTGTTCCCGCGCTACCTCGACCCGTTCGTACCCGAGCGCATTGTGCCCGTCGACCCGCCGACGCGCGAGGTGCTGCGCGACCGGGAGATCCGGGCGGCGTCGCGCAGTGTGGTCAAGATCCTCGGCACGGCCGACTCGTGCTCCCGGTCGGTCGAGGGCTCTGGTTTCGTGTACGCACCCGGGCGGGTGATGACCAACGCGCACGTGGTCGCGGGTGTCGACGAGCCGAAGGTGGTCGTCGGCGATGAGGAGCACTCGGCCCGCACCGTGGTCTACGACGCCGACCTCGACATCGCCGTACTCTCGGTCGACAGCCTCGACCTGCCGGCGCTCGACTTCACCGAGTCGGGACGCAGCGGCGACTCGGGGGCGGTGCTGGGGTTCCCCGGCAACGGCCCGTTCGACGCCGAGCCCGCCCGGATCCGGGCCGAGCAGCGGCTGCGCAGCTCCGACATCTACAACCAGGGCACGGTGTTCCGCAGCGTCTACTCGGTGTTCTCCAACGTGCAGCCCGGCAACTCCGGCGGACCGCTGGTGTCCACCGACGGCGACGTGTACGGCGTGGTCTTCGCCAAGTCGGTGTCGGACGAGCGCACCGGTTACGCGGTGACAGCGGCGCAGGTGTCACGGGACGCCGCGCGCGGCCGTACGTCCGACGAACGCGTCGACACAGGCGCCTGCAGCTGACCGTCGCGGTGTCGTGAGTTGGGTGCGAGTTGGACCACCCGGTCGTCTAGGGTCGTGTCCAACGCGAAGGAGGATCACATGACGTCCGCCCAGGAGCAGGACACCGAGCCGACCATCGGTCGGCTCGTCGCCGACGCGAGCCGAGACATCTCGACGCTGCTGCGCAGCGAGATCGCGTTGGCCAAGTCCGAGCTCAAGATCAGCGTGCGGGCCGGTGGCATGGGTGCGGCCCTGCTGGCCGTTGCCGGGTTTCTCGCCCTGCTGTCGCTGATCCTGCTGTCGATCACCATCGCGTACTTCATTCACATGGCCGGGCTGCACCAGGCCTGGTCGTTCCTGATCGTGTTCGGCTGCTACCTGCTGCTGGCCGTGGTCTTGGCGCTGGTCGGCATCCGGAAGCTCAAGAAGGTCGGCCCGCCGGCGAAGGCGATCGAGCAGGCGCAGAAGAGCAAACAGATCCTGAGCCGGAGCGACCACTGATCGTCGACGCTCTCGTCGACATACCCGGCGACTGGACGCATCGCCGAGTCTCCGCCAACGGCGCCCGGTTCCACCTCGCCGAGCAGGGCAGTGGGCCGCTGGTGCTGCTGGTGCACGGGTTCCCGCAGTTCTGGTGGGCCTGGCGGCACCAGCTGCCCGCCCTCGCCGCAGTCGGCTGGCGAGCCGCCGCGATGGATCTGCGCGGCTACGGCGGCAGTGACAAGACTCCGCGAGGGTACGACCCGGTGACGCTCGCTGCCGACGTCTCGGGTGTCGTGCGGTCCCTCGGCGAGCGGCAGGCGATCGTCGTCGGGCACGGGTGGGGCGGGTACGTCGGCTGGGCCGCCGCCACCATGGACCCGGGCACCGTACGCGGTCTGGTGAGCGTCGCCGCCCCGCACCCGTTGCAGGTGGGCGACCTGCGGTCACGCGCCGTACTGGCCAAGCATGTGCTGTCGATGCAGCCGCCACTGCTGCCCGAGCGGCGGATCATGGCGCACCGGGCGGCGTGGGTCGAGGAGCACCTGCGGGAGTGGGCCGCGCCGGGCTCGGCGTTCCCGGACCCCGAGGCGGCCGACCGCTACCGCACGGCGATGTCGTTGTGGCCCTCGCCGCACTGTGCGGTGGAGTACCACCGGTGGCTGTTCCGCTCCCGTGCCCGCAGCGACGGTCGCCGGTTCGCGGCCGCGATGCGCCGGCCCGTGCCGAGCCCGGTGCTGCAGGTGTTCGGTGCACGTGACCCGGCGGTCCAGCTGGGGGCGACGGACCCGTCCCGCGAGCGGGTGAGCGGCCCGTACGACACCGCCCTGCTGCCCGGGGTCGGTCACTTCCCGCCGGAGGAGGACCCGGAGGCGTTCAACGCCGTCCTGCTGGACTGGCTGACCCGCCAACGCTGACCCGGGTCACCCCCACCCCTTCGCGCCGAGGTTGCACTTGTGTTCCGCTGCTTCGCGCCGAGGTTGCACTTCTTCGCGTTGCTCCCGGAATTCACTTCACCCAAGTAACCGACGTTCGGGGCCAGGGATCAGCCACGGATCGGGCGCCGAGATGTCGGTCTCGTGTGACGTGGGCCCTACCTCGCCGTGCTGGCAGCTACCGCCGAGAGCTACATCCCCTGGGGCCCGTAGTACAGCGAGCTCACAGGACACCTTGACGCACTCGGCGGAACTGTAGTTGATCCGGCAGGGACCCACGACCAACAGGTCGACGTCAGGTGACTGCTTGAGGAGCTCGAGCGTCTGTTCGGCTGGCAGGGCCAGCGGTTCTCCGCGCGTGCTCAGGCAACACGTCTGCGCGGCATGGCTGAGTTGGTGGTTGAAGAACTGGATGCCCTTGTCCTTCAGCACACCCACTAGCGTCGGAAGGATCGCCTCGGTGTCGTCCGCACTGACGGCAGCCGCCCCGGCCGACTGATGCGTTCCTGCTCGAGCGCCCC
>WHTB01000189.1 GCA_009379735.1 Propionibacteriales bacterium
AAGGGCATCCGTGTCTCCAGCCCCATGCAGACGTTTCTCGACCTCGCCGGCCTGCAGGGTATGTCGCTCGTGGACCTGGTCATCGTGGGCGACCGGCTGGTCGCGAAGAGGTTCGCGACCGTGCGACAGCTCATCACCGCCACGGACGCGTTTGCTGGCCGAGGTGCTTCGCTCGCCCGACGCGCAGCACGGCTGGTCCGCAAGGGTGTCGACTCGCCGATGGAGACCAGGCTGCGGCTGCTCATCGTCATGGCCGGCCTACCGGAGCCCGAGGTCAACGTGATCCTGCGGCTTCCCGATGGGGAGTGGGCGATTCGGCTCGACCTCTCGTACCCGAAACACAAGGTGATCATCGAGTACGACGGACGCCAGCACGCCGACTCAACCAGTCAGTGGCTGAGGGACCTCGAGCGGCGCGAACAGCTCGACGGCTGGGGCTGGCGGATCGTGGTCGTGACCGCCGAGGGGATCTTCGACGACCCGGCGGGCACGCTCGGTCGGGTCGTCACTGTGCTTCGCGCGCGCAAGGTGCCCGGCGTGCCGAATCGGTTGAGCGACGAGTGGCGCTACCACTTCACAGGCAAGGATCTGTAATCCGCCGACTTCTGTTCCCGGATTGCTTTCCGTTGGCCGCTGGCCTTGCATTCTGCGAACACAAGGCCGCGGATTACCGACGGGTCAGGAGTCGGCGAGGCGGGTCGAGGTCTCGATCCAGCGCTCCAACACGGCGGCGGCCGCACCCGAGTCCAGCGACGCCACGGCCCGCTCCATCCCCGCGCCGACCCGCTCTTCCAGCGACCCGGCGCCACCTTCCAGCGCGGCCAGCGACGCACCCGCGTTCAGGACCACGGTGTCGCGCACCGCGCCCGTCTCACCCTCGAGAAGGCGGTGCACGGCCGCGGCGTTCACGTCCACGTCCCCGCCCTTCAACGCAGCCGGCGAGGCCACCGGGACCCCCAACCCGGCCGGGTCGAGCACCTCGTGCGACACAGAGCCGTCGCGCACCGCCCACACCTGCGACGTGGTCGTCGAGGTCAGCTCGTCGAGCCCGTCGTCGCCGCGGAACACCAGCGCCGAAACGCCGCGCCGCGCCAGTACGCCGGCCAGGATCGGCGCCATCCGCAGGTCGGCACAGCCCACGGCCTGCGCGGTCGGCCGTGCCGGGTTGGCCAGCGGCCCGAGGAAGTTGAACACCGTCGCGATCCCCAGCTCGCGGCGCGGCACCGCGGCATGCCGCAGGGCCGGGTGGAACATCGGCGCGAAGCAGAACGTGATGCCGGCCTCGCGCCCCACCTCGGCGACGACGGACGGCGGCAGGTCGAGCCGCACGCCGAGCCGTTCCAGCACGTCGGCCGTGCCGCACGACGACGACGCCGCCCGGTTGCCGTGCTTGACCACCCTCGCCCCGGCACCCGCCGCCACGATCGCCGACATCGTCGAGATGTTCACTGTGTGCGCCCGGTCGCCGCCCGTCCCGACCACATCAAGGGTCTGCCCGGGTACGTCGATCGCGATGGCGTGGCTGTACATCGTGCGCACCAGGGCCTCGACCTCGTCCACGCTCTCGCCCTTGGCCCGGAGCGCAACCGCGAAGCCGCCGATCTGGGCGGGCGACGCCGCGCCGTCGAGGATCTCCTGCATCGCCCACGCGGCCTGGCCGGCAGTCAGGTCGTTGCCGCCGACAAGAGTCGACAGCACCTCAGGCCAGGCATGGGTGACGGTCACGGGAAGCCCCAGGGTGAGAAGTCAGCGAGTGGCGAGGGTGGTGCGTTCGCGCAACAGGCCGGCCACGGTCTCGGCCAGCCGCATCGGGTCGATCGGGTGGGGCACGGCCGCCTCGGCGCGCGACCAGGTGGCCAGCCAGGCGTCCTGCGGGCGGCCGGTCAGCACCAGGACCGGCGGACAGCGGAAGATCTCGTCCTTCACCTGGCGGGCGATGCCCATCCCGCCGGCGGGGACGGCCTCACCGTCCAGGATGGCCAGCGCGATCCCGCCTGCGTCGAACGTCTTGATCACCGCCGGCTCGGTGGCGCACTCGACGTACTCGAGCGTCGGCAGGTCAGGGTGCACGCGCTTGCCGAGTGCCAGCTTCACCGACTCACGCACGGTGACGTCGTCGCTGTAGACCAGGATCTTGACCGTCTCGGCAGGTGCAGGAGTCACGAGCGTGATGCTACCGGTCACCCGGCCCGTCTCGCGCGCGAGCCTCCAGCCGGTCCAGCCTGCGGTCCTCGCGTACGGCCTCCCGCTGGCTGGCTCGCACCCACTGCACGAACAGCACACCGAAGAAGACCAGCCCGACGAGGTCGCCGGAACCCCACAGGATCGCCCCGGCCAGCTCCTGGTCGGCCTCGGGCGAAGTCCACGAAAGGTCGAGACCGCGGTAGTGCGAACCGGCGATCAGGCCGCTCTGACCCATCACCGTCACACCGAGGAACGCGTGGAACGGCAGGGTGAGGAAGATCGTCAACAGCCGGAACGGGTACGGCACCCGGCCCGGCACCGGGTCGGCGCCCACCAGCGGCCAGAAGAACAGGCTGCCCACCACGACGAGGTGCAGGTGGAGGACGTTGTGCAGGTACACCGACTCGAGGGTCGCGCCGTACCACCCGGTGAAGTACAGCGCCCACGGGCTGAGCACGAACAGCGCGAACGCCACTACCGGGAACGACAAGACGGCGGCCACCCGGCTGTGCAGCAGCGCCAGCAGCCACCCGCGGGGAGTACGGGTGAGGGTGCGCAGCGCCAGCGTCACCGGTGCACCGAGCGCCAGCAGCACCGGCGTGACCATCGACAGCAGCATGTGCTGGACCATGTGCATCGACAGCAGCGTCGTGTCGTACGCCGCGACTGGCGAGAGCGTCGCCACCGCCGCGCTGCCGAGCCCGCCGACGACGAAGGTCAGCGTCCGGCCGAGCGGCCAGCGGTCGCCGCGGCGGCGCAGCACGCGTACCCCGTAGAGGTAGAACGCAGCGGCCGCGACGAGGGTCGCCGCGGGCATCGGGTCGAGGACCCAGCCGCTGAGCAAGGACGGTGCCGGCACAACACTCAGCGTAAGCCGGGGGGTCGGGGTGCCGACCGAACGGCTTCAAGACATAATGCAAGTGTGGCCACCGCAACCGCCTCCATCCCGGCTTCGCGCCTGCACGGACACCACGACCGTCCCAGCATGGTCAGCGTCGGCACGATCGTCTGGCTCTCGAGCGAGCTGATGTTCTTCGCGGCCCTGTTCGCGATCTACTTCACGCTCCGATCGGTCGCTCCCGACCTGTGGACTCAGGAGGTCGCGAAGCTCAACATCCCCTTCTCCACCGGCAACACGATCATCCTGGTGCTGTCGTCGGTGACCTGCCAGCTCGGCGTGTTCGCCGCCGAGCGCGGCCAGGTCGGTCGCGCGGGCGGCATCGCGCAGTTCAACAAGTGGGGCCTGCGCGAGTGGTTCGTGCTGACCTACGTGATGGGCGCGATCTTCATCGCGGGCCAGGTCTCGGAGTACGCCGCACTGGTGTCCGAAGGGGTCACGATCCCGTCGTCGCCGTACGGGTCGATCTTCTACCTCGCCACCGGGTTCCACGGCATCCACGTCGCCGGCGGCCTGGTCGCGTTCCTGTACGTGCTGGCGCGCACGCTGGTGGCCAAGAGATTCACCCACGAGCAGGCCGTGACCGCGATCGTGGTGTCGTACTACTGGCACTTCGTCGATGTGGTCTGGATCGCCCTGTTCGCGACCATCTACCTGATCAAGTAGCGACGGACCAGAGGACTCCCCGTGCGACTTCTCTCCGCCCGACTGTCGGCTCGCCGCAGGCACCCGCTCGCGGGGCTGGTCGTCTTGCTGCTGGGCCTCGGCATCGCCGGCGGCCTGTACGCCACCGTGGCGCCCAAGCCGGCCGAGGCCAACGCCGCCCAGCAAGAGCTGGTCGCGGACGGTCGCAAGCTGTTCCTGGTCGGCTGCGCGTCCTGCCACGGCAAGAACGCCGAAGGCATCATGAACGCCTCCGGCAGCCAGCAGGGGCCGCCGCTGATCGGCGTCGGCGCCGCGGCGGTCGACTTCCAGGTCTCCACCGGTCGGATGCCGATGGCGCAGACCGGCGCGCAGGCACCCCGCAAGGACCCGCTCTACACCGACGAGCAGACCGAGGCGCTGGCGGCCTTCGTCGCGTCACTCGGCCCAGGTCCCGCCATCCCCGCCGCGGAGGACTACGACTACGAGGACGCCACCGAGGAGGAGATCGTCCGCGGCGGCGAGCTGTGGCGGACCAACTGCACGGCCTGCCACAACTTCAACGCGTCCGGCGGCGCCCTGCCGGACGGCAAGTACGCGCCCTCGCTGGTCGGCGTCGACGCCAAGCACATGTACGAAGCGATGCAGATCGGTCCGCAGCAGATGCCGGTCTTCTCCGACAACGTGATGACGCCCGAGGACAAGCGGAACGTCATCGCGTACGTCAAGCACCTCGAGCAGCAGGACCAGCCCAACCCGGGTGGCTTCGCCCTCGGCTCACTCGGTCCTGTCTCCGAAGGGCTGTTCGGCTGGATCGTCGGCATCGGTGGCCTGGTCATAGTGACGGTCTGGATCACGGGACACGGAGCGAGGGTGAAGAAGTGAGCGACCACGAGATCGAGGTCCACGACGGCCAGGCGGGTCGCCCGATGGACAATCCCGGCCTCGAGAAGCACCACCCCCGGCCGACCGACGTCGACCCGCAGATGGAGAAGCGCGCCGAGCGGCAGGTCGCCACCCTGTTCGGACTCGCCACCTTGCTGACGCTCGGCTTCTGTGTCGCCTACTTCGCGGTGCCGCTCGACGCCTCGTTCCTCGGCTGGCAGGCCAACAACCTCGCCCTCGGCCTGACCATCGGCCTGGCCTTGCTGTTCATCGGGATGGGCCTCATCCACTGGTCCCGCACCCTGATGAACGACCACGACATCGCCGAGGACCGGCACCCGATCGCCTCGACGCCGGCCGCCCGGGAGTCCTCGCTGGCAGCGCTGAGCGAGGGTGGGTCCGACTCCGGCATCGGTCGCCGCCCGATGATCCGCAACAGCCTGCTGGGCGCTCTCGGCGTACTCGGGCTGCCGGCCATCGTGGCCCTGCGCGACCTCGGCACGATGCCCGCCGGCCGACCGTCGCGAACGGTCTGGGAGAAGGGCATGCGGGTCGTCAACGACGTCACCGGAGCACCGATCAAGGTCTCCGACATCGAGATCGGCCAGCTCATCAACGCCGAGCCCGACGTGCTCGTCGAGAACGAGGAGGACGACCCGGACGGCGAGGAGAACCTCGAGGGCCACGACCTGCTGAACGCCAAGGGCAAGGCCGCCGTCATCGTCGTCCGCATCGACCCGGCGAAGATCAACGCCCGGAAGGCCCGCCAGAACTGGGGCATCGACGGCGTCCTCTGCTACTCCAAGATCTGCACGCACGTCGGCTGCCCGATCAGCCTGTACGAGCAGACAACGCACCACCTGCTGTGTCCCTGCCACCAGAGCACGTTCGACCTCGCCAAGGACGGCGAGGTGATCTTCGGTCCGGCGGCGCGCGCACTCCCCCAGCTGCCGCTGGCCGTCGACGACGAGGGATATCTGATCGCACAACGCGACTTCGAGGAGCCGGTCGGGCCGAGCTTCTGGGAGCGCGGCGGTGAGGAGGACCGGTCCGCATGAGCCAGCAGTCGAAGATCAACGCACCCAAGTCGGTCTCCGGGCCGGTCACGTGGCTCGACGACCGCACCGGCCTGGCCAACCTGGCGAACAAGAAGTTCCTGCGCAAGGTCTTCCCCGACCACTGGTCGTTCATGCTCGGTGAGATCGCCCTGTGGTCGTTCGTCATCTTGCTCCTCACCGGCGTGTTCCTGACGTTCTGGTTCAAGCCGAGCATGGCCGAGGTCGAGTACCACGGCTCGTACGAGCTGCTGCGCGGTCTGCACATGTCCGACGCGTACTCGTCGACGCTCGACATCTCGTTCGACGTGCGGGCCGGCCTGCTGATGCGTCAGGTCCACCACTGGGCGGCGATCCTGTTCATCGCCGCGATGATGGTGCACATGCTCCGGATCCTGTTCACCGGGGCGTTCCGCAAGCCACGCGAGATCAACTACGTCATCGGTAGCCTGCTGCTGATGCTCGGCATCCTCGAGGGATTCGCCGGCTACTCGCTCCCCGACGACCTGCTGTCCGGCACCGGGCTGCGGATCGCGGAGGGCCTGATCCGGTCCGTCCCGGTCGTCGGCACGTACACCTCGTTCTTCGCCTTCGGCGGGGAGTTCCCGGGCGACGACATGATCCCGCGGCTCTACATGCTGCACATCCTGCTGATCCCGGGCCTGCTGATCGCGCTGGTCACCGCGCACCTGGTGCTGCTCTACTACCACAAGCACACGCAGTGGCCCGGCCCCGGCCGCACCAACCGCAACGTCGTCGGCGAGCCGTTCCTGCCGATCTACACCGCGAAGGCCGGCGGCTTCTTCTTCATCATCTTCGGCGTCACCTCCCTGATGGGAGCGCTGCTGCAGATCAACCCGGTGTGGAAGTACGGCCCGTACAACCCGTCCGAAGTGACGGCGGGCTCACAGCCCGACTGGTACATGGGCATCGCCGAGGGGCTCCTGCGCATCATGCCTGGGTGGGAGACCGAGGTGTTCGGCTACACCCTCAGCTGGAACGTCCTGCTGCCGGGTGTCGTCGCGCCCGGTGTGCTGTTCACGATCGCGCTGCTCTATCCGTTCATCGAGCAGTGGATCACCGGGGACAAGCGCGAGCATCACCTGCTGCAGCGCCCGCGCAACGCGCCGAGCCGGACGGCATTCATCGTGTCGCTGATGACGGTCTACGGCCTGCTCTGGTTCGCCGGCGGCAACGACATCATCGCGTTGAAGTTCGACCTCGACTTGAACTGGATCACCCGGTTCATGCGGGTGCTGATCTTCATCGGGCCGCCGATCGCGTTCATCATCACCAAGCGGATCTGCCTCGGCCTGCAGCGGGCCGACCGCGAGCGCGCCCTGCACGGGTTCGAGACCGGCATCATCATGCGCGCGCCGTCCGGTGAGTACACCGAGCGGCACGCCCCGCTGTCGTCGACCGAGACCTGGAAGCTGGTCTCCCACGAGCAGTACGACCGGCCCGAGCTCGAGCCGGCGGTCGACGAGAACGGCGTCGCCAACCCGGCCAGCCGGCGCAGCCGCCTGCGCAGCAAGGTGTGGGCCTTCTGGTACGACGACGACGTCACGAACGTCTCCCGCGAGGAGCTCGAAGAGGCGCACAGCCACACCGACGGTCATCACCGGGCCGAGGGCACCGAGGTCGAGGGCGCCGACGAGCCGTCCGAGCTGGAGCCGAAGCACTGAGCCCGCGCCGTTCAGGGACAGCAGCGGGGGGGCGTGCCTCAGAGACCGTTGAGGTACTCCTCGACGTTGGTGTAGCCGTCACCGTCGCGGTCCTTCGCGCTGTCGTCCACACCCGGGTCCAGCCCGCGCGCGGTCTCCCAGGCGTCCGGCATGCCGTCGTGGTCGCCGTCGGCCGGTGGGGTCTCGGAGCGCAGCCGGGGCCAGCCGCCGACCTCGGACTCGTGGTCGATGATGTGACCGCCCCGGTCACGGACCTCCCGGACGATCCGGTTGTCCACCGCGTCGCGGTCCCGGGATGCGCCCGCGCCGGCCAGCACCGCGTCGTACGCCTCGTCGGCGGTCGTCGTGGTCACCGCTGGGGCGTCGAACTCCGAGCCGACCATCGCATCGCGTGAGTCGGGTGCCACGAACTCGCGGTTCGACCTGACCTCGTCGCCGTCGTACGAGGCGACGTTCGCTGCCACGTAGTATCCGTGGCCGACGCCCGACCCGTCGTACTTCGCCAGCGGGTAGGTGCCGTCGGACGAGTCGGGGCCGGGACGGTAGTAGTTGCCGACGACGTTGACCGACGGCTTGCCCTTGCTGTCGCTGACCACCATCGCGTGCTCGCCGTAGTTGTAGACGACGTTGTTGCGGAAGTCGAGGACTCCCGGGTTCGTGGGCTGCGGGTTCCGGTCCTCGTTGTGTGCCAGCAGGTTGTGGTGTGCCGTGATGTTTCCGCTGCCGTCACCACTCAGGTGGAAGCCCTTGGAGTGCTCGCCTTGCGGGTGTTCGCTGTACGACAGGGACTCGCTGACGATGTTCCAGGAGAACGTGACGTCGCGGGCGTTGTGGTAGGTCGCGAGGTTCTCGTCCACGGCCCACGAGAACGAGCAGTGGTCGACGACGACGTTGAACGCGCCCAGGTCCCGGTCCTCGTCGTTCCACACGGTCAGTGCGTCATGGCTGTCG
Organism: Propionibacteriales bacterium; assembly: GCA_009379735.1. Classification (GTDB taxonomy): domain Bacteria; phylum Actinomycetota; class Actinomycetes; order Propionibacteriales; family Nocardioidaceae; genus WHTB01. The sequence continues at coordinate 8,301 of WHTB01000189.1, forward strand.
GTCTTGGTGTTCGGCGTGCCGGGCCGCAGCCGGAGGTACCGCACCACGACGTCATGGGTGGTGATGTACATCGTGCCCTTGGGGTTGGTCGGCGCCGAGCGCAGCGTGATGCCCTCACCCGGGGCGCTCTGACCGGCGATCGTGAGGAAGGGTTGGTCGACGGTGACTCGCGACTGCAGCGTGATGGTGCCTGCGACCCGGAAGACGACGATGCGTCGGCCGGACGCCTCGACCGCCGCGCGGAACGACCCGGCGCCCGAGTCGTCGAGGTTGGTGACCTCGATGACCCGTCCCCCGCGACCGCCTGCCGTGTCGGTGCCGAACCCCTCGGCGCCCGTGAACGCCTTCAGCTCGGACCCGCCGCCGACGAGCGTCGC
>WHTB01000304.1 GCA_009379735.1 Propionibacteriales bacterium
CGGTTGGTGTCGGCCGTCTTCTGCAGGAAGAACGCCGACTGGACCGGGCCGTCCTGACCGACCGCGGTCAGCCAGCCGTTCACCCGGTCGAGCTTGACCCATGCTGCGGCGGTGAAGCTGCCGGAGGTGTCGAGCACCGGGCCCTCGGTCTCGGCATGACCACCGGCGCCGTCGAACTGCAGCGCCGATCCGGACACTCCGGCGGTCCAGCTCGCCCCAGGTCGAAGGGTGAGATCGGCGTCGCCGACCTGGTCGGCGGCCACCGTGCCGCTGCCTTCGTCGGCGGGCCAGTACGCGAGCCCGGTGAGTCCGGGAGTGCCCGGAGGCAGGTCGGGTGCGTCGGAACCGGAGCCGTCGGCTTCGCGGATGATCTTCTCGTTGATGTCGCCCACCTGGCCGAAGTCCATCTTCTCGACCTGCCGGTCGTAGGTGAAGAAGCCGTTGACCTCGTGCTCGACGTCGGTGATCTGGGTGTAGATCGCCCCGCTGATCCCGCACTGCTTGGCCGCCGTCAGGACGTCCTCCTGGTTCTCGACATAGCGCCGAGTCAACGTCTCGGGATCGGGCGTCATCTCGTACGCGTGACCTTCTCCGAACCACATGTGGTCGTCGACCTCGAGCCCGAAGCCGCCGTGCTCGCCGTCGATCGACACCCGATCCCCCTCAGGTACGGGATCGGCGGGACCGACGTACCGGTGCCAGTCGATGACGTCGCCCTGGCCCGAGTCGCCGAGCGAGTCACAGCAGTTCACACCGCTGTGCGCGTTGACCAGCCGGCTCGGGTCCTGCGCCAAGATGTCGTCAGCGATCCGGCCGGTGGCGTCGCGGTTCCACTCGCCCCAGCCCTCGTTGAACGGCACCCAGCCGATCACCGAGGTCCAGTTCTTGTGCTGGTCGACCATCTCGTGCAGCTCGGTCTCGAACTGCTGCTGTCCCTCGACCGGCGGACGGCCGCCGGTCCGCATCGCCGGCATGTCCTGCCAGACCAACAGTCCCAGCCGGTCCGCGTGGTAGAACCAGCGGTCGGGTTCGACCTTGATGTGCTTGCGCACGGTGTTGAAGCCGAGCTCCTTGTGCTGCTCGAGGTCGAACGCCAGCGCGTCGTCGGTCGGTGCGGTGTAGATGCCGTCCGGCCAGTAGCCCTGGTCGAGCGTCGACATGTGAAACACGATCTCGCCGTTGAGCGTCATGTGCAGCCTGCCGTCGGCGCCCTTCGCCTTGCCAATCTCGCGCATGCCGAAGTAGGACCCGACGCTGTCGACCACCTCGTCGCCGTTCTTCAGCCTGACCTCGAGGTTGTAGAGGAACGGCGAGTCGGGCGACCACAGCTTGGCCTTTTTCACCGGCAGCGCGACCTCCGCGCCCGGCGCACCGGTCGTACGGCTGACCATCGTCTGGCCCTCGCGCACCGTCGCCTCCACGGTCAGACCACTGACGTCGCCGGCGGTGTTGCCATTGGTGTTAACGGTGAGCCGGAGCGCGCTCGCGTCGGGGTCGGGCGTCATGTCCAGCGTGTCTACATGGCCGTCGGCGACCGGCTCCATCCAGACGGTCTGCCAGATGCCCGAGGCACCCTCGTAGAAGATGCCGCGGTCCGGAACCCGACGCTGCTTGCCGACCGGCTGCCACGTCGCGTCGGTACGGTCCTCGACACCGACGATGATCTCCTGCGCACCCGACCCGGTCACCGCGTCGGTGATGTCGGCGGAGAACCGTCCGTACCCGCCAGTGTGCTCAGCGACCTGCTCCCCGTTGACGTACACCACCGACTGGTAGTCGACCGCTCCGAAGTTCAGCATCAGCCGCTGCCCGTTGCCGATCCGCCAGCCGTTGGGCACCGTGACCGTCTTGCGGTACCACATGTAGTCCTCGTGCCGCTCGATCCCGGACAGCACCGACTCGATCGGGTACGGCACCAGCACCCGCTCAGTGAGGGTCTGGCCGAACGGCGGCTCCGCGCCCGCCGTGGCGCCGGCGAACTCCCATACGCCGTTGAGGTTCTGCCACTTCGCCCGGGTCAGCTGTGGGCGCGGGTACTCCGGCAGCGCGTTGTCCGGGGACACCTCGTCGGTCCACGGCGTCGGGAGCCGGGGCTCGCCCATCTCCCACCCGCTGTCGGAGGGATCGGGGGCTGCCGGTGCGGCCGCGCTCAGCAGGACGGTCGAGGCCATCATGACCAGCGCTGTCGCCAGCGCGAGTCCGGTTCGTCGTAGAGGTGCTGCTGTGGGTGCTGTCACGATGCATCCTCACTCCGCTGACTGCGCCAGCCCGTTGCTGACGCACGGACACCGGCACGCCGGCGCGTGACACATTCCACACACGTTTCCCGAGCCATGTCAACAGAAACGGTCGTGTTCACTCGTTTTCGCACACCAGTGGCGGAAGTCTCAGCCAGAACCGTGCATCGACGGTCCCGCTGTTTGAACCTGTTGTTTTGTGGTTGACTGTTCGACGGGCGCCTCATGCGCGCACTTCACAACGTCAACCTGCCTCCGCACGCGGGGGCCCGAGGAGCAGGGTGCGGTGAAGAAGACCAACGCCACGCTGGCGGACGGTCGAGAGATCGTCTACTTCGACCTCGACGACAGCGCCGTCCGAGAACTGGTCGACCCGCGAGACCTCCCGGCGGTCAGCACGGCGTCGCAGTTCAGGCTCGACCCGCTGCTCGACGAGTGGGTGGCGATGGCCTCGCACCGGCAGTCCCGCACCTTCCTCCCGCCGGACGAGGAGTGCCCGCTCTGTCCGTCGTCGGACGGCCGGCACACCGAGATCCCCGCCAGCGACTACGACGTGGTGACGTTCGAGAACCGTTTTCCGAGCCTGTCGACAGCCGCGGAGCCACCGCAGGTCGACGCCCCCAACCCGCTGGTGCCGATGCGTCCCGGCTTCGGTCGCTGTGAGGTGGTCTGCTTCTCCAGCGACCACAACGCGCGGTTCGCCGACCTGTCGGCCGCTCAGGCCCGCCTCGTCGTCGACGCCTGGGCCGACCGCACCACCGAGCTGGGCGAGCTCGACGGCGTCGAGCAGGTTTTCTGCTTCGAGAGTCGGGGGAAGGAGATCGGGGTGACCCTGAGCCACCCGCACGGCCAGATCTACGCCTACCCCTACCTCACCCCACGGAGCAGCCGGATGGTCGACGTTGCCGCGCGGTACCGGAAGCGCACCGGCGGCGACCTGCACACCGACGTCCTCGCGGCCGAGCGCGAGGCCCGGGTCCGCGTCGTCGCGGAGTCGACGCACTGGACGGCGTTCGTCCCGGCCGCCGCCCGCTGGCCGGTCGAGGTGCACGTCTACCCGCGGCGCCGGGTCCGGAAGATTCCCGACCTCGACGACGCCGAGCGCGACGACTTCGTCGTGCTGTACCTCGACCTGCTGCAGCGCCTCGACCGGTTGTACGACAGCCCGCTCCCGTACATCTCCGCCTGGCACCAAGGCCCGGTCGTCGACACCGAGGAGCTCGGCTACCTGCACCTGCAGCTGTTCTCGATCCGCCGCGCGGCCGACAAGCTCAAGTTCCTGGCCGGCACCGAGTCCGGCATGAACGCGTTCATCACCGACGTGCTCCCGGAGGACGTCGCACGGCGGCTGCGAGACATCTGAGGTGTTCGGCGACTACTCGCTCGAGTACGGCGACTACCGGGCCGCGATCACCCAGGTCGGCGCCGGGCTCCGCGAGCTGCGGCACGCAGGGCGTGACCTCGTGCTGTCGTTCGACCGCGATGAGGCACGTCCGTACTTCCGTGGCTCGCTGCTCGCCCCGTGGCCGAACCGGATCACCGACGGGCGCTACCAGTTCGCCGGGCAGCAGTACCAGCTGCCGGTCAACGAGACGGAGCGGGCCACCGCACTGCACGGGCTGGTGTGCTGGGTGCCGTTCGACCTGCTCGAGCAGACCGCCGAGGCCGTCACCCTCCACCATCGACTGGTGCCTCAGCCCGGTTACCCGTTCGCGCTCGAGCTCACCGCGCGCTACGTCCTCGGCGACGCCGGGCTGTCGTGCACGGTGACGGCGACCAACGTCGGCGACCAGAGCGCGCCGTACGGGACCGCGCCGCACCCGTACCTGTGCGCCGGGACGGGCCGGGTCGACGACTGGACGCTGGAGGTCCCGGCGGACGAGGTGCTGTCGGTGACGCCCGATCGGCTGCTCCCGGTCGCCACCGGCCCAGTCACCAGCCCGGTGGCCGGCGGCCTGCTGGACTTCCGCAGCCCGCGGCGGATCGGTGACGTCTGGGTCGACCACGCGTACACCACGGTGACGGCCGGGCCGGACGGGCTCGCCCTGGTGCGGCTTCGACACGACGACGGTCACGGTGTGGAGTGCGCCTGGGACCCGACCACGCTGCCGTGGGTGCAGATCCACACGGCGGACCGCCCGGACGAGGCGTCGAGCCGGCTTGGCCTCGCCGTCGAACCGATGACCTGCCCACCGGACGCGTTCAACTCGGGGGTCGACCTGCTCGTGCTCCGGCCGGGCGACCAGCATGTCGCCGGGTGGACCCTCGCCGCCCTCACCGACTAAGGAGACGCACCCTAGCCCGAGCGGTCGGTCAGGCCGGGTACGGCAGGACGACGGTGAACCGGCTACCCTCACCCGGCCGCGACGTGAGCTCGGTGCGTCCCCCGTGGGCGGTGACGAGCCGGCGCGCGATCGACAGCCCCAGCCCGGACCCCTCACCGGCATGTTCGTCGAGCTGGGTGAAGTCCTCGAACACCCGGTCCTGGTCCTCGGGGCTGATGCCGATGCCGGTGTCGACGACGGAGATCCGGACGCCGTCGTCGGCCTGCTCGCTGACGAACTGCACCGAACCACCTTCGGGCGTGTACTTGATGGCGTTCGAGGACAGGTTGTAGATCACCTGCCGCAGGCGGACCGGGTCGGCGTACACCGAGGCGGCGGCCAGGTCGACCGTCAGCGCCACCCCCTTGTGCTCCGCGACGGGTCGCAGCTCCTCGACGGCGCGGGAGATCAGCTCGGCCAGGTCGACCGGCTCGGGCCGCAGCCTGAGGTGTCCGGCGTCCATCTCCGCGACGTTCAGTACGTCGTCGACCAGCGTGATCAGGTGCTGGCCGGCATCCCCGATGCGGTCGAGAGCATC
>WHTB01000040.1 GCA_009379735.1 Propionibacteriales bacterium
CGAGATGTTCCGGATCGCGGCCGGCGAGGAGCTCGGCTACGACGACCCCGCGGTCAGCGGTCACTCGATCGAGTTCCGGATCAACGCCGAGGACGCCGGCCGGGGGTTCATGCCGGCACCGGGCACGCTGACCCGATGGCACGCGCCGTCCGGGCCGGGCATCCGGCTCGACGGCGGGTACGACCAGGGCGAGACGGTGCCCGGGTCGTTCGACTCCCTGGTCGCCAAGCTGATCGTCAGCGGCGTCTCCCGGGAGCAGGCACTGGCGCGTTCGCGGCGGGCGCTGGACGAGTTCGTGGTCGAGGGCATGCCGACCGTGATCCCGTTCCACCGCAAGGTCGTGGACGACCCGGCGTACGTCGGCGACGGCACGACGTTCTCCGTCTACACCAGCTGGATCGAGACGGAATTCGACAACGACATCGCGCCCTATGACGGTGCGGCCCAGGTGGCAGAGCCGGTCGAGCGCGAGTCGGTGACCGTCGAGGTCGGCGGCAGGCGGCTCGAGGTCGTGCTGCCGGCGGGGCTCGGCGTCGGTGGTGGCGCCGCCGCCGCTGCCGCTGCGAAGAAGCCCGCCAAGCGCGGCGGCGGCAAGAAGGCCGCGGCCGCCGCCAGCGGGGACGCGCTCACGTCGCCGATGCAGGGCACGATCGTCAAGCTCGCGGTCGAGGACGGCGCAGTGGTGGCCGAGGGCGACCTGGTCGTCGTCCTCGAGGCGATGAAGATGGAGCAGCCGCTGACCGCACACAAGGCGGGCACCGTGACCGGCCTGGTGGCCGAGGTCGGCGCCACCGTCACGGCCGGTCAGGTCATCTGCGAGCTCAAGGACTGACGCCGCGTCGCTGGAAGGAGACCCGCACGCCGGAGAAGCCCAATTGGGCAATTTTCGACCCGATTCCGCGGTGATCGAGGTGGAATTTTGCCCAATTGGGCAATTTTGCACCTCGGTGGAGAGGCGGGCGGGTCGTCGGGTCCAGCGGCTGGTGAGACGGTGGTCCCGTATGCCGGAACCGCCTCGGTAGGGTGCCGCACAGCACACCGCCACCCGCGCCAGCACCGGAGGTCGACTCGTGTTCAGCAAGGTGCTCGTCGCCAACCGGGGCGAGATCGCCATCCGAGCCTTCCGCGCCGCCTACGAGCTCGGCGCCAAGACGGTGGCCGTGTTCCCGCACGAGGACCGCGGGTCGGAGCACCGGCTGAAGGCCGACGAGGGATACGAGATCGGCGAGCTCGGCCACCCCGTCCGCGCCTACCTCGACCCGGAGGGCATCGTCGCCACCGCGGTCAGCGCGGGCGCGGACGCGGTCTACCCCGGCTACGGCTTCCTGTCGGAGAACCCCGCCCTGGCCGAGGCGTGCGCCGCGGCCGGCATCACGTTCGTCGGGCCGTCGGCCGAGGTGCTCACCCTGACGGGCAACAAGGCCACCGCGATCGAGGCTGCCCGCCGCGCCGGCTTACCCGTCCTCGACAGCGTGCCGCCGTCTCGCGACGTCGACGAGATCGTGGCCGCGGCCGAGCGGATGCAGTTCCCGGTCTTCGTCAAGGCGGTCGCGGGCGGGGGTGGGCGCGGCATGCGCAAGGTCGACAATCTCGCCGACCTGCGCGACGCCGCCGAGGCCGCGATGCGTGAGGCCGAGGGCGCGTTCGGCGACCCGACCGTCTTCCTCGAGCAGGCGGTCGTCGACCCGAGGCATATCGAGGTGCAGATCCTGGCCGACGCCGACGGCAACGTGATCCACCTCTACGAGCGCGACTGCTCGGTGCAGCGACGGCACCAGAAGGTGGTCGAGATCGCCCCGGCGCCCGACCTCGACCCCGACCTTCGGGTGCGGATCTGCGCCGACGCGGTGCGGTTCGCCACCGCGATCGGCTACTGCAACGCCGGCACCGTGGAGTTCCTGGTCGACGGCGAAGGGCGGCACGTCTTCATCGAGATGAACCCCCGCATCCAGGTCGAGCACACGGTGACCGAGGAGGTGACCGACGTCGACCTGGTCCAGTCGCAGCTGCGGATCGCGGCCGGCGAGACGCTGGCCGACCTCGGGCTGAGCCAGGACGGCATCGCGGTACGGGGCGCCGCCCTGCAGTGCCGGATCACCACCGAGGACCCGGCCAACGGCTTCCGCCCGGACACCGGCCGCATCACCACGTACCGCTCCCCCGGCGGGGCCGGTGTCCGACTCGACGGGGGCACGACCTACACCGGCGCCGAGATCAGCGCGCACTTCGACTCGATGCTGGCCAAGCTGACCTGCCGCGGCCGTGACTTCGGCACGGCGGTGGACCGGGCCAAGCGGGCGATCGCCGAGTTCCGGATCCGGGGCGTCGCGACCAACATCCCGTTCCTGCAGGCCGTACTCGACGACCCGGACTTCCGGGCCGGTCGTCTCACCACCGCGTTCATCGAGCAGCACCCGCACCTGCTCACCGCCCGGTCGTCGGCCGACCGGGGCACCAAGCTGCTCACCTACCTGGCCGATGTCACGGTCAACCAGCCGCACGGCACGGCGCCGGCCAGCCTCTCGCCGGTGGACAAGCTGCCCGAGATCGACCTGGCCGCCGCGCCACCGGACGGCTCACGCCAGCTGCTCGAGGCGCTCGGGCCCGAGGGTTTCGCGGCCCGGCTGCGCGAGCAGGGCCGGGTCGCGGTCACCGACACGACGTTCCGCGACGCCCACCAGTCGCTGCTGGCGACCCGGGTACGCACCCGCGACCTGGCCAACGTCGGGGGCCACGTCGCGCGGATGACGCCGCAGCTGTGGAGTGTCGAGGCGTGGGGCGGCGCGACGTACGACGTGGCGCTGCGCTTCCTCGCCGAGGACCCGTGGGAGCGGCTCGCCGCCCTCCGAGAGTCGATGCCCAACCTCTGTCTGCAGATGCTGCTGCGTGGCCGCAACACGGTGGGCTACACGCCGTACCCGACCGAGGTGACACATGCCTTCGTCGAGGAGGCCGCGGCCACCGGCGTCGACGTGTTCCGGGTCTTCGACGCGCTGAACGACGTCGAGCAGATGCGGCCCGCGATCGAGGCGGTCCGCGAGACCGGCAGCGCGGTCGCCGAGGTCGCCCTCTGCTACACCGGCGACCTGAGCAGTCCCGGCGAGCGGCTCTACACGCTCGACTACTACCTCGCCCTGGCCGAACGGATCGTCGACGCCGGCGCCCATGTGCTGTGCGTCAAGGACATGGCCGGGCTGCTGCGGGCGCCCGCCGCCCACACCCTGGTCAGCGCGCTGCGCGAGCGCTTCGACCTGCCCGTGCACCTGCACACCCACGACACCGCCGGCGGCCAGCTGGCGACCCTGCTGGCCGCGATCGACGCCGGGGTCGACGCCGTCGACGCGGCGAGCGCACCGCTGGCGGGCACGACCAGCCAGCCGCCGCTGTCCGCCCTGGTCGCCAGCACCGACCAGAGCGACCGTGCCACCGGCCTCGACCTGCACGCGGTGTGCGACCTCGAGCCGTACTGGGAGGCGGTCCGCCGGCTGTACGCGCCGTTCGAGTCCGGCATCCCGGGACCCACCGGCCGGGTCTACACGCACGAGATCCCCGGCGGGCAGCTGTCCAACCTGCGGCAGCAGGCGATCGCGCTCGGGCTCGGCGAGAAGTTCGAGCAGATCGAGGACATGTACGCCGCCGCGAACGCCATCCTGGGCAACGTCGTCAAGGTCACGCCGTCCAGCAAGGTGGTCGGCGACCTCGCCCTGCACCTGGTCGCGGTCGGCGCCGACCCCGCCGAGTTCGAGGCCGAGCCGTCGAAGTTCGACGTACCCGACTCGGTGATCGGGTTCCTCAGCGGCGAGATCGGTGACCCGCCGGGCGGGTGGCCCGAACCGTTCCGGACCAAGGCGTTGGCCGGCCGTACTCCGCCCAAACGCGACACCGACCTCACCGACGAGCAACGCCATGGGTTGGCCACGTCTCGACGCCAGACCCTCAACGCGCTGATGTTCCCGGGGCCGACACGCGAGTTCCTCGAGTCGCGGGAACGCTACAGCGATCTCTCGGTGCTGCCGACGCGGGACTTCCTGTACGGGCTGCGCGCCGGCGACGAGCACGAGGTCGACCTGGAGGAGGGCAAGCGGCTGATCCTCGGCCTGCAGGCGATCGGCGAGCCCGACGAGCGCGGCTTCCGTACGGTCATGTGCACGATCAACGGCCAGCTCCGGCCGATCGCGGTCAAGGACAACGCGGTCGCGGCCGAGGTCCCGACCCAGGAGAAGGCCGACTCGCAGCAGCCGGGCCAGGTGGCGGCACCGTTCGACGGCGTCGTCAGCCCGGTCGTCGCGGCCGGAGACCAGGTCGAGGCCGGCGGGACCGTGGCCACCATCGAGGCGATGAAGATGGAGGCGGCGATCACCACGCCGGTCGCGGGTACGGTGATGCGGGTCGCGCTCGACGGACCGCGTCAGGTCGAGGGCGGCGACCTGGTGATCGTGCTGGAGCCGGCCTGACCGGCGCTGGACCGGCCTACGACGGTTGTCCCGGGTTGAACCAGTCCGACCGCAGGCCGAGCACCGACCGCAACCGGCTCCCGGTCACGCTGACGTCGCCCTCGGTGCCGTCGAGGACCGCGGTCCTGACCCGGCCGCCCCACTCGCCGTACCCATTGCGGGAACGCACGTCGATCTCGACCAGCCGCCCGATCGACGGGTACGCGCGCTCCAGCGTCGACGCATTCACCGTCGTGGACCAGCTGTGCATCGGGTTGCCGCTCCAGCCGTCCCACGGGTCCCTGCGTACGACCAGGTAGGACGCGCCGCCGTCCGCGCTGTAGCCGCCGTTGGACGACGAGAACATCGTCAGGGCGTACGTGCTGCCGCTCTTCAGCACCCGGCCGCTCACGGCGCTGATGGCCTCGTCGGTGTTGGGATGCTCGGCATCGACGCCGCCGTACACCTGGCAGGCCGTCGTGTCGCAGATGTGGTAGTACCGCGAGCTGTGCGCTGCCCGGGTGCGGACGGCATAGGTGCGCGCGGCGACCGCCTGAGACTTCAGCGCCTCCCGGCGCCACGAGGCGGGCATCTCGTCGGCCACGACGCCGCGCAGGTACGACTCGAGCGGCAGCACGTTGACGGTGTCGCGCGAGCTCGACCCGCTCGACGGCCGGGCAGCGCGCAGCGCCCCGCGGTACCGCCGGCCGACCTCGCCGCTGCCACTCGGCACCCACAACGTGATCGTGCCGCTGGCGTAGAACTCGGGGGTGCCACGGAACACCCACCGACCGCCGGGCCGGTAGCGGACCCAGCCGGTGCCGGTGCGGTAGTACTCGATCCGGTCCGAGACCAGACGCCACCGGGTGATGGTGGAGCTGACCGGGAGCCGCCAGTGAGCGCCGTCGCCCCAGTCACGCACCGACAGGCTGTACCGCGGGCTGACCTTGACGTCGGACGTCGTGTCCTTGGTGATCAGGACCTTGATCGACGAGCCGGCCGTCCCGATCGTCGTTCCCGGGTAGTAGAAGCCGAGGATGTCGCGGTAGTTCTTGCCCAACCGCGCCGCGCCCTCGGCGCCGTACTGCGACATGCCGATGCCGTGACCGAACCCGTGGCCGCGGATGGCGATGGTGCGTTCCTCGGCGGCGGCCGACGGTCCCGCCTCCGCCAAGGCGAGGCCCGATCCGAGGATCAGTGCGGCCAGTGCAGTGACGGCCAGCAGCTTTCGCGTGTTCATCGTCCTACCTCGCTGTGATGTCGCGACGGGTCGTGACAGGTTGTGACAGGTTGTGACAGATGGTGCAGTTGTTTCCGCTGAGAGTATGCGCGTTTCGGCTTGCAATTCGCCAGCCAAACGGACAAACTTCTCGGCCCGATTGGACCGACGTAGGCTGGTGTCCATCCCAGGAACCGTCTCGAGGACCGTCCGTACCGCCGAAGGAGCCTGCTCATGGACCTGTTGGTCATCCTGTTGATCGCGGCGTGCGTGATCGGCTTCCTCGTCGTGCGGCAGCGGCAGCGGCGCGCCCAGCTGGAGTCGGCCCGCGAGGCCGATCTCGCGGCGGTGAAGCGCACCGCGGACGAGGACGTCACGAAGTTCGGCGAGGAGCTCCAGCGGCTCGACTCCGACGTCGCCGGCCACGACCTCGGCGAGGCGGCGCACGACGACTACCAGCGGGCGCTCGACAGCTACGAGCAGTCCAAGGAGTCGCTGGCCGCGGTGACCCAGCCCGACCAGATCACGCACGTCACCAAGGTGCTCGAGGACGGCCGTTACTCGGTGGCGTGCGTCAAGGCGCGGCTGGCCGGCGAGCCGGTGCCACAGCGGCGGGCGCCGTGCTTCTTCAACCCGGCCCACGGCCCGTCGGCGACCGACGTGATGTGGGCTCCGCCCGGCGGGCGGGAGCGGGAGGTCCCGGTCTGCGCGGCCGACGTCGAGCGGGTCGCGGAGGGTGCCGAGCCCGACATCCGTACGGTGATGAACGGCCCGCAGCGGGTGCCGTACTGGCAGGGCGGGCCGGCGTACGCACCGTGGGCGCAGGGCTACTACGGCGGCTACGCGATGAACGGTTTGCTTCCCGGCCTGTTGATCGGCTCGATGATGTCCGGCGGCTGGGGCTTCGACGACGGTGGGTTCGGCGGCGGAGACGGTGGCGGGGACTTCGGCGGCGACATGGGCGGCGATGGCGGCTCGTTCACCGAGGGCCTCGGCGACTTCGGCGGCGACTTCGGCGGCTTCTAGCCCCCTGTTCTTCGCGCCGAGGTTGCACCTATGTCCACGGCGCACTCGCCCACTACTCGCGCCGAGGTTGGACCTATGTCCACGGCGCACTCGCCCACTACTCGCGCCGAGGTTGCACTTATGTCCGCGCCTGCCGTCAAGAGCCGACACACGCGCAACCTCGACGCGAAGGGTGGTCAGTCGGGGGCGCGGTGCAGGCGGCGGGCGGCCTCGGCGATCGAGCCGGACATCGACGGGTAGACCGTGAACGCGTGCGCGACCTGGTCGGCGGTGAGCCGTCCGGCAACCGCCAATGCAATGGGGTGCACGAGCTCGCTGGCCCGTGGCGCCACCACGACGCCGCCGACCACGATGCCCGTCCCGGGCCGGCAGAACAGCTTCACGAACCCGTCGTGCACGCCCTGCATCTTGGCCCGCGCGTTGCCACTCAACGGCAGCGTCACCGACCTCGCGTCCATCTCCCCACCGTCGACCTCCTGCTGGGTGCACCCGACGGTCGCGATCTCCGGCGACGTGAAGACGTTGGACGAGACCTGCCGTAAGTCGAGCGGCTGAACGGCATCGCCGAGCGCGTGCCACATCGCGATCCGGCCCTGCATCGCCGCGACCGATGCCAGCATCAGCACGCCGGTGCAGTCACCGGCGGCGTAGACCCCGCGGCCGGTCGTCCGTGAGACCTTGTCGACCTTGATGAACCCGCCGTCGTCGACCTCCACACCGGCGCTGCCGAGGCCCAGGTCGGACGTGTTCGCGACCGACCCGACCGCCAGCAGGCAGTGCGACCCGGCGACCTCCTGACCGTCGGTCAGCCGCACCGTCACCACGTCGCCGTCGCGGGACACCGACTCAGCGCGCGAGCGTGACAGCACCGTCATGCCACGCCGCTTGAACACGTCCTCGAGTACCTCGGCCGCGTCGGCGTCCTCGCCGGGAAGTACCCGGTCCCGGGACGACACCAGCACGACGTCGACGCCGAGCGCGTCGTACGCCGAGGCGAACTCCGCCCCGGTCACCCCGGAACCGACGACGATCAGCCGCTCCGGCGGTACGTCGAGCGTGTAGACCTGCTCCCAGGTCAGGATCCGCTCGCCGTCGGGCTGCGCCGTCGGGAGTACGCGCGGGTGGGCGCCGGTCGCCAGCAGCACGGCGTCCGCGTCGACCCGCTGCTGGCCGCCGCCGTCGAGGTCGACGAGCACGGCGTCCGGCCCGTCCAGCCGGCCGGTGCCACGCAGCACGGTGACGCCCTCGCGCTCGACCCGGCCGGCGATGTCGGCCGACTGCGCTGCGGCCAGTGCCAGCACCCGCTCGTTGACCTTGGCCAGGTCGACGCCGACGACACCCTCCGGGTCGAGGGCCGCCGCCGGCCCGCCGAAGCGCACGCCCAGCTCGGCCGAGCCTTGCACCTCGGTCATCAGGTCGGCGGTCGCGATCAGGGTCTTGCTGGGCACGCAGTCGGTGAGGACCGTCGAACCGCCGAGGCCATCGCGTTCGACGATCGTGACCGCCGCCCCGAGCTGGGCAGCGACCAGCGCCGCCTCGTATCCGCCGGGGCCGCCACCGATGATCACCACACGAGTCACGCGGCCATTGTCCACGACATTTCACCCATCACGGCCGCCGGACCGATAACCTGCCGACCGTGCCGTTGTACGCCGCGTACGGATCGAACCTGGACCCCCAGAGGATGGGCGCGCGCTGCCCGCACTCCCCGCTGCGCGGCACGGGCTGGCTGGTGGGCTGGCGGCTCACCTTCGGCGGCGAGGACTACGGCTGGGACGGCGCCCTCGGCACGATCGTCGAGGACCCGCAGCACCAGGTCTTCGTGGCGCTGTACGACGTCACGCCGCAGGACGAGAAACGGCTCGACGAGGCCGAAGGCGGCAGTCGCGGCCTCTACCGCAAGGTGCGGCTGCGCGTGCACACGCTCGACGGCGAACGGGTCGCCTGGGCGTTCGTGCTCGACGCGTACGAGGGTGGGCTGCCGTCGGCGAGCATGCTCGGCGTGCTGTCCGAGGCCGCCGCGGCCGCCGGCGCACCCGACGACTACGTCGCCGACCTGCGCACCCGGCCGTGCCGCTCGGTGGGCTGACGGGCGCTATCGTCTCCGCGTGACTGACACTGACTACCGGTCGGCCGTTGACGCTGCTGCCGCCCGGCTCGCCGAGCTCTCCGGCGTCGACCACCACGACGTCGCGCTGGTGCTGGGGTCCGGCTGGCGGTCCGCTGCCGAGGGTCTCGGCGAGACGGTCGCCGAGGTGTCGACCTCGGAGGTGCCCGGCTTCACCGTGTCCGCGGTCGCGGGCCATGCCGGCACGATCCGGTCGGTGCGGGCCGGCGACACGACGCTGCTGGTGTTCCTCGGCCGGACCCACTTGTACGAGGGGCACGGGGTACGCCAGGTGGTGCACGGGGTGCGGACCGCGGCCGCCGCCGGATGCTCGACCGTCGTGCTCACCAACGGCTGCGGTGGGCTCCGCGAGACCTGGGCGCCCGGCACGCCGGTGCTGATCAAGGATCACATCAACCTGACCGCCACGTCGCCCATCGAGGGCGCGAACTTCGTCGACCTGACCGACCTCTACAGCTCTCGACTTCGCTGGCTGTGCCGCGAGGTCGACCCGAGCCTCGACGAGGGTGTGTACGTACAGTTCCCCGGGCCGCACTACGAGACGCCGGCCGAGATCGGGATGGTCCGGGCGATCGGCGGCGACCTGGTGGGGATGTCGACGGTGCTGGAGGCGATCGCGGCACGCGAGGCCGGCCTCGAGGTGCTCGGCATCTCGCTGGTCACCAACCTCGCGGCCGGCATCAGCGGTGCGCCGCTGAACCACGAAGAGGTCCTCGAGGCCGGCCGGCACGCCGCCACCCGGATGGGCAGCCTGCTCACGTCGATCCTGCCGAGCCTCTGATGCGGGTCGTCGTCACAGGCGCCGCCGGCTCGATCGGCACCGTCGTCACCGCCGGGCTCGCCGGCCTCGGCCACGACGTGGTCGCCCTCGACCGCGCTGACTTCGACGCTCCGCAGGCGAGCCGCGTGGTCGTCGCCGACGTACTCGACGCCGCGGCGGTCCACGACGCGGTCGACGGGGCTGAGGCGGTCGTGCACCTGGCCAGCATCCCGAGCGAGGCCTCGTTGCCCGAGATCCTCGAGTCGCACGTGCACACCACAGCCGTGGTCCTCGACGCGATGGTCGACGCCGGAGCCGGGCGGCTGGTCTACGCGAGCAGCAACCATGCGGTGGGCCGCACGCCGCGGGGTACGCACGTCGGCGCCGACACTCCGCCACGTCCGGACACCTTCTACGGCGTCGGGAAGGTCGCCGCCGAGGCGCTGTGCCGCCTGTACGTCGACCGGCACGGGCTCGACATCGTCGCCTGCCGGATCGGCTCGTTCAGAGACCGTCCCGAGTCGCGGCGCAACCTGTCCACCTGGCTGAGCCACGGCGACGCCGTACGCATGGTCGAGGCCGGGCTCACCACGCCGGCACCCGGATTTGCTGTCCTGTATGGGATCTCGGCCAACACCCGGGCGTGGTGGGACCTCGCTCCCGGCCGGCGGCTGGGCTACCGGCCGCAGGATGACGCGGAGCAGTACGCCGACCAGGTGCTCGCCGAGCCGGAGACCGACGCCGACCGGTTCGAGGCGTCGTACGTCGGTGGCCCGTTCGCCGGCGACGCGTGGGTGCGCCCGGCGATGGACAACTCTCGCTGACCCTCAGACCCGGCGGGCCACCGTCAGCCCGTCGCCGATCGGGACCATCGCCAGCTCGACCCGCGCGTCGGCGGCGGCATGGTCGTTGAAGCGCTGGATCGCCTTCCCGGTCCGGTGATCGGTGCCCGGCTCGAGCACTCGACCGCCCGCGAACACGTTGTCGACGAGCACGACGCCACCCGGACGCATCCGCCCGACGATCTCCTCCCAGTAGTCGACGTAGCCGTCCTTGTCGGCGTCGAGGAAGGCCAGGTCGACCACCTCGTCGGCTGGGAGGCCGCGCAGCGTGTCGATCGCGGGCGCGACGCGCAGCTCGACGCTGCCGAGCACACCGGCCCGCTCCCAGTACCGCTGCGCGATGTCCGCGTACTCCTCGCTCACGTCGCAGCACAGCAGCCGCCCACCCGCGGGCAGCCCACGGGCGATGCACAGCGCCGAGTAGCCGGTGAACGTGCCGACCTCGACCGCGAAGCGCGGGGCGACGAGCTTGGTCAGCAGGGTCATGAACGCGCCCTGCTCCGGTGCGATCTGCATCTCGGCCAGGTCGCCCATCGCCGCCTCGGTCTCGGCCGCCAGCCCGAGCAGGACGTCGTCGGGCCCCGGCCGGTTGTGCGCCACGATGTAGGCCTGCAGATCGGGTGTGATGGTCTCCGTCATCCGGCTCATGGGCTCAACCTAGCCGTCATCCACAGGTCGCATCGCGCAGCCCCGTCGGCCGTTCGGTTGGCGTAGCCTCGACCCATGGACCTCGTCGCGTACCTCGGCACGGTGACCGCGATCTGCGGGCTCGCCGTCGGCGCGATGTACGTCATCGTCGGCCTGCTCGGCAAGCGCTTCGACGACGTCAACAGTCGCTTCGACGATGTCCAGCTCCGCTTCGACGACATGCAGCACCGGATCGACGACCGGTTCAACGACGTCGGCCGCAGGTTCAACGACGTCGGCCGCAGGTTCGACGACATGGACCGCAGGTTCGGCCGGATCGAGACCCAGCACGACACGATCCTGGCCGCCGTCACCAACCTCGGGCAGCGCGTCACCGTGATCGAGCAGCACGACCGCTGACGTCAGCCCCGCGGCAGCCGGTAGCGGCCGGGCTCGTCGCCGAAGAACAGCCAGGTGCCCGCCAACGGTCGGCTGCCCCGCCCGGGCGCCGTCCAGTCACACACGCCGGTGGGGAAGATGGTCCGCAGCCGGTCCCGCTGGTCCGCGCTGAGCTCGGTGCCGTACTCGCCGGGGTCGACCGGCCGTAGGGCGCACGCGGCGATGTTGCTCGCGACCGGGCCGCCGGCGACGATCCGCGGCGACGCGTGCGAGGGGTAGAGCTCGTTGCACCGCCCCGGCCCGTCGTAGGTCTGCGGCTCGCTGACCTTCTCGCCCTCCGGAGTCCAGCAGGCATCAACCAGCTGCTCCGGCTTCGCGTCGACGACGGCCTCGTGACGATCGCCGGGGGCCGGGTCGGCCTGCTGCACCTGGACGATCCACTCGTCCAGCTGGTCCATCGCCTCGACCACGACCGGGGCGCCGGAGTCGAACAACCCGTGCGCGTCGTCCTCCACCAGCATCACCTGGTTGTCCGCGTCTCCGTTGGCGCCGACCAGGCGATCGCGTACGGCGAACGAGTGGTAGCGCATGTGGATGTCACCGCCGGGCACCAGGTCGGTGTACGCCCGGTAGTCGACGATCGGGATATCGCCCAGCCCGCCCCCACCCGACAGCATCCGGCCGGTGGCGTAGGCCCGGTCGAGCGCGACCGGATCGGCCGACGACCGCGTGGCGGTGTGCTCGGCGTCGACGTCGAGCCCGCCGACCCGCGCGTTGAGGTCGAGGAACTGGTCCACCGAGATCGCGCCGTCGCCGACCGCCTCGAGCCCGTACTGCACGCCGACGTTGTCGATCGGCTGCCGGGCGAACCCGGTGCGTGGGTCCTGGCCGTACGCGTTGACCGTGTGGTCCCAGATGGTGGCCCGGGCACCGTCGGGGTTGGTGTCAGCGTCGTAGCGCGCGGCGGCGGGTACGGCTGAGTCGAACTCCGCGTCCGGGTCGAGCCGGTTGGCACCGTTGCTCATCGACGCCAGCGCCGCCGGCACCGGGAAGCCGGTGACCGCGAGCTGCTGCTGCTCGGTCAGGGCACCCGGCGCGGTCACCGTGAGGTAGTGGTGGAGGAGCCGCGAGTCGGCGAGCTTCTGGCTGGTGTCGAAGCCGACGTCGGCGAAGCTGCAGCCAACCAGGATCCCGTCGAGCATCCCCGGGTAGTTGTCGGCGATCTGGTGCGACTGGTACGACCCGCCCGAGCAGCCCCATCCCATCGTGTAGACCGGCCGACCGTGCTCCTCGATGAAGTGCTCCCGGGTCATCGAGAACGTCTCCGCCGCGAGCAGGTCGTTGCAGTTCACGCCGAACACGTTCAGCGAGTTGGAGCCGACGGCGTACCCGCGCTCGAGCATCGACGGCACCAGCACGCCGCCGGTGCTGCGACCCTGCACGTACCAGCCCGAGCGGCAGCCGCCGCCGAAGGTGTAGATGAGCTTGCCGTTCCAGGCGGCACCGGTGTCGTCGGCTCCGTAGAGCACGGCGGTCTCGTAGACCCCGCGGTTGATCGTGCCGGTCTCGACCTCGACGACGAACGGCACCCGTTCACCGGACTGCGGAGTTGTCCACGCGAGGTCGGCCGGCCGGTCCGCCGGGTCGGCCAGCGGCTTGAAGGAGCCGGCGGTCGTCCGGTAGACGTACTCGGTCCGCGTCTCCACCGAGCAGTTCTCGTCCAGCGGCGCGCCGAGCAGTGAGCCGCCCGCGGTCCTGAACTGGTGGGTCTGGCAGACGAACGGCTGCTCGTGGGGGCCGGCGAACACGGGCCCCGCCTGCGGATGGTTGACGACGGTCACGGTGCCCGCGGCGGCACCCTGCGCCGTCGCCCATAGCGTCGAGCGACCCTCCCGCAACCCGTCCACGACGCCCTCCAGCCCGCCGTCGACCGGCTCGAGGTCGCCGGTGAGGTCTCGGCCGTCGACCCGCAGCCGTACGCTCGCCGGGTCGACCGCGGCCGGCACCTCGACCCGTACCCGCGCGTCCCCTCCGCTGACCGCGTCCGGCCGGCTGGACACCACCTCGACGACGAGGCGGTCGGCTGCGTCGGCGGAGACCGCCGGCAGGGTCACGGCGGCGGCGAGTGCCAGCAGGGAGGTGACGGCGGAGATCGCGGTGCGACGCATGGGTCTGACTCCTCGCAACGGGGCGGTAGCGGGATGTAACCGGTACCGTCGCACGCGCCCGTCCGTGCGGCAACCCCTTGACCGGCGTAGTCGAGTGCCACCGGCACCGCCCGAGCGACCCCTACACTCACGGCCATGGCCGACTCAGACGTGCTCGCGTCCGCCCGGGCCTGGATCGCCGAGGACCCCGACCCCGACACCCGCGCCGAGCTGACCGCGCTGGTCGCGGCGGTGGAGGGCGGCGACGCGGAGGCGGCCGCGGAGCTCGCCGACCGGTTTGCCGGCCGGCTCGAGTTCGGCACCGCCGGGCTGCGGGGCGCGATCGCCGCGGGTCCCAACCGGATGAACCGCGCGGTGGTGATCCGGACCGCCGCCGGCCTCGCGGCGTACGTCGAGGCGCACGGCGGCGGCTCCGTGGTGATCGGGTACGACGCGCGCCACCGGTCCGCCGACTTCGCCCGTGACACGGCGGCCGTGATGCGCGGCGCCGGGTTCGACGCGTACCTGCTGCCCCGACCGCTGCCCACCCCCGTGCTGGCGTTCGCGATCCGGCATCTCGGCTGCGCCGCCGGCGTGATGGTGACGGCGTCGCACAACCCGCCGCAGGACAACGGCTACAAGGTCTACCTCGGTGACGGCAGCCAGATCGTGCCGCCGGCGGACACCGAGATCTCGGCCCGGATCGACGCTGTTGGGGCGCTGGCCGACGTACCCCTCGGCGACGGCTGGACGACGCTCGACGAGTCCGTCGTCGACGCCTACGTCACCGCGGTCCTGGACCTCGTGCCGGCCGACAACCCGCGCGTCCTGCGGCTCGTCTACACCCCGCTGCACGGTGTGGGCAACGCGGTCGTGCAGCGGGTCCTCGCCGGCGCCGGCTTCACCGACGCGCACGCGGTGCCGCAGCAGGCCGAGCCCGACCCAGAGTTCTCGACCGTCGCGTTCCCCAACCCCGAGGAGCCGGGGGCAGTCGACCTGGCCGTCGCACTCGCCGAGCAGGTCGACGCCGACCTCGTGGTCGCCAACGACCCCGACGCGGACCGGTGCGCCGTCGCCGTACCCGGTCCGCAGGGGTGGCGGATGTTGCGCGGCGACGAGGTCGGCGCCCTGATCGGCGACGACCTGCTGCGGGCGGGTGCGGAGGGGGTGTACGCCGCGTCGATCGTGTCGTCGTCGCTCCTCGGGGTGATGGCGGCCAAGCACGGGGCGCTGTACGAGGACACGCTGACCGGGTTCAAGTGGATCGGCCGGCTGCCGGGGCTGCGGTTCGGGTACGAGGAGGCGCTGGGCTACTGCGTCGCGCCGCACATCGCCCGGGACAAGGACGGTGTGTCCGCGCTGCTGCTGGTGGCCGACCTGGCGGCGCGGCTGAAGGCCGAGGGCCGCACCCTGCAGGACCGGCTGGACGAGATCGCGACGGAGTACGGCCTGTACGCGACCGACCAGCTGTCGGTGCGGGTGTCCGACCTGTCGCTGATCGCCGCCGCGATGTCTCGGTTGCGGGCCACGCCGCCGACCGTGCTCGGCGGGCTGGCGGTGCGGCAGGTCGAGGACCTGAACGAGGGCGCCGGCGGCCTGCCGCCCACCGACGGTCTGCGCTACCGGCTCGCCGACCGGGCGCGGGTCGTCGTACGCCCGTCCGGCACGGAGCCGAAGCTCAAGGCGTACCTGGAGGTGGTGGTCCCGGTGACCGACGGTGTCGACGCGGCCCGGATCTCCGCCGTCGGCCGGCTCGACGCCATCCGCGCCGACCTGTCCACAGCCGCCGGCCTCTGACCGCTTTTCGCCCGCCCCCTTTTGGTACGGGGGCGCCCCGTTCCATTAGGTATGGAACGGGGCGCCCCCGTACCAAAAAACAGTTGGACCGGAGCCGCCCAGTGACGGGGGTTTGCGCGATTGTGTGGGGGTATCCGGCGAGACCTACACTGACGGCGTGACCTCCGTCCTTCCCACGACGGCAGGTGTCGACGAAGCCACCCGGTCCGAGTCGTCGCTGCGCCGCTTCCTGCACGGGCTACCCGGCGTCGACCAGGTCGGCGCCGAAGCGCGGGCCGCCTCCCTCGCCACCCGCTCGATCAAGACCACCGCCAAGTCGTGGGCGATCGACCTGGCCATCTCGATGATCGACCTGACCACGCTGGAAGGTCAGGACACGCCGGGCAAGGTGCGCGCGCTGTGTGCCAAGGCCAAGGCCCCCGACCCGGCCGACCCGACGTGCCCGCAGGTCGCCGCCATCTGCGTCTACCCCGACATGGTGCCGATCGCGAAGCAGGCGCTCGGCAGCAGCGGCATCCGCGTCGCCAGCGTCGCGACCGCCTTCCCGTCGGGCCGCGCCGCCCTCGACATCAAGCTCGCCGACACCGCGGACGCCGTCGCGGCGGGCGCGGACGAGATCGACATGGTGATCGACCGCGGCGCGTTCCTCTCCGGTCGCTACCAGGCCGTGTTCGACGAGATCGTCGCGATCAAGGAGGCTGCGGCCCGCCCCGAAGGGGCTGATAAGGGGAGCGCCCACCTCAAGGTCATCCTCGAGACCGGCGAGCTGGTCACCTACGACAACGTGCGCCGGGCGTCCTGGCTGGCCATGCTCGCGGGCGCCGACTTCATCAAGACCAGCACCGGCAAGATCCAGCCGGCCGCAACCCTGCCGGTGACGCTGGTGATGCTCGAGGCGGTGCGCGACTTCCGCGACACCACCGGCCGCCAGGTCGGGGTCAAGCCGGCCGGCGGCATCCGCACCAGCAAGGACGCGATCAGAAACCTCGTGCTGGTCAACGAGACGGCCGGGGACGACTGGCTCGACCCCGACTGGTTCCGGATCGGCGCCTCCAGCCTGCTCAACGACCTGTTGATGCAGCGCACCAAGATCAGCACCGGCCGCTACTCAGGCCCCGACTACTTCACCCTCGACTGAGGACTCTCATGGCATTCGAGTACGCCCCGGCGCCCGAGTCACGGTCCATCGTCGACCTCCAGTCGTCGTATGGCCTGTTCATCGACGGCGCCTTCGTCGACACGACGGACGGACGCAGCTTCAAGTCCGTCAGCCCCGCCACCGAGGAGGTGCTGGCCGAGATCACCGAGGCCGGGCCCGGTGACGTCGACCGGGCAGTCAAGGCCGCCCGGCGAGCGCACACCCGCGTGTGGGGCCCGATGTCCGGTGCCGAGCGCGCGAAGTACCTCTACCGGATCGCCCGCATCCTGCAGGAGCGGGCGCGCGAGCTCGCCGTCCTCGAGAGCCTCGACAACGGCAAGCCGATCAAGGAGTCGCGCGACGTCGACGTACCCCTCGTCGCGGCCTACTTCTTCTACTACGCGGGATGGGCCGACAAGCTCGGGTACGCCGGGTTCGGACCCAACCCGAAGTCGCTCGGCGTCGCCGGCCAGGTGATCCCGTGGAACTTCCCGCTTCTCATGCTGGCATGGAAAATCGCCCCAGCACTGGCGTGCGGCAACACCGTCGTGCTCAAGCCCGCCGAGACCACATCGCTCACCGCGCTGGCGTTCGCCGAGATCTGCCAGCAGGCCGACCTGCCGCCCGGAGTGGTCAACATCGTCACCGGCGCGGGTGACACCGGCCGCGCCCTGGTCGAGCACGACGACGTCGACAAGGTCGCGTTCACCGGGTCGACCGAGGTAGGCAAGGCCATCGCCCGAGCCGTCGCGGGCACCGACAAGAAGGTCACCCTCGAGCTCGGCGGGAAGGCCGCCAACATCGTCTTCGACGACGCCCCGATCGACCAGGCCATTGAGGGCATCGTCAACGGCATCTTCTTCAACCAGGGCCATGTCTGCTGTGCCGGCTCGCGGCTGCTGGTCCAGGAGAGCGTCGCCGACGAGGTGCTCGACCGGCTCAAGCGCCGGATGGCGACACTCCGGGTCGGCGACCCGTTGGACAAGAACACCGACGTCGGCGCGATCAACTCCGCCGAGCAGTTGGCCAAGATCCGCGCGCTGTCCGAGGTCGGCGAGGCCGAAGGTGCCGAGCGCTGGTCGGCGCCGTGCGAGCTGCCCGAGCGCGGCTTCTGGTTCCCGCCGACGATCTTCACCGGGGTCAGCCAGGCGCACCGGATCGCCCGTGAGGAGATCTTCGGCCCGGTGCTGTCGGTGCTGACGTTCCGTACCCCCGCCGAGGCGGTCGAGAAGGCGAACAACACGCCGTTCGGGCTGTCGGCCGGGGTGTGGACCGACAAGGGCTCGCGCATCCTCTGGATGGCCAACCAGCTGCGCGCGGGCGTGGTGTGGGCCAACACGTTCAACCGCTTCGACCCGACCAGCCCGTTCGGCGGCTACAAGGAGTCGGGCTATGGCCGCGAGGGCGGTCGCCACGGTCTGGAGGCCTACCTCAATGCCTGACAGCTCCCGCATCGACGTCCGCAAGACGTACAAGCTCTTCATCGGCGGCGCGTTCCCGCGCAGTGAGAGCGGCCGCACGTACGTCGCCGAGGACGCCAAGGGCCGCTTCGTCGCCAACGCCGCACTCGCCTCCCGCAAGGACGCGCGCGATGCCGTCGGCGCCGCCCGCAAGGCGTTCGCCGGGTGGTCTGCCCGTACGCCGTACAACCGCGGCCAGGTCGTCTACCGCATCGCCGAGATGCTCGAAGGCCGCCGGGCCCAGTTCGTCGACGAGGTCTCCCAGTCCGAGGGCGCCACCGCCCGCAAGGCCGACTCCCTGGTGGCGGCGAGCATCGACCGGCTCGTCTGGTACGCCGGCTGGGCCGACAAGGTCGCCCAGGTCGTCGGCTCCAGCAACCCCGTCGCCGGGCCGTACTTCGACTTCTCGTTGCCGGAGCCGACCGGCGTCGTCGCCGTCGTGGCCCCGCCGGACTCGTCCCTGCTCGGGCTGGTGAGTGTGGTCGCGCCGGCGATCGTCACCGGGAACACCGTCGTCGTACTCGCGGCCGAGGGTCGCCCGTTGCCCGCCATCACGCTGACCGAGGTGCTCGCGACGTCCGACCTGCCGGGTGGGGTCGTCAACGTCCTGACCGGTCGGGTCGCCGAGGTCACCCCGTGGCTCGCGTCGCACATGGACGTCAACGCGATCGACCTGGCCGGCATCGACGACGCGGAGCTCGCCCGCGATCTCGAGGTCGCCGCGGCCGACAACCTGAAGCGCGTGCTCCGGCCGCGCGCCGAGACCTGGACCCGCACCCCTGACCTGTCACGGATGCTGTGGGCGCTGGAGACCAAGACCGTCTGGCATCCCATCGGCGTGTGATCGCCGCGCTGCTGCGGCTCAATGGTTGGGGTCACTGACAGAATGCTCCGGTGCGCGCCCGGGTGATCGTCGTCGCCGGTCCCTCCGGGTCCGGCAAGACCCGGCTCTCCGAGCGCCTCGGGCTGCCCGTACTCCGGCTCGACGACTTCTACCGGGACGGCGACGACCCGGAGCTGCCCCGGCGCAGCACGGGACTCGTCGACTGGGACGACCCACGCGCCTGGGACCGTGCCTCGGCGTGTGCGGCGATCGCGACGCTCTGCCGCGACGGCAGGACGGACGTACCGATCTACGACATCGCGGCCGACGGGCGGGTCGGCCAGCGCGAGCTGGACCTCGGCGGGTCGCGGTACTTCGTGGCCGAGGGCATCTTCGCGCCGGAGGTCGTCGAGGAGTGCCGTACGCACGGGCTGCTCGCCGACGCCATCTGCGTGCGGCACCACCGCGTCGTGACGTTCTGGCGGCGGCTCACCCGAGACCTCCGGGAGCACCGCAAGCCACCGATGGTGCTGCTGCGGCGCGGGCTGCGGCTGATGCGGGCCGAGCCGGCGATCGTGCGGCGTGCCCTCGACGCCGGCTGCGTGCCCGCCACCCCGAAGCAGGCGGAGCGACGGGTGCGCGCACTGCTGGCTCGGCCGCGGAAGTGACGGCGGGTCAGTGGCAGCCGTCCGGCGCCGCCAGGCACGAGCTGCCCAGGGCGAGGTCGGCCAGGGCGGTCCACCGGTCCGCGTCCGCGCCGACCTCCTTCGCACCGACCAACGTCACGGCCACGCCGTCGGCTGACACGACCACCAGGGCGTCGCCGGACCCGTCGTGCGTCGCGGCCAGCGCCGCCGACCCGATCCGCGGGTCACCGGCCGGCACCCAGCCGCAGTCGGCCAGCCTGCGCTCGGCGGAGCGGACGGCACGGTCGGCCGCAGCCGCGCTGACGTAGGTGGACAGCGTCTCCACGAACCGCTGGTCGCCGGAGGCGTACGTCGTGCTGCGGGTGGCCACCGCCCGCTCGTCGACCAGACAGGTGTCCGCCGCCGCCTCGACGGCACGCCAGCGCCCGCCGACGACCTCGCCGAGAGTGGCGACGTCGATCAGGGCGTCCGGCACGACCCGCCTCGGCTCGCTGTGCTCATGCTCCGCGGTCGGCGCTGCGGGGTCGGACATCGACGGCGCGTCCGGGCCGGGTCGCCCGCGGGGAGAGTCGGCGTCGGGGCGGCCGACTCGGCCGCCTGTGTGCAGCCGGCTAGCAGCAGTCCGAGGGCCGCGAAGGCCGCGGCCCGGGCCCACGCGCTCATGCCACCCGCTCGATCGTCACGGTCAGGCTCCCGGAGTTGTCGCCGCGGTCGCCGTCGTGGACCCGCAGGCTGAGCGGAGCCGTACGCGAGACCTGCAGCGACGTGCTGTACCCATGTTCGCGGTCGCAGCCCTTGTCGTTGTTCGGCC
>WHTB01000458.1 GCA_009379735.1 Propionibacteriales bacterium
TGATGTGGACGCTCGAGACCGGCGAGTCCGGTCCCGGCGGCGAGGTCCTGATCGGCTCCGCCCTGCTCGCCCGACTATGAACCGGTCATGCCCTGCTCAGCCCCGGTAGGCCAGCCACGACTCGTCCATCCGGGTGGACTGTCCCGCCGTGAACTGCGTGTAGCAGCTGTCGAACGAGTAGTCCATGTAGTTGTGGATCGGGTCGAGCCCCTCGGCCGGGCAGCTGTCGCGTCCGACCGGGCAACCCGACGTCGGGCTGGCCTGCGCCGGGGTGTCGCTGACGAAGTCACCCGGGTCCTTACAGCCGCCCTGGAACGTGTGGTAGAGCCCGAGCCAGTGACCCACCTCATGGGTCGCCGTCTCGCCGTCGTTGAAGTTGGTCTGCGAGCCGCCCGGCAGTGTCGTCCACTTCACCCGGATGCCGTCGGTGGCCAGCGACTTGGTCCACGGGAACTGCGCGATGCCGAGATACCCGAAGTCGACGGTCCAGATGTTCAGCTCCGCCTTGGTGCCGACATGGGTCTTGCGCATCATCGAGGTGGACCCGGACCTGAACCAGCCGCGGTTGGCGATCCGCTCGGTGCTCGCCAGCTCGAAGCTGAAGCCGGTGTCAGCCGCGTCGCCCGACTCGCCTCCGCCGAAGGTGTTGTTGAGGACGGCGATCTGGTCGGCGATCTGCGCGTCACTGACGTCGCCGGTGCCGTCATCGGCGGTGACCACGTGGAAGTGCACCGGGATGGTGACGTCCGCCGCCGCCTTGCCCTTGGCGCCGCGTCGGTCGAGCCGCTCCAAGCGGTCCCGCTCGATCTGGAGCGCCTCGGCCGGCGAGACCTCGTCGAACCCCTCGGGATGGGCCTCGATGCCGCCGCGCGCAGCGGCGGGCGCGTCCCCGTGGGGCTCGACACAGTCGATCGGCGGCGCCGTCGCGGACTCGGTGACGTACCCGGACGCCGGGGCGGCGCCCACCACCATCAGCCCCAACGTCATCCCCAGCACGACGTGACTTCTGCGGGCTGCAGTCCAGCGCATAGCGTTCCCTCTCGCCTGTCCCCGACCGAACCACGCAGACCTCTCGCTGCGGGGCGTCACCCGAGAGAGAACCTAGTTCAACCAGGACCGTGTACGGAAGGTTCTCGGCGGGTCACAGACCGCCGATGCGGATGCCCGACCGCACCTTGTACCGCTTGTTGACCGCGATGAGCACTGCGGTCAGCGGCTCGAGCTGGCGAGCCTGGCGGAGTGGCCCGACCTGGACTCCGGGCCGGCCGGTCACACTGGTCGCCAGCTCCGCGACGACCGCGTTGGCCTCCGCCTCGTCCCCGCACACCAGCACGTCCTCGTGGTCGAGCGGTCCCTCGTCGCGCCACAGGCTCACTGCTGACACCGTGTGGAACGCGCCGACCAGCCGGGCCCGCGGCGCCAGCCGGGCGGCTTCCTCGGCCGCGCTGCCGTCGGGCACGTCGAGCGCGAACGCCCCGGCCCGGTCGAAGCCCAGCGGGTTCACGCAGCTCACCACGATCCGGTCGGCGAGCACGTCCGCGAGTGCGCCGACGAGTGCGGCGTGCCCGTCGTACGGCACCGACAGCACGACGATGTCGGCGTCGGCCGCCGCGTCGTGGTTGGTCGCGCCGCGCACCGCCGTACCCGCGTGCTCGGCCACCGTGGCCGCCGTCTGACCCGCGCGGCCGGCGTCTCGCGAGCCCAGCACGACGTCGTGGCCGGCCGCCGCGAACCGGTACGCCAGGCCCTTCCCCTGAGCGCCGGTGCCACCGACGACCGCGATCCGCATCCCGACACTCTCCTGGTTCTGTCCTCGACGCCGACCCGCAGTGTGGCACGACCCGGCGGGTCGGGCCGCGCCA
>WHTB01000020.1 GCA_009379735.1 Propionibacteriales bacterium
CCGCGGGGTTCCTGCTGCTCGGCACCGCGCCGGTCACGCTGCTGATCTTCGCCGGCGCGTTCAACGGTCTGCTGCTGCCGGTCGGCATCGGCGTCATGCTCTGGGTCGCCTGGCAGCGCAGCGACCTGTTCAACGGGTACGCCTACCCGCGCTGGCTGCTGACCCTGGGTGCAGCCGCGTGGCTGTTGACGCTCTACCTGGCGGTCAACTCGATCCGCCCGGTGATCGATCTCTTCTGACCACACGACCTGGGAAGGACCCGGATGAACACCGTCGACCTCAACTCCGACCTCGGCGAGGGGTTCGGGCGCTGGACGCTCGGCGACGACGATGCGCTGCTGGGCGTCGTCACCAGCGCCAACGCGGCGTGCGGCTTCCACGCCGGCGACCCGTCGATCATGCGCAGCGTGTGCACCCGAGCGGTGGAGTCCGGTGTCGTGATCGGCGCGCAGGTGGGCTACCGCGACCTGCCCGGCTTCGGCCGCCGGTTCATCGATATCGAGCCGGCCGCGCTCCGTGACGACGTGATCTACCAGATCGGGGCGCTCGACGCGTTCGCTCGGATCGCGGGCACCCGGGTCCAGTACGTCAAGCCGCACGGCGCGCTGTACAACGCGATCGTGCACCACGAGGAGCAGGCCGCGGCGGTGGTCGAGGCACTGCTCGACTACGACAAGACGCTCCCGGTGCTGGGCCTGCCCGGATCCGTCTGGCTGCGGCAGGCCGAGGCGGCCGGGCTACGCGTGGTGCACGAGGCGTTCGCCGACCGGGCCTACACGCCCGAGGGCACGCTGGTGTCGCGCCGGCTGCCAGGGGCGGTGCTCCACGATGCCGACGACATCGCCCGCCGTTGCGTGGCGATGGCGACCGGTCAGCCGATCATCGACATCGAGGGCGGGGAACTCCGGCTGTCGCCGGGGTCGATCTGCGTGCATGGCGACACGGCGGGTGCGGTGGACATCGCCCGTGGTGTCCGTGCTGCGCTGGTCGAAGCCGGTGTCGACGTGAGCCCGTTCGTGACCTGATGCGGGTGCTGCCGAGCGGCAGCACGGCCCTGCTCGTCGAGCTCGACGACATCGACGCGGTGCTGGCGCTGTATGCCGCTCTCGTCGACGACCGCCCACCCGGTGTGGTCGACCTCGTACCCGCGGCACGCACGCTCTTGGTTGTCGTCGACCCCGAGCGCTCCAACCTCGGCGCGGTCGAGGCGGCCGTACGGTCGACGACGCCGCGGGCTGACGCGCGGGCGGTCGGCGACGTCGTCGAGCTCCCGGTCGTCTACGACGGCGCCGACCTCGAGGACGTGAGCGCCCACCTCGGGTGCACGGTCGAGGAGGTCGTGCGCCGGCACACCGGCGACGACTGGACGGTCGCCTTCTGCGGGTTCGCGCCGGGCTTCGGATACCTCACCTCGGCTTCGGGCGGGTGGGGCATCCCGCGCCGCGATTCACCACGAACGAAGGTGCCGGCCGGCTCGATCGCCCTGGCCGGCGAGTTCAGCGGCGTCTACCCCCGCGAGTCGCCGGGCGGCTGGCAGCTGATCGGGCGTACGGAGCTCGCGGTCTTCGACCTCGACCGCGAGCCGGCCGCTCTGCTGCGGCCCGGCAACCGCATCCGTTTCGTCGACGTGGGTACGTCATGAGCGGCCGCCATCCCAGGACGGGGACAGAAGGGGGGCGGCAGCCGTGACGGCGGGCCGTGCGGTCACGGTCGTCGAGACCGGCCCGCTCGCCACCGTGCAGGACGCCGGCCGTCCCGGCCAGGCCGCGCTCGGCATCGGCCGCTCTGGTGTCTGCGACCGGACGTCGTACCGGCTGGCGAACCGGCTGGTCGGCAACGAGGCCGGCGCCGCGGTGCTCGAGGTGACGTTCGGCGGACTGGTCCTGCGGGCCGAGACCGACGTGGTCATCGCGACGACCGGCGCGCGCTGTCCGGGCGGTCCGCACAACGCCCCGGAGCGGCTCGCCGCCAGCCAGCAGCTGCGCCTCGGCCCACCGGTCACCGGTCTGCGCACCTATCTCGCGGTCCGCGGCGGCATCGCCGTCGCGCCGGTGCTCGGATCGCGGTCCACCGACCTGCTCGCCGGTCTCGGCCCGGCGGTGCTCAGCCCGGGCACCAGGCTGCCGGTCGGTGAGCCGACGGGACCCATGCCGGGCGTCGATGTGGCGGCGGTCGCCGACCCGACGGCGGGCGACCTGGTCGTGCACCTCCTCCCCGGCCCACGGCGGGACTGGTTCGACGACACGGCGTGGACCGAGCTGCTCGGCCAGGAGTACGCCGCCAGCAATGACAGCAACCGGATCGGCGTACGCCTGGAGGGTCGCCCGCTGGAACGTACCCGGACCGGCGAGCTGCCCAGCGAGGGGATGGTCCGCGGCGCCCTTCAGGTACCGCAGTCGGGTTCGCCGGTGCTGTTCCTCGCCGACCACCCGGTGACCGGCGGCTATCCCGTCGTCGGCTATGTCCACGATGATGATGTCGACCGGTGCGGCCAGCTGCGCCCGGGCCAGGCCGTGCGCTTCACCGCGTCACACGAGGCTGTCGATAGGCGGGCCGGTCGATCGTCAGCAGGGTGAGCGACCACATTGGACGCCCGCGAGGCCGAGGAGGCCGGAATGCAGTACGCGTTGCTGATCTACGGGAACGAGAAGGCGGGGGCCGACGCGTCGCCCGAGGAGAACGACGCCGTGATGGGGGAGTACCTGGCGTACGGGGAGTGGCTCAAGGGGCAGGGCTGGCAGCGCGGCGGCGAGGCCCTGGAGCCGACGACCGAGGCGACGACCGTGCAGGTGCGCGACGGGAGCACGACGACGACCGACGGGCCGTTCGCGGAGACTCGCGAGCAGCTCGGCGGGTTCTACCTGGTCGAGTGCGACTCGCTGGACGAGGCGATCGAGGCGGCGTCTCGCATCCCGGCCGCGAAGTCGGGCTCGATCGAGGTTCGTCCGGTCGTCGACTTCAGCCAGCCGCCCCAGCCCTAGTCGACGGGCTCATCAGCGCGCGCAGACCGTTCGCGTAGCCCGGCGCAGCGACACCGCCGAGCACCAGCCGCTGCACGATGAAGCCGGGCATCAGCCCGAGCAGGACCCGCCCGACCTGCTCGGGCTCCGCGTCTGCGCCGAGCCGGCCGGCCGCCTGCCAGCGTCGCGCCACCTCGATCCAGTGCCCGCGGATCTCCTTGAACTGCGGCTCGAGCAGGTCGAGGAACGGTCCGCCGCGCGCCGCCTCCCCCCAGGCCTGCACCGCGATCAGGGTGAAGTCACCGTCCGGGTCCTCGGCGAGCGTCATCAACCGGTCGAGCACGGTCTCGAGCACGTCGGCCGGGTCGGGGGCGGCGTCGCCGGCGAGCATCTCGTGGAACACCTCGTCGATCCGGGCGATCGACCGCTCGGCGATGGCGTACAGCAGCTCGTCCTTGCCCTTGAAGTAGCCGTAGACCGCCCCGGCCGACAGCCCTGACTCGGCGATCACGTGCGCCATCGTCGACCCGTGGAACCCCTCCCGCGCCACGCAGCGCCACGCGGCGCGCAGGATCTGCTCACGGCGGGCGGCCCGATGTTCGTCGGTGACTCTCGGCATGCCCTGGACAGTAAAACGAATATTCGTTCTTGACAACATCCGGTGCGCGCGGCACCATCGTACTCATAAAGAATGAACATTCGTTTTTAGGAGGAGATCATGGCGGCCGCTCGTACCCACCGCCCGACCTGGGCACCGGCGCTCGGTGCCATCGCCGTCGTGTCGGCGCTGCTCGCGCTGCTGATCACGGCCTTCGGCTGGCCGTCGTCTCGGATCGAGCCGCGCGACCTGCCGATCGCCGTCGCGGCGCCTGCCCCGGCGGTGGCCCAGATCGAGGACGGTCTCGCCCAGGCGGGCGCCGGCGCGTTCGCGGTCACCACGGTCGCCGACCGTGACGCCGCCCTTCAGGCGATCGAGGACCGTGACGTCTACGGCGCCGTCGTCGTCGATGCCGACGGCGCCGAGGTGCTGACGGCGTCCGCGGCCAGTCCCGCGGTGGCCCAGCTGCTCACCCAGCTGGCATCCGGGCTGGCCGGCGAGGGGGTTGCGGCACCGGTCACCGACGTCGTGCCGACCCCGGTGGACGACCCCCGCGGCAGCGGCTTCGCCTCCGGCGCCCTGCCCCTGGTGATCGGCGGCGTGGCCGCGGCCGCGCTGCTCAGCCGCCGGGTCGTCGGCCGGGCCCCGCTGCTCACCGGGGCCGTCGGGATCGCGGTGGTCGGCGCGATGACGATGACGGCGATCTGGCAGTACTGGCTCGGCTCTCTGGAGGGCGACTACTGGGCCAACGCCTCGGTCGTCGCGCTGGCCCTCGGCGCGACCACGCTGACCGTGCTCGGCCTGCACCGCCTTCTAGGCGACGCCGGCCTTGGGCTCGGCGCGGCCACCATGGTGCTGCTGGGCAACCCGCTGTCGGCGATGAGCAGCGCACCTGAGCTGCTGCCGTCCGGGTGGAGCGACCTCGGTCAGCTGCTGCCTCCGGGCGCCGCGGGCTCGGCGCTGCGGTCGGTGGCGTTCTTCGACGGCGCGGCCGCGGCGGCACCGCTCTTGGTGCTGGCCGGCTGGCTCGCCCTCGGCCTGGCGCTGTGCCTGCTGCCGTCGCGGCGGCCGGCCGTGCAGCACGCCGCCGAACCGGAAGCCGTTAAGGCGGTGGCCTGACCGCCGGCTCCAATTACTCGCGGCGAGATTGCAGATCTGCACGCTTGCCCGTCGCGGGTGCAACCCCGAGTTCCGATTCGTTCAAGACCGGTGGTCTCCGCGTCGGGCAACATGGCGGGCATGGAGACCACTGGTTCGACCGCGTCCATTCAGCCCCGGCTCGCGGTCGACGACGCCGCAGCCGCGATCGACTTCTACGTCGCCGCTCTCGGCGCGAGCGCATCGGAGCGCTCCGAGTGGGAGGGACGGATCGCGCACTGCCTTCTCACGGTCGACGGGTGCTCGTTCGCGGTCAAGGAGGCCGACGACGTCGACCCGTCCCCGCGTGCGCTCGGCGGAAGCCCGGTCATCGTGACCATCGAGGTCGCCGATGCCGACGCCGTCGCCGAGCGGATGGTGGAGGCCGGCGCGACCGTTGTCTTCGCGGTCGACGACCACGGCTACGGCTACCGGGACGGCCGGGTGAAGGACCCCTTCGGCCACCAGTGGCTCATCTCTCAGCCGCTCGGGTGAGACTGACGGGCCCGGCTCTAGACTGGTGCCGCCTCCCGCCAGCCAGCTCTAGGAGACCCGCGTGGCCCGTGTCGTCGTCGACGTCATGCTCAAGCCCGAGATCCTCGACCCCCAAGGCAAAGCCGTCCACGGTGCCCTCGACCGAATCGGCCTGCCTGGGGTGGTCGACGTACGACAGGGCAAGCGTTTCGAGATCGAGATCGAGGGCGAGGTAGACGACGCCCGAATCGCCGAGGTCGCGGAGTCGCTGCTGTCCAACCCGGTGATCGAGGACTACACCGTCCGGGTCGACGACTGATGCGGGTCGGAGTCGTCACGTTCCCCGGCTCCCTCGACGACCAGGACGCCCGCCGGGCGATCCAGGTCGCGGGCGGCGAACCGGTCGCGCTGTGGCACGGTGACCACGACCTCAAAGCGGTCGACGCGGTGGTCCTGCCGGGCGGCTTCTCGTACGGCGACTACCTCCGTGCCGGTGCGATCGCCCGCTTCTCCCCGGTGATGACCGAGGTCATCGCGGCCGCCGAGGGCGGGCTGCCGGTGCTCGGCATCTGCAACGGCTTCCAGGTGCTGTGCGAGTCGCATCTGCTGCCGGGTGCGCTGGTCCGCAACGACCACCGCAAGTTCGTCTGCCGTGACCAGGGCCTGCGCATCGAGCGCACCGACACCGCCTGGACCAGCGGCTACACCGCCGCCCAGGAGGTCACCATCGTGCTCAAGAACGGCGAGGGCGGGTACGTCGCGGACGAGCTGACCCTCGACCGGCTCGAGGGTGAGGGCCGGGTCGTCGCCCGCTACCTCGACGTCAACCCCAACGGCTCGTTGCGTGACATCGCCGGGATCAGCAACGAGCGCGGCAACGTTGTCGGCCTGATGCCGCATCCCGAGCACGCCGTCGAGGCGCTGACCGGCTCCGGCACCGACGGTCTGCCGTTCTTCACCTCGGTGCTCACTGAGGTGGTGGGCGGATGAGCCTCGACACCGTCAAGCAGGCCGGCGAGACGCCCGAGCAGAGCCAGCCGTGGGCCGAGCTCGGTCTCAAGCCTGACGAGTACGCGCAGTTCCACGAGATCCTCGGGCGGCGGCCGACGTCGAGCGAGCTGGCGATGTACTCCGTGATGTGGAGCGAGCACTGCTCGTACAAGTCCTCGAAGGTGCATCTCAAGCAGTTCGGCGAGAAGGTCACCGACGAGATGCGCAAGCCGCTCCTGGTCGGCATCGGCGAGAACGCCGGCGTGGTCGACATCGGCCAGGGCTACGCGGTGACGTTCAAGGTCGAGTCGCACAACCATCCCTCGTACGTCGAGCCCTACCAGGGCGCCGCGACCGGGGTCGGCGGCATCGTCCGCGACATCCTCTCCATGGGGGCGCGCCCGGTGGCCGTGATGGACCCGCTCCGGTTCGGCCCGGCCGACGCCGCCGACACCCAGCGCGTGCTGCCCGGCGTGGTCGCGGGCATCGGCGGGTACGGCAACTGCCTCGGCCTGCCGAACATCGGCGGCGAGGTCGTGTTCGACCCGACATACGCCGGTAACCCGCTGGTCAACGCGCTGTGCGTCGGCGTGATGCGGCACGAGCAGATCCACCTGGCGAAGGCCACCGGGGCCGGCAACCAGGTGATCCTGTACGGCGCGAAGACCGGTGGCGACGGCATCGGCGGCGTGAGCGTGCTGGCGTCGGAGACGTTCGAGGATGCGGGTCCCGCCAAGCGACCCAGCGTCCAGGTCGGCGACCCGTTCATGGAGAAGCTGCTGATCGAGTGCACGCTCGAGATCTTCGCCGAGGGCATCGTGTCGGGCATCCAGGATCTCGGCGGGGCCGGGCTGTCTTGTGCGACCTCGGAGCTGGCCAGCGCCGGTGACGGCGGCATGCACGTGTGGCTCGACCGGGTGCCGCTGCGCGACTCGTCGCTCAGCCCCGAAGAGATCCTGATGAGCGAGTCCCAGGAGCGGATGATGGCGGTCGTCGAGCCCGCCCACGTCGAGCGGTTCCTCGAGATCTGCGCGAAGTGGGACGTCGACGCCACCGTGATCGGTGAGGTCACCGACACTGGTCGGCTGCGGATCGAGTGGCATGGCGAGCTGATCGTCGACGTGCCACCCGGCACGGTCGCGCACGAGGGCCCGACGTACCACCGGCCGTTCGCCCGCCCGGCCTGGCAGGACGCGCTGCAGGCCGACGTGGCCGAGGTGCTGCCCAGGCCGCAGACCGGTGACGAGCTGCGCGCGACCGTGCTGCGACTCGCGGCGTCGTCCAACCTGTGCGACAAGTCCTGGGTCACCGACCAGTACGACCGGTACGTCCAGGGCAACACCGTGCTGGCCCAGCCGGAGGACGCCGGCATCGTCCGGGTCGACGACGAGACCGGCCTCGGCATCGCGGTGTCCACGGACTGCAACGGCCGGTTCGCCAAGCTCGACCCGTACGCCGGTGCGCAGCTGGCGCTGGCCGAGTCGTACCGCAATGTCGCGGTGACGGGTGCCCGTCCGCTCGCGGTGACCGACTGCCTGAACTTCGGCTCACCCGAGGACCCGGCGGTGATGTGGCAGTTCGCCGAGGCCACCACGGCCCTGGCCGACGGCTGCCAGCGGCTCGGGCTGCCGATCACCGGCGGCAACGTCAGCCTCTACAACCAGACCGGTGAGCAGGCCATCTTGCCCACGCCCGTCGTCGGGGTCCTCGGCGTGCTCGACGACGTCGCCCGGCGCACGCCGCAGGGCTTCCGCGAAGCCGGCCAGCAGATCTACCTGCTCGGCACCACGCGCGAGGAGCTGTCCGGGTCGGAATGGGCACACGTCGTGCACAGCCATCTCGGCGGGCGGCCACCGGCCGTCGACCTCGACGTCGAGCGGCAGCTCGCGGACATCCTGGTCAACGCGTCACGCGACGGCCTGATCGACGCGGCGCACGACCTGTCCGACGGCGGCCTCGCGCAGGCGCTGGTGGAGTCGTCGCTGCGGTACGGCGTGGGGTGCCGGGTGTGGCTGCCGGACGACCTTGACCCGTTCGTGGCGCTGTTCAGCGAGTCCGCCGGCCGCGCCGTCGTCGTCGTACCCCGCAGCGAGGAGGTGCGGTTCACCGACATGTGCGCGGCGCGCCGTTTCCCGCACCAGCGGATCGGGGTGGTCGACGGGGCGGCGATCGACGTACAGGAGCTGTTCAGCCTGCCGCTCGACGAGCTGCGTACGGCGTGGTCGGCGACGCTGCCGGCGCTGTTCGGGCCCTGAGCCGCGGGGAGGGGCGAAGCCTGCCGCTCCGCCCCTCACCCCTCCGCGGTCGCCCGCTGCTGCCCGTCGTCACCCGAGATTCGGAGAGCTCCCCCGCAGTGGGCGTCTATCGGAATGACGTCGCCACGGCCGCCAGGGTTGCGCTCCGCAGTCATGTTTCTGAAACGTTATGTTGACTCCGTGCCCGCACGCCTGAAACCAGCGTCGTCGGTCGAGGTTGCCGGCTGGTTGCGGGCGCTCTCCGTGACCGAGCCGCCACCCGTTGATGCCGTGCGCGGGCTGACCAAGCACTTCCTCGCTGTGCTGGCGAGCCGGGCTCCCGGCAAGAGCGTGGAGGTCCGGGTGCCGCCGTACGCCGCGATCCAGTGCATCGAGGGCGCCCGACACACTCGGGGTACGCCGCCGGCGACCGTCGAGACCGACCCGTCGACCTGGATCCGGCTGGCGACCGGCGAGCTGTCCTGGCAGCAGGCCGTCGACGACGGCCGGCTGCGCGCCTCGGGTGAGCGCTCCGACCTGACCCCGCTGCTGCCTCTGCACGAGGCGTAACCGCGTGTTGCCCGGCCGGCCCGACCCTTGCAAGGCGCGGGGTGCACGAGCAAGGGTCGGGGTGGGCCGGTCAGTGGGCTCAGAAGCCGGTCACGTCGAGCAGCCGCTCCTTGGTGTTGTCGGGGTCGTCGCCGTCGTTCCAGTCGAGCGACCCGGCCGACTGCAGGGCCGCCTTGACCGCGGACGGGGACGCCGTGGGATGCGTCGCCTTGTACAGCGCCGCGCCGCCGGCCACGTGCGGGCTCGCCATCGACGTACCCGAGATCGTGTTGTACCCACCGTTCATCCAGGTGGAGTCGATGCACACGCCCGGCGCGATGAGGTCGATGTCCGCGCCGAAGTTGGAGAAGTCGGCGAAGGTGTCGTCGACGTCCGCGCGGCAGGTCGACGCTGCGCCGCCACCCGGTGTGCCGTTGAAGTCGGCCAGCGCGCTCACCGTGATCACCTCGTCGTACGCCGCGGGGCTCGACTCGGCTGCGTCAGCGGAGTCGTTGCCGGCGGCCACGACGTAGGTCACCCCGGCGGCGACTGAGGCGCAGATCGCCTGATGCTCGGCGTCGCCGTTGGTGTTGCCGCAGTCGCCGTCGTCCGACCCGCTGCCACCGAGGCTCATGTTGGCGACCTCGATCTGGTCGGCGTTGGCGGTCACGTAGTCGATGCCGCAGATGACGTCGGCGGTGCTGCCGATGCCGGCCGCGTTCAGCACCTTGACCGGCCAGATGCGCGCGCCGGGGGCGATGCCGACGACACCGTCGCCGTTGTCGAGCGCGCCGATGGTGCCGGCGACGTGGCTGCCGTGCCCGTGCTGGTCGTCGGGGTTGAGGCCGAGCAGCGAACAGTTCGTGGCCCCGGGCCGGTAGACGTTCAGGTCGGGGTGGTCCAGGTCGACGCCGGTGTCGATCACCGCGACGTCGACATCGACTCGCTGGTCGGTGCCGTCGATGGCGGCGGTCGGGCTGGCGTCGGCGTTGGCGCGGTTGATCCCGGTCGGCAGGCGCTGGGCGGTCGACCTGACCTCGGTGTCGGCCTGCACCGACTGCACCCCGGGCGCGGCGGCCAGTCGCTCGGCGGCGGCCTCGGTCATCTGGGCGGAGTAGCCGTTGAGCGCGGACCGGTAGACGTTGCCGGCCTCCAGGCCGAAGGTGCGTGCCTGGGCGGTGACAAGGCTCGACACGGCGACGTCATCCTCGAGTACGACGATGTACTGGCCGGGAATCCGGTCGGCGCGGTCAGCGCCCACCACCTGTCCCGGTCCGTCCCCCGTAGGTCCCCCCGCAGCGGCGCTGGTGGCGCCGGCTACGGCCAACGTTGCCGCGATGGCGGCGACGATGCTGAACGTACGCATGGTTCCTCCTTCTTCGGTTGGCGGTCCAACGACGTTGCCCGGTTGGAGTTACGCACCGGTAACAAAGACCCCGGGCTGGCCGTCGCGCGCCGGCTCTTACGATGTGCGCCATGACCGACTCCCTGCGCGCTGCCGTCGACCGTGTCCTGCCCGGTGTCCGTGACGACCTCGAGATGCTGGTCAAGATCCCGTCAGTGAGTGCGGACCCGACCCATGCCGACGAGGTACGGCGGAGCGCCGAGGCGACCGCTGAGCTGTTCCGCGGAGCCGGGTTCCCTGAGGTGCAGATCCTCCAGGTCGCGGGTGGCGCGCCCGCGGTCGTGGCGCGTCGCCCGGCACCCGAGGGCACGCCCACCGTGCTGCTCTACGCCCACCACGACGTGCAGCCCGAGGGCGCCCACGCCGACTGGGACAGCGCCCCGTTCGAGCCGACCGAGCGCGACGGCCGGTTGTTCGGCCGCGGTGCCGCCGACGACAAGGCCGGCATCGCGGCCCACCTGGCCGCCGTACGCGCGCACGACGGTGCACCGCCGGTGGGCGTGACGGTCTTCGTCGAGGGCGAGGAGGAGATCGGCTCGCCGACGTTGGCGCCGTTCCTCGCCGAGTACAAGGACCTGCTCGCCGCCGACGTCATCGTGATCGCCGACTCGACCAACTGGGACATCGGGGTGCCGGCACTCACCACGTCGCTGCGCGGGCTGGCCGACTGCCAGGTCGAGGTCCGGACGCTCAACCATGCCGTGCACTCGGGGATGTTCGGAGGCGTGGCGCCGGACGCACTGACGGCGCTGTGCAAGCTGCTGGCGACCCTTCACGACGACGTCGGCAACGTGGCGATCAAGGGCCTGGGCTCGACGTCGGCGGCCGACCTCGACTACCCGGTCGACCGCTTCCGCGCCGAGGCCGGGCTGGCCGACGGCGTCGAGCTGATCGGCGACGGGTCGGTGGTTGAGCGGCTGTGGACCAAGCCGGCGGTGGCCATCACCGCCTTGGACGCCACCCGGGTGGCCGACGCGTCCAACACGCTGATCCCGGCCGCCACGGCCATGGTGTCGGTCCGGGTGGCGCCCGGCACCGACGCCGACGCCGCCCTGGACGCGGTGGTCGCGCACCTGGAGTCGCACGCCCCGTGGGGTGCGCAGGTCACCGTGACCCGCGGCGAGACCGGCCAGCCGGCGGCGTTCGATGCCTCCGGCCCGGTGTACGACGTCGCCCGCTCGGCAGTCCGTGACGCGTGGGACGGCGTCGAGCCGGTCGACATCGGCATCGGTGGCTCGATCCCGTTCCTCGCCGCGTTCATGGACGCCTACCCCGAGGCGGCGATCCTGGTCACCGGCGTCGAGGACCCCGACACCCGGGCGCACGGCGTGAACGAGGGCCTGCACCTGGCGGAGTTCGCCCGGGCCTGTCTGGCCGAGGCGCTGCTGCTGGAGCGACTGGCGTAACCGACGACAAAGCTGTCGCCAGCCGCGTGTGACCGCAAACTCGACTCCGCCGCAGCCCTTCATCGCCCTCGCCTAGCTCAACCTCGGCGGCCACCGACCCACCCTCCCCAGACGGAACTGACCCACACATCAGTCAGCAGAGCCCCGATGGGGCAATCTCTGACGGGCGTGCGAGTCTCCCGGTCGTCCACCCCGTGGTCTGGTCAGTCGTACGCCGGGTGGCGTGGTCGGCGGCCCTTCATCGGTCCCTTAGACTCGGGGCCGTGGCGCGCGGTGACGGTCTTCTCAACCATGACCTCGATCCCCAGGACAAAGGCCCGCAGGACGCGTGCGGAGTCTTCGGAGTGTGGGCGCCAGGTGAGGACGTCGGCAAGCTCGCCTACTACGGCATCTACGCCCTGCAGCACCGTGGCCAGGAGTCGGCCGGCATCGCGGTCAGCAACGGCCACCAGATCGTCGTCTACAAGGACATGGGCCTGGTCTCCCAGGTCTTCGACGAGCCGACTCTGGCGTCGCTCAAGGGTCATGTCGCGATCGGCCACGCCCGCTACTCCACGACCGGCGCGAGCGTGTGGCAGAACGCCCAGCCGACGTTCCGCTCGACGGCGACCGGGTCGATCGCGCTCGGGCACAACGGCAACCTGATCAACACCCAGGAGCTGGCCGACGAGGCCACCGAGCTGGCGTCCCACAGTGGCCAGCTCGGGTTCAACGGCAAGCCGCTCGACACCTCCACCACCGACACCAGCGTGATGACGGCGCTGCTCGGCTCGTACCCCGACCTCAGCCTCGAAGAGGCCGCGATGCGGGTGCTGCCGAAGCTGCACGGCGCCTTCAGCCTGGTCTTCATGGACGAGGGCACGCTGTACGCCGCCCGCGACCCGCAAGGCATTCGGCCGCTGGTCCTCGGCCGGCTGGAGCGCGGCTGGATCGTGGCCAGCGAGACCGCGGCCCTCGACATCGTCGGCGCGTCGTACATCCGCGAGATCGACCCTGGCGAGCTGGTCGCGGTCGACGAGCACGGCCTGCGCAGTCAGCACTTCGCCGAGGCGAAGCCGAAGGGCTGCCTGTTCGAGTTCGTCTACCTCGCCCGCCCCGACACCCGGATCAGCGACAAGCGGATCCACTCGGTCCGGGTCGAGATCGGCCGTCGGCTGGCCAGGGAGTTCCCGGTCGACGCCGACCTGGTGATCCCCGTCCCCGAGTCCGGCACGCCGTCGGCGATCGGGTTCGCCGAGGCGTCGGGCATCCCGTACGGCCAGGGCCTGGTCAAGAACTCCTACGTCGGCCGTACGTTCATCCAGCCGAGCCAGACGATCCGCCAGCTCGGCATCCGGCTCAAGCTCAACCCGCTGCGCGACGTCATCGACGGCAAGCGGCTGGTCGTCGTCGACGACTCGATCGTGCGCGGCAACACGCAGCGCGCGCTGGTGCGGATGCTGCGTGAGGCGGGCGCCCGCGAGATCCACGTACGCATCTCCAGCCCGCCGGTGAAGTGGCCGTGCTTCTACGGCATCGACTTCGCCAGTCGCGCCGAGCTGATCGCCACCGGCCTCAACAGCGACGAGATCTGCCGCTCGATCGGCGCCGACTCCCTGTCGTACATCTCGCTCGAGGAGCTGGTCGCGGCCACCGAGGTCCCGGCCGACAACCTGTGCCGTGCCTGCTTCGACGGCATCTACCCGGTCCCGCTGCCCGAGCCGGAGCTGCTTGGCAAGGACCTGCTGGAGCCGGGCACCACGATCCCCGTCCTCGACCCCGCCGACGGCCTCGCCGCCCTCTCCGGCGGCGGTGGAGCCTCGGACGCCTTGTCCCGTCCCTAGAGGAGCTCCCTGAGTGTCTGACGAGTCCACGTACGCCGCTGCCGGAGTCTCGATCGAGGCCGGGGACAAGGCCGTCGAGCTGATGAAGGTCTGGGTGGACAAGGCGCGCCGGCCGGAAGTGCTGGGCGGGATCGGCGGCTTCGCCGGCCTGTTCGACGCGTCCGCGCTGAAGCGGTACGACCAGCCGCTGCTCGCCTCCTCGGCGGACGGCGTCGGCACCAAGGTCGTGATCGCGCAGCGGATGGACAAGCACGACACGATCGGCTTCGACCTGGTCGGGATGCTGGTCGACGACCTCGTCGTGTGCGGTGCGGAGCCGCTCTTCCTCACCGACTACATCGCCGCCGGGCGGGTCGACCCGGAGCGGATCGCCGCCATCGTGAAGGGCATCGCCGAGGCGTGCGTGGTGGCCGGTTGCGCGTTGATCGGCGGCGAGACCGCCGAGCACCCG
Organism: Propionibacteriales bacterium; assembly: GCA_009379735.1. Lineage (GTDB taxonomy): Bacteria > Actinomycetota > Actinomycetes > Propionibacteriales > Nocardioidaceae > WHTB01. The sequence goes on from WHTB01000020.1 coordinate 14,028, forward strand.
GGCCTGCTCGAGCCCGATGAGTACGATCTCGCCGGGTCGACGACCGGTGTGGTCGAGGCGGCCGCGTTACTTGGTCCCGGACGGGTCGAGGCCGGCGACGCGGTGATCGCGATGCGGTCGAGCGGGCTGCACTCGAACGGCTACTCGCTGGTGCGCCAGGTCTTCTTCGGTTCGGCCGGCTGGGCGCTGGATCGCGACGTACCCGAGCTTGGTCGCACCTTGGGCGAGGAGCTGCTGGAGCCGACCCGGATCTACGCCAAGCCGTGCCTGCGGCTCGCGGCCGAGGCCGAGGTGCACGCCATGTCCCACGTGACCGGGGGCGGGCTGGCCGCGAACCTGGCCCGGGTGCTGCCGGCGGAGGTGTCGGCTCGGCTCGACCGGTCGACTTGGCGGCCGCAGCCGGTGTTCGCGCTGGTCAGCGACGTCGGCGGCATCGAGCCGGCCGAGTTGGAGCGGACGCTGAATATGGGTGTCGGCATGGTGGCGCTGGTCGCTGCCGACGACGCCGACCGGGCCGTAGCCCTGCTCGCCGAGGAGGGCGTCGACGCCTGGGTCTGCGGCGAGGCGGTGAGCGGCGACGGCGGCGTCGTGCTGACGGGTTCCCACCGCTGATCCGTCCCAGCTCGGGGGTCAGTGTGCGGGAATTACCAAGGGACGGGTACCGTTGTGCCCACGAGACGATGAAAACTCCGCCCGGGCCTCCCGAGGGACGCCCCGGCCCGGTTGTGCGAGGGGGTCGACCCTATGGGGCGCGGCCGTGCGAAGGCCAAGCAGACGAAGGTCGCACGCGAGTTGAAGTACCGGTCGTACGACACGGACTTCAGTGAGCTCCAGCGTGAGCTGCGTGGCGACGAGAGTCAGCAGGCCAACAACTCCGCCGTCGATGATGTCGACGACGACTACGGGGACTATGCGTCGGACAAGTATTCCGACGACGCACCGCCGCGTAGGCGTTGAGCCAGCACCGATCTGACCCACCGTGGGACGCCGTTCCGGGCGCCCCACCGTAGTTGCGGGCCCCGCGGGTTCAGCGCGTCATGGTGGGCAGCCACATGGTGCGGAGCCGGGACACCTCGGTCATCCGGCGCTCGGCGAGCCGGTCGGCGGCGACCGCAGCCGGCACCCCTTCCGCGGCGGCCAACGCGAAGACCCGCAAGGTGGAGTCGAAGATCTTCTCCGACCGGGCCTTCGCCCGCTCGAAGGAGAAGCCCTCGAGCTCGTCGGCGACCTGGATCAGGCCGCCTGAGTTCACGCAGTAGTCGGGTGCGTACAGGATGCCGCGCTCCTCCAGCACCTTCTCGATGCCCTCGTGCGCGAGCTGGTTGTTCGCGGCGCCGCAGATCACCTTCGCCTTGATCACCTCGACCACGCCGTCGTCGATCGCGCCACCGAGCGCACACGGTGCGTACACGTCGAGATCGGACCGCACCATCGCGTCGGCGTCGCCGACCACGTCGACCTCGGGGTAGGCGTGGGTGACCCGGCTGATCGCGCGCTCGTCGACGTCGGTGATCACGACGTCGGCGCCGTCCTCGCGCAGGTGTTCGACCAGGTGCCGGCCGACCTTGCCGACGCCGGCGACTCCGACCCGCTTGCCGGCCAGGGAGGGCGAGCCCCACGCCACCTCGGCGGCGGCGCGCATGCCCTGGAAGGTGCCGAACGCCGTCAGGACCGACGAGTCGCCGGCGCCGCCGTGCTCCACGGTCCGCCCGGTCACGTACGCGCACTCGCGCGCGACGATGTCCATGTCCTCGGAGTACGTGCCGACGTCGCACGCGGTGTAGTAGCGGCCGCCCAGGGACTGGACCATCCGGCCGTACGCCCGCAGCAGGCCCTCGGTCTTCAGGACCTCTGGGTCGCCGATGATGACGGCCTTGCCGCCGCCGAGGTCGAGCCCGGCCAGCGACGCCTTGTAGGCCATGCCCTTCGACAAGTTGAGTACGTCGGCCAGCGCGTCCTCCTCGCTGGCGTACGGGTAGAACCTGGTGCCGCCGAGGGCGGGGCCGAGTGCGGTCGAGTAGATGCTGATGATCGCCTGCAGACCGGTGGCGTCGTCGGAGCAGTACACGACCTGCTGATGGCCCGAGTGCTTGGCGAACACGCCGGTCCTGGTGGCTACGTCGTTGGGGCGGCCGCCGGGGGTGTTGGCGGGGTCCACGGATGCGGTCACGGTGGTGACCCTTTCGTCGTTGGCGGGGTGCGCAAGGTGTTCCCCGCGTGGGTGGTGCGGGGGGGCACACCACCCACGATAGAGCGCCCGGTTGGGGAGGTTCGTACGGGGAAGTCCTCGTGAACCCCTGCACAAACTGTGTGCGAGTCGAGTACGCTGGGTGGCGCTTGAGTTAGAACGCCCAAACGCGGCATCACCTGCTATTGCCTTCGCAACGCGGGCAAATAGCGGCCGTGCGTATTGGGCGTGCCGCATTTCTAGGGAGGCACCCTGATGACCACCCGAGCCACGGACTCGGAACCTCTACTGACCCCAGCAGAGGTGGCAGCGATGTTCAGGGTCGACCCGAAGACCGTCACTCGCTGGGCAAAGGCGGGGAAGTTGAGCTCGATCCGAACTCTTGGCGGACACCGCCGTTATCGCGAGTCCGAGGTCCGAGCCCTACTCAGCGGTCTTGTACCAGAGCAGCGTCAGGCTACGGATTCGGAGTAGATGGCTGGACGACTCGCTCGCCGGTAGGTCGCCCCCGCCCCACCGCGAGATATACCGGATAGGACACGAACGGCGCACACCTCTTGGTGTGCGCCGTGTCCTTTGCTTGAGTGAGCGCGATGAGAGCCCGTGCGTGGCCGCCGGTCGGGGTGGCGCTCCTGCTCGCGGTCGCCGCGTTCGGTCTGGCGGGTCGCGACCGGGTCGCGTTGACCCTCGAACCCGTCACGGCAAGCACCGCCGCCGCCTGGGTGGTGCTGCTGGCGGCCAGTGCCGCGTGGATCGGGGCCGCCACACTCGTCGTCGCGCGTACGTCGTTGACGGCCGAGCTGCGCCCCGCCTTCCGCAAGGCGCTGGTCATCGACCTGGCCCTGACCGGGCTGGTGCTCCTGCTGGTCGTTCGCAGCGAGGCCTTCAGCGAGCTGATCGGCGCTCCGGCGGGGACCGGCAGCCCGGTGCTGCCAGCCGGGCTCGACAACGAGTTCGACCTTCCCTGGGTGCGCTATGTGTTCGCGGCGCTGCTGGTCCTGGTGGTGCTGATCGCCGTCGGACTGCTCGCAGGCACGGTGTGGTGGACTCGTGGCCGGTTCTTCGTCGACCACGGGCGGGTGGTCCGGGACCGCCGCTTCGGTCGGGGTCAGCACGGCTTGGCATCCCCCGAGGCGGTGCTGGACGCGGTGCGGCGAGCCCGCCGCGCGCTGGCCAGTGACGACGACGCCGCGCGGGCCGTGATCGCCGCGTACGCCGCGATGGAGCAGGCCGTCGCCTCGTCCGGCGTCGACCGCCGGAGCAGCCAGACGCCCGGCGAGTTCCTGCGGGAGGCACTCGACTCCGGCGTCCTCCGCGACGAAGCGTCGGCGCACCGGCTGCTGGGGCTGTTCGAGCTGGCCCGGTTCTCGCACGAGGGGATGCCGGCGGACGCGGTCATCGTCGCCGACGCCTGTCTCGGCGCCTTGCAGGACGACCTCGAAGGGGCGGTTCGATGAGGTACCTGCCGAAACTCCATCTGCTGCTGTTCGTGCTGGCCTGGATCTTCGCCGCCACCTGGGGCACGGCGGGCGTGCTCGCGGTCGGTGCCGTACTCGCCGCGGTGCAGCTGCTCGTCTGGCGCCTCGACCTCGCGCAGTTCGGCAACCACCGACGGACGTGGACGCTGCTGCCGAAGGGGGTCGGCCGCGGCCCCGTCCCGTCGTACGACGAGGTCCGGCACGCGATCGCGATGGGCGGTCACAGCCGCCGTGAGTACGACTTCAACCTGCGCCGCCGGCTGGAGCGGATCGCCAGCAGTCGGCTGGCGGACACGGCCGGCGTCGACCTGCACACCCAGCCCGACGCGGCCCGCGAGGTGCTCGGCCCGGAGACTTGGTCGCTGGTCGACCCGGCGGTGCCGATCAGCCGCGACCGCACCGGTGGCGGCGTCAGCCCGGCGGCACTGACCCGAGCCGTCGACCGCCTGGAGGCACTGTGACGACCGAGGTACTGCGCCCGGCCCAGACGCACGAGCTGAGCCAGCAGATCCTGGCCGAGGTCGAGCGCGCGATCTACGGCAAGCGGGACGCGCTCGAGCTGGTGCTGATGGGAGTCCTCGCCCGCGGGCACGTGCTGCTCGAGGACCTGCCCGGCCTCGGCAAGACGATGCTGGCCCGGTCGTTCGCCCAGGCCCTGGGTCTGACCTTCAGCCGGATCCAGTTCACCCCCGACCTGCTGCCGCAGGACCTCACCGGCGCGGTCGTGCTCGACCACAAGACTCGCGACTTCGCGTTCCGCCAGGGACCGGTGTTCGCCCAGATCGTCCTCGCCGACGAGATCAACCGGACGCCGCCGAAAACCCAGGCCGCGCTGCTCGAGGCGATGGCCGAGCACCAGGTGACGGCGGATGGGGTGAGCCACCCGTTGCCGGCGCCGTTCGTGGTGCTGGCGACGCAGAACCCGATCGAGTACGAGGGGACGTATGCCCTCCCGGAGGCACAGCTCGACCGGTTCGTGATGCGGCTGTCGATGGGCTACCTCGACGCCGACGGTGAGGCGGCGATGGTGCGCCGCAAGCTCGACCACCGCGGCGAGGAGATCATGCTCAGCGAGGTGTGTGCGAGCGACGACCTGCTGGCCATGATGGCGTCGCTGGAGTCGGTCGAGGTGCATCCGGACGTGCTCGACTACGTCGTCGCGATCGTGCTGGCGACGAGGGACAGCGGCAAGACGCTGGTCGGCGCGAGCCCGCGCGGCACGCTCGCCGTGACCCAGCTGGCCCGCGCGGCGGCCGTGCTGGCCGGACGTACGCACGTCACGCCCGACGACATCAAGCGGGTCGCCGTGCCCGCCCTCGGTCACCGCCTCGTGCTGCGTCCCGAGCTCTGGGTGGCCAGGGTCACCGGCGACGACGTCGTGGCCGAAGTGCTCGACTCGGTGGAGACCCCGCTGGTCGACCCCGGCTCGGCGGTGCGGAAGTGGCAGCAGGGATGACCGCGCGCCGGCTTGCCGACCCGGAGCGCGAAAGTACGAGGACGGTCGTGCCGCGGTGGGTGCCGTCGCCGCTGGCCCGCCGGCTGGCCACCGCCGGCTGCCTGTCGCTCGCGGCGGCCGCGCTCGTCCAGAACGCCGCGCTGGTCGCGTTCGGGGCACCGGTGCTGGTGGCGCTCGCCTGGTGGCTGCGGGAGACGCGTGCCACCCGCGCCGACGTGACGATGGACCTGCCGTCGCCACGGACGACCGAGCGGCAGACCGTCGACCTGAGGGTACGGATGGCCGCCGATGGGCCGGTCGGGTCCTGGCGGCTGGCGCTGCGTCCGGAGGAGTTCGTGGGCAACGACGGCGCGGTGCTGGCGACGTTGACGGCCGAGGTGGAGGCGAGCTGGCGGGTGACGCCGGTGCGCTGGGGGTACTGGACCGCAGGCACCGTGGTCGGCTCGGTCCGATCGGCTCAGCGCACGTGGTCGGCCGACGTGGTGGTCGACGCGCCGAGCCTGACGGTCTACCCGCCGGCGTCGCAGGCGTCCCACGTCCCGCCGCCGCCCCACCTGCAGTCCCGCCTCGGGCCGCACGTGTCGCGGGCGCCCGGTGCCGGAGTGGAGTTTGCCGGCGTGCGGCCCTACCTGCCGGGAGACCCGGTGCGGCGGGTCAACTGGTCGATGAGCAGCCGGCTGAAGGGCCTGGGGTCCGACGACCTGATGCTCAACGAGTTCGCCCAGGAGCGGATGGGTGACGTGGTCGTCCTGATCGACTCGGTGCACGACCTCGGCGTGCCCGGGCGGACCACGGTCGACGAGTCGGTCCGCGGGGCGACCGCGGTCGTGCAGGCGTACCTCGAGGTCGCCGACCGGGTCGGTGTCGTCGCGTTCGGCAGCTCCCTGCGCTGGCTGACGCCGACCACGGGCACCCGGCACTTCTACCGGATCGTGGAGACGCTGCTGGCCGCCCGCCAGGCCCGCACCTATGTCGACCCGAGTGTGGACCGGCTGCCGCTGGCGGTGCTGCCGAGCGGTGCGCTGGTGGTGTGCTTCAGCCCGCTGGTCGACGCGCTCGCCGTGGAGACGGTGCGGGACCTGCGCGAGCGCGCCCACCCGGTCGTCGTGGTCGACGTACTCACCGAGACCGACATCCACCCCGAGTCCGCCGACGACGAGCTGGCGTTGCGGGTCTGGCGCCTCGAGCGGGCGGCGGTCACGAGCTCGCTCGAACGGATTGGTGCCCGGGTGGTCCCGTTCGCCGAGGTCGCCGAGGGTTCGCTCAGCTGGGTGCGGCTGGGCGGCCGGGGGGCGGGGGTACGTCGATGAGCCCGCGCTCCGCCCTCCTGGTCGCCGCGTCGCTGGCCGCGTGGACGGCCCTGCTCGCCGCCGCCCTCACGTCACGCGCGTCGGTGCTGGTCACCCTCGTCGCCGGGCTCGGCGCATTGGGGGCATGGCACCGCCGCGGGCGGGTGGCGTCGCTGGCGCCGGTCGTCGGCTGCGTCCTGCTGCTCACCACCGGCACGTCGGCGCTCGCGGCGGCGGCGTGCGGCGTCCTTGTGCTGGTGCATGTCGTGCTGGTCGACGTCGCCGACGAGGCGCACGGAGCAGCGGCGGCCCCGGTGCTGAACGCCCTCGGCGTCCTCGCACCGGGGCTCGCCCTCGCCGCCGGTGCCGCGGTGGTGGTGGCCACCGGCGCCGTCGCGGGCGACCTCGCCGCCGGTGGCGTGCCCAGCACGGCGCTGCTGCTCGCCGCGCCGCTGGTGCTGTTGTGCGCGGTGCTGGTCGCCCTCGGGCTGGCGACGCGGCGGGCGTTCTGGTCGTACCTCAAGGCTCCGGCCCAGGTGTCGGACGTGCTGAAGCGCTACCTCAGGCGAGGAAACCTGAGGGCGTGACGGTGGCCGCGGTCAGTGGCGGTGGGACAGCTGGCCGCGTATCTCGCCGCCGGGGTGGACCTCGCTGTGCACGTTGACGTACGTCGTCCTGGCGCGGATCGCGTCCACCAGCTCGTCGAACTCACCGGCGGCGATGCCTTGATTGCCTGGGGGGATGACGTCGGCCGGGGTGATGGTGCCGCTGATCGTGCCCTCCTGCGGGCATGCCTGGGTGCCGGCCGGGCCGTTGCCGAGGTTGGAGCAAAGGAACACGACGATGCCGCCGTTGACGCTGCGCTGGCCGAAGTGGATGTGCGCCTGCTGCACCGCCGAGCCCAGGTCGCCGAACTCCAGGGTGTACGTGATCTCCTGGTCTCCCCGGTCGACCTTGGCGTCGAAGTCGCCGGCGCCGTCGGTCGACACGGCGGCCACCTCCTCGTAGCCGCTCAGCCGGGTCTTGACCGAGAAGTCACCGTCGTCCGCGACTGCGGTCGACGCCACGCCTCCCACCAACACCAGTGCGACGGGTGCGACTACTTTGAGACTGGTCATCCTCACGGGTCTCGCCTCCGGAAAAGGGAGGGCACCGTGCGGTGACTCCGCACTCGTTGACCCCCCCGCGCTGAAGTTTTCTCCCACCCTCCGCGGGCTGTCAACGCCGGACGCCGCGTCTCGCCACCGAGTCTGCGGCGACAGCCCGGCACGCATTGTGGCCACTCCACACCGGCCGATTTTGAATGTGGGCTGCATCCACATAGGAACGGCCACGCCTGGGGCCATACGTTGCTCGGATGTCTTCGACCTGGTCCGACCACCCCGAGAGAGGGTCAGATTCCATGTCCACGCCGACGCCCGCCAACGAGACGCCGCGATCCCCGATCGGCAAGGTCGTCTTCGCCAGCCTGATCGGCACCGCCGTCGAGTGGTACGACTTCTTCCTGTTCGGCTCGGCCGCCGCCCTGGTGTTCGGCGAGGTTTTCTTCGGCCAGATCGGCGGCACCACCGGCACGCTGTACGCCTTCATGACGTACGCGCTGGGATTCGCGGCCCGGCCGCTCGGCGGCATCGTGTTCGGCCACTTCGGCGACAAGGTCGGCCGGAAGACCATGCTGATCGTCAGCCTGCTGATGATGGGGCTGGCGACGTTCGCCATCGGCCTGCTGCCGACGTACGCCGCGATCGGCGTCGCTGCCCCGATCCTGTTGGTGCTCTGCCGGCTGGTCCAGGGCTTCGCGGTCGGTGGCGAGTGGGGCGGCGCAGTGCTGATGGCCGCGGAGCACGGCGACCCCGAACGTCGCGGTTTCTGGACGTCGTGGCCGCAGGCCGGGGTGCCGCTGGGGAACCTGATGGCGACCGGCGTGCTCTGGGTGCTCGCCGCGGTGCAAAGCGACGCCGACTTCCTGGCCTGGGGCTGGCGGGTGCCGTTCCTGCTGAGCGCGGTGCTGGTCTTGATCGGCCTCTGGGTCCGGCTGACGCTCACTGAGTCGCCGGTGTTCCAGGAGGCGAAGGACGAGCTGGTGGACAAGCAGACGGAGGCGCAGCTGCCGCTGATGGAGGTGCTCCGGACGTACCCGCGCGAGGTGCTGATCGCGATGGGCATGCGGCTCGCGGAGAACATCTCGTACTACATCTTCACCGTCGTCGTGATCACCTACGTCACGACGTACCTCGAGATGGATAAGGGTCCGGTCCTGCGCGCCCTGCTGATCGGGTCGGCGATCCAGTTCTTCGTGATCCCCGCGGTCGGCGCGTTGTCGGACCGGGTCGGCCGTCGGCCGATCTACCTGGCCGGTGCGGTGGGCGTCGGCGTGTGGACATTCGTGTTCTTCAACCTGGTCGACTCGCGCAGCGACGGTCAGATCCTGCTCGCCGTCGTCGTCGGGCTGATCCTGCACTCGCTGATGTACGCGCCGCAGTCGGCGTTCTTCTCCGAGCTGTTCGGTACCAGCGTGCGCTATACCGGTGCGTCCGTGGGCTACCAGCTGGCGTCGGTGTTCGCCGGCGCACTGGCGCCGATCATCGCGCTGAAGCTGCTCGGCGACGTGTCGGACGGCAACACGTTCGCGGTGGGTGTCTATGTCGCTATCGCGTCGGCGCTGACCGTCGTCGCCGTCTTGCTGGCCAAGGAGACGCGCGGCTCGTCGCTGCGCCACGACCGGGTGCTGGACAAGGTCTGACGCCTCACGGCCTGTCACAGCACCTGCAGATCCACACCCTCGTCGCGAGGCACCCCCCGACCCTGCGGCGAGGGTGTTGGTCGTGGAGCCGGCCGACGACACCTCGCCACAGGTCCGCTGGCGCGCGATCTGCCGACACGAGGCCGCAGAATGCACTCGGGTCCGCCGCCGGCACGCGATCTGCCGACACGTGGCCGCGGAATGCAAGCGGCCTCGCGGCGTCGGGCCCACCACATGACACGCGACTGACCGGGACCCACCGCTCGACCAGCCGGAGCTTCTCGCGGAACACGTCGGCCCAGCCCCGGGTCCCGCGCGACCTCACATCTATCCATGTCGCCACCACCTGGTGACTGTGCGTCGCCGGTGCGTGACATGATCGAACACGGCGAAGCCGGCGGACCGAAGGACGAGGCTGTGACTGATCAGAGTAGGTCGCGGGTGACGTCCTCAGCCCAGTCTGTCGAGTCACGACTCCGTGGGCTTGCCGCCGCCGCCGCGGAGCTTGCCACGGAGGCTCCCCGGGTCGCGCAGGCTGAGCATCAGCGCGCCCTGCAGGCCCAACGTGACGCGCATGCGGCGGCGGACGGACTCGAGGGCGGTGCGCGTTCCTGGGACAGCCTGGCGATGCGTGACGCCGCCGTCTCGGCGGTGTCGACGGTGCAGCGGGCCGCGGAGCAGCTGGCGCCGGGGCTGGCGTCGTTGGCGCCGGACGCGGCCGAGTGGCGGTCCAGCGAGTTCATCGGGACCGGTGCGCAGTCCTGCGTCCGAGTCGGCGTCCTCGACGTCCCGTCAGCGCCTCCGGTCCCGGTCTTCGCGCCCTTGCTCACCTCGGCCGGGTGGTGCGTCCGGGCGGACCGCGCCGAGAGTGCCCACCGGGTTCTGCAGAGCGCTGCGTTACGGCTGGTCGCCTGCGCGCAGCCGCTCCGGCTCAAGATCGACACCTTCGACCCGCGGCTCGCCGGCACGATGGGCCTGCTCGGGCAGCTCACGGCGAAGTCCCAGCAGGTTGTCCCGCGGTCCCTGAGCACGGTCGAGGAGCTGCACCGGACGCTGTCGGCACTGGTCGACATCTCCTCGTCGCGGGCGGCCCGTCTCGCGCAGCTGGGCCTCGCCAGCTTCGACGAGCTGCTCCGGGAGGCGGACGGGATCGCCGACCCGCACCGGGTCGTGGTGCTGTTCGACTACCCCACCGGGATCGACGTACGCGCGCAACGGGATCTGGTCCGGCTCGCCGCGACCGGGGCCCGCCGCGGCATCAGCTTCCTCGTACACCATGACCCGACGATCGCGGCCGAGCACGGCGTCGAGCGGACGGAGCTCGTCAACCTGTTGGACGCGGTCGTGGTGACGGGTGAGGCGGTGGAGCTGTCGCGGCTGCCAGGGGTGCCGGTTCGGCTCGACCCGCACTTCGAGGCGGACCTTGCGGGGTCCGTCTGCGATGCGGTCGCCGAGATGTCGGAGCGGGCCGCGCTGCCGACGGCCGGGTTCACCGACACCCTGCCCGACCGGGCGCAGTGGTGGCTGCCGGTCGCCGACGAGCTCAAGACCGTGATCGGGTACGACGATCGCACGCCGGCCGTTATCCGGCTGCGCAGCGGGAACCCTCCGCTCCCGCACGTCCTGGTCGGCGGTGCGGTCGGCCAGGGCAAGTCCAACCTGCTGCTCGTGCTGATCCATGGTCTGGCCGTCCGTTACGCACCGGGAGACCTGGAGATGTACCTCCTGGACTTCAAGCACGGCCTCGAGTTCTCCGCACTGGGCCCGTCGGCGGACCGGGAGCACTGGCTGCCGCACGTCAAGGTCCTGGGCGTCCACAGCGACCGGCCGTTCGGCCTCGCCGTCCTGCGGCACCTCAACGAGGAGCTGACCCGACGCAGTGAGCTGTTCAAGGGTCTGGCCAACGTTGCCGACATCGCGGAGGTGCCGGCCGGCCCGGACCGCCCGGCGCGGATCCTGGTGGTGCTCGACGAGTTCCAGGTCCTGCTCCAAGAAGACGACGATCTCGCCGATGAGGCGGCCCGGCTGCTCGAGCGGCTCGTCCGGCTCGGCCGGGCGTACGGCGTGCACGTCGTGCTGGCGACCCAGACCATCGAGGGCGTCCAACGGCTGGCCACCCGGCGGGACTCGATCTTCGGACAGGTCCCGTACCGGATCGCGCTCAAGACCACCCCGACCGACTCGCAGGCCATCTTGCGCACCGGCAACAGCGCGGCCGCCGACCTGCAGTTCCGCGGCGAGGCGATCCTGAACCCCAACTACGGCTCCCCGGACGACAACCGCCGGGTGCTGGTCACGTTCGCGGACAAGATCGACCTGGACGAGCTGCGGCGCGAGCTGTGGACGAAGGCCGCGGGGGACCGTCCACCCAGGGTCTTCCAGCTGGGCGCGCCCGCCGACCTGATCGCCGCGATGGACTCCCTGCCACGTCAGCCGAGGTCCGAGTCCGCGTACGCGTGGGTCGGCATGCCGATCACGGTGGCGGAGGACCGGCCGCGGTGGAGGTCAGGGCGGAGCCTGGGTCCGGTCTGCTGGTCCTCGGCGACGGCCCGGCGGAGGCGCTTGGCGTGCTCGGCGGCGTCGCCGTGTCGTGCGCGGTGACCGCGTCGACGCCGCCACGGTTCCTGCTCGTCGACGGCACCGCGTCGGACGATGCGTTGGCCGAGGCGAAGGCGGCACTGGTCGGCACGTTGCAGACGCTCGGCTGCGAGGTCGAGATCGTGGACCGGGCCTCGGCTGTGCACCGTCGCCTCTTCGAGCTGCGCGAGCTCGTCCGGTCTGGCGGACCGCGCACCCTGACGTACCTGCTCGGCCTGGGCATGCACGGTCTCCCCGGGATGATGGCGAACGTCGAGGGTGGGTTCGAGAGTCCTGCCAGCGCGCTGCAGGAGGTCGTGAAGGACGGCCCGGCGGGCGGCTTGGTCACGTTCGGGTGGTGGAACCGGCTGCACGTCTGCACCGAGCAGCTCGGCTACGGCCGCGCCAACGTCGCGGCGCACCTGTTCCTGCGTCACCCGCAGGAGGGCGTGCGGTCGGTGTGCGGCCCGTTGGTCCGTTGGGGTTCGGAGCAGCATCGCGGCCTGCTGTGGGACGGGATGAGCACCGAGCCGCTGACCGTGGTGCCGTTCGCGCCGGTTCTGCACGCCGACGTCGCTCGTCTCGTACGCGGGCTGGCCTGATGACCGACCAGTCGTGGCAGGAGTACGCGGACGCGCTGGCCGGCGTCGCGCAGGCCCGGGACGCGGCGAAGGCGGAGCAGAGCCGGTTGGCGAGCGAACAGGCCGCGGCTCGATCGGCCGCCGACTCGACAGTGCTGGAGACAGCGCAGGCACGGGACCGGCTCGGCGCCCAGCTGCAGGAACTCGAGTCGACGGCGTCAAGCACCTTGGCGTCGCATGACGTGCCGACGGACGGTCCGACGACGGCGATCAGCTCGGTGCCGCCGTCGACCATCTCGGAGGCGGTGCGGACCGCCGACCGGCTGACGCAGCAGCTCGCGGAGGCTGCCGAGGAGCTGGCGGCGGCCCGAGCGCTGGCCCGGGACGCCCAGGCCCGACGGACCTGGCTGCTGGTCAGGGTCGGGCTGGCCGTGGGCGGTGCGGTCGTCGCCCTGCTGGCGGGGGGTTCGTTCGTCGACGCGGTCCTCGCGGGCGGCGTCGTGGCCGGTGCCCTGGTCGCGGTGCGGGCCCGGGGCGGCTCGCAGCGGGACGCGGTGGGCATCGCGGTCGGCGCACTGGTGGTGATGGTCCTGGTGTTCGCCGCCGGGGGTTCGTTCGGGGACGCGCTGTTCGTGCTGGCCGTCGTCGCGGTCGCTGTGTGGTACGGACGTCGGCGACTCAACCGGCGATCGCGACGACCCAAGTGAAGGGAATCGACTATGTCTGACGTTCAACGGTTGAAGGAGCAGTTGCACCAGCTGGCCGGGGAGGCGAAGCAGGCGGCCGGAGGGCTGGCCGGGTTCAGGTCCGGTTTCGTGCAGCACATCGCCCAGGTGCAGGGGCTGATCTCGGGGACCTCGACCGGTGTGGACCGCGACATCGCGGAGGTGTTGGACGCGGCGAGCAAGGCGGTGGAGCAGGCGGTGGCCGCGCTGCAGGTCGCGGCGGACGGGTGCAACGGTTACGCCGACCGGATCTAGTCGGTCCGATGCCGTCGGAGCTGCAGCGGGTGGCGCAGGGTCTGGTCGACTGTCTGGACCAGGTGCCTGGGGTGGTGGAGCATCTGCGCCGGACCGCGGCCTGGTGCCGGGTGCAGGCGGCCTTTGTGGCCGACTTGTCCGGCGGCAATCCCGGCGGTCGGGCGGCGGCGATGCAGTTGCAGGCGGCCGCCGACGCGTGTGACAAGGCCGCGCACTACGCCAGCCTCGCTCCGCCCACGGCACGCGACTGGGCCATGTCTCTGGTCGGAAGCAGCAGCGCCATTGGTGGGAGCGTTGAACTGACCCACCCGAAGGGAGTGGACGCCAGCCTGGTGGTTCCCCCGGCAACTGCTTTCGATCCTGACCGCCCGCCAGGTGCTAAACCAGGATGGCAGAGCAGAATCGCGGACGACGGCAAAGGTCGAGTGTGGCAAGATCCCGAGTCGATAGGAGTGGGCAACGGCGATGAGAACTCCATGAGGGTGGCTGATCCCGACGCGAGGTACACCAACGGATACGTCCGCTTCTACAACGATTACGGCCAGCCGATCGATCTCAGTGGCAAGCCCGGCACGCGTGAGAGCACCCACATCGCGCGGTCAGCCGACGGCAGTTACCTCATTCCGAAGGGGTGGTGAGCATGGATCTCGGCATTCAGCGGCAGACGATTGTGAGGGTGGCATTCGACAACGCGATCACGGTTTTCATCGAGGGGCACTCAGTCCTTACGATTGAGACTGAACTCATCGTTGAGCAACCTGACGCTGGGACCGTGAGCGTCGACCCTGGGAAACTGGACGCCGCAGTGAAGTCCGTCACCGACCTGCTGCATCGAGAGATTGCGGCAGCTGACGCGGATGAGTCCGGCAGTTTGATCATCGCTCTCGACGATGGTTCGGGGATTCGAGTCATGCCGCATGCTTCGTTTGAAGCGTGGTCCATGGTGGGGCCCGGAGACAGGCGGATCGTCTGCAAGCCCGGCGGCGGGCTCTCAGTTTGGTCGCCAACTAGTGAGTGAACTCTCGCGCGACGGCGCTGCGACTGCCGCGGGCGAACGCGGTGCCATTGGCAAATGGACATGCAACATCGGCGTCGAGGTAGGCATGCCTGTGGAGTTGAGTCAGACCAGCGAGAGTCGGGCGAGAGCGCTTGATCGAATCGCAGCGGCGCTTCTCAGACTCGACGACAACGACTGGACGAGTGCCGAACTTCGCGTGACCTGCGCCGGCGGGATGATGGAACTAGATCTCGCATTGTTCAAGTCTGACGGATCTGCGAACAGGCTCTTAGCCCTGGACGAGGACGGGGAAGTCGCGTGCGAGGGTTTGCGTCTTGCAATGTACGAGCCAGGCAAGGGAACATGGTTCAACGCTCGATTCACGGTTGATGCGAATCGGCAGTTCCAAGCGGAGTTTGACTACGATGGCCCGCCGTTCGATGGAGTTGCTGACGCCGAGTTCCTGATCGAGGATCAGCGACTATTCCCGCGTGCCGAGGAGCTCCTCCCTGCGTGGCACCCGTCGCGTAGATCGGCATAGGTCCGCGCCACGTCCAATGACATGAAGCACTATTTGCTTGAGCCTGAAGTTGCCGGAGGACTCGGGGACCGAACGGCGATGGACGCATCTGTGCATCCGCCGCGTGTTCACGCCCTGCACTACGAGATCAGTGACTGGCTCGGAGATGATCTAATGGAGAGTTTTCCCTGCTTCGTTGTCACGGATCGACTCGCTGAAAGCCTAGGAGAATCTCAGTTTGGATCGTTCGAGTTGCGGGATGTTGACGTGTCCCTCACACCTGAAGCTGAAGCCAGCCTCCGCACGACAGATCTGCCTCGACTCCGCTGGCTGCGGGTGACAGGTCAGGCGGGCGAAGATGATCTTGGCGTCACGGGTCAGGCTCAGCTGGTTGTTTCCGAGCGTGCTCTCGAGGCTCTACGGAAGTTCACGCTCGATCACTGTGAAGTACGCCCCTTTGAAGTGACGTCGTAACAAATTCGCCAGGAGATTCGCATGAGCGG
>WHTB01000252.1 GCA_009379735.1 Propionibacteriales bacterium
CTGGCGCTGACGGCGTACGCCGGGGCGGCGGCCGGTGGCGGTTACGCCGCTCAGAACTTCGCGATCGCCGGCGTCCTGCTGCTGCGCGTGCTGCCGGCCATCGTGATCGGCCCGATCGCGGGCTACCTCGCCGACCATCTCGACCGGCGGTGGACGCTGATCGTCGGCGACGTACTCCGGTTCGGGCTGTTCGTGTCCATCCCGGTCGTCGACACGCTGTGGTGGGTCTTCGTCGTCACCGTCCTGGTGGAGGCGGTCAGCCTGGTGTGGCTGCCGGCCAAGGACGCCACCGTCCCCAACCTGGTGCCGCGCGAGCGTCTCGAGGCGGCCAACCAGCTGTCGCTCGCCACGACGTACGGCTCGGCACTGCCCGCGGCCGGCATCTTCACCCTGCTGACGCTCGGCACCCAAGGGGTCGGCGAGCTGTTCGGCGACCTGGCGGTCAGCTCGATCGACGTGGCGATCGTCGCCAACGCGCTGACCTACCTCGTCTCCGGCGTCGTGATCGCCACCCTGCATGAGATCCCGAAGGGCCCGGCGGTCGCCGCCCACGACCGGGTCGGGGTGTGGCGAACCATCGTCGACGGCTGGGCGTTCGTCAAGGACACGCCGGTCGTCCGCGGCCTGGTGCTCGGCATCGTCGGGGCGTTCGGCGCCGGTGGTGTGGTGATCGGCCTGGCCCGGGTCCACGTGAGCGAGCTCGACGGCGGGGACCCGGAGTACGGCGTGCTGTTCGGCTCCGTCTTCCTCGGCCTGTCGGCCGGCATGTGGCTCGGCCCGCGGCTGCTGCGCGGCTTCTCCCGCCGCCGCCTGTTCGGCATCGCCCTGACGTCGGCCGGGCTGATGTTGGTGCCGGTGGCGCTGGTCCCCAACATCACCCTGGTGGCGTTCTTCGTTGTGCTGCTGGGTTTCGCTGGTGGCACCGCATGGATCACCGGCTACACGTTGCTGGGGCTCGAGGTGGAGGATGCGCTGCGCGGGCGTACGTTCGCGTTCGTGCAGTCGATGGTGCGGCTGGTGCTCGCGCTGGTGCTGGCCGCGGCGCCCGCGCTCTCGGGTGTGATCGGGACGCACGTGCTCGAGGTCGGCACCTGGTCGTTCGACTACAACGGTGCCGCCATCACCTTCCTCCTCGCTGCCGTGCTCGCGACCGTCATGGGGGTCTCGGCGTACCGGCACATGGACGACCGCCCCGGCGTCCCGCTGTGGCGCGACCTGCGGCAGTCGGTCAGCGGCGGGCCCGGCGTGTTCACCGAGACCGGCGTGTTCATCGCGCTGGAGGGCGGTGAGGGCGTCGGCAAGTCCACCCAGTCGCGGCTGCTCGAGGACTGGCTGCGCGAGCGCGGCCACGAGGTCGTCCGCACCTTCGAGCCGGGCGACACCCCGGTCGGTGCCAAGCTGCGCGACATCGTGCTCGACCCGGCCACCGGCGAGCTGTCGCACCGCACCGAGGCGCTGCTCTACGCCGCCGACAAGGCCGAGCACGTCGACACGCTGATCAAGCCGGCGCTGGCGCGCGGGGCCGTGGTCGTCACGGATCGCTACGTCGACTCGACGCTGGCCTACCAGGGCGCCGGCCGCGACCTCGACCGCGACGAGATCGAGCACCTGGCGCGCTGGTCGACCGGTGACCTGCGGCCGCATCTCACCGTGCTGCTGGACCTGCCACCCGATGTCGGGCTGACCAGGTTCGACGGTCCGGACCGGCTCGAGTCCGAGCCGCTGGAGTTCCACCGGCGGGTACGCGAGGGCTTCCGCGAGCTGGCCGAGCGGCAGCCGGAGACCTACGCCGTACTCGACGCGTCGCGCAGCCCCGAGGAGATCGCCGCGGCCATCCGCGGGCTGGTCGAGCCGCTGCTCGCCAAGGCCCGTTCCGTACACCGGCAGCAAGCATGAGCGGGGAGCAGATGACCGGCGTGTGGGCCGACCTGGTGGGTCAGCAGCCCACCGTCGACGTGCTGCGCGGAGCGGTGGCGGCGTCGGCCCAAGCGCTCGCGGGAGGCCGTGCCGCAGGCATGACGCACGCCTGGCTTTTCACCGGTCCGCCCGGGTCCGGCCGGTCCAACGCGGCCCGCGCTTTCGCCGCCGGCCTGCAGTGCGACGTCGGTGGCTGCGGTGAGTGTCTGGCCTGCCGCACGGCGCTGGCCGGGTCGCACGCCGATGTCTCGCTGGTGCGCACCGAACAGCTGTCGATCAAGGTCGACGAGGTGCGCGGGCTGGTGCGCAAGGCGGCGATGTCGCCGACGGGCGCGCGCTGGCAGGTGCTGGTGGTCGAGGACGCCGACCGGCTGACCGAGCAGGCGGCCGACGCGTTGCTGAAGAGTGTGGAGGAGCCGGCGACCCGCACGGTCTGGCTGCTGTGTGCACCGACCGTCGAGGACGTCGTACCCACGATCCGGTCGCGCTGCCGGCTGCAGGTCCTGCGCACCCCGCCGGCCGCCGCGGTGGCCGAGGTGCTCGTCCGCCGGGACGGCCTGTCGGAGTCGGTGGCGTCGTTCGCGGCGCGCGCCTCCCAGGGTCACATCGGCCGGGCGCGGGCGCTGGCGACCGACGAGGCGACCCGCGAGCGACGTCGCGAAGTGCTGTCGATCCCGGCCCGGCTCGTCGACCTCGGTGCATGCATGGCGGACGCGGCACGCCTGGTCGAGGCCGCCACCGCCGAGGCCGCACCGATCGCCTCCCGGCTCGACACCGCCGAGAAGGCCGACCTCGACCAGGCCCTCGGCTCGGGCACGCGGGGGGCCAAGGTGCGGGGTGCGCAGGGCGCGCTCAGGGAGCTGGCCGACGAGCAGAAGACCCGGCACAAGCGGCTGCAGCGCGACGCTCTCGACCGGTCGCTGATCGACCTGATGTCGTTGTACCGCGACGTGCTGGTCGTGCAGAGCTCCGGCGGTGTCGACCTGGTCAACGAGGAGTCCCGACCCGACATCGAGCGGCTGGCGTACGGCAGCACACCCGAGGTGACGCTGCGCAGGATCCAGGCGATCCTCGACGCCCGCGAGGCGCTGGAGACCAATGTCGCGCCGCTGCTCGCGATCGAGGCGATGACGGTCGCGTTGGCCGACCGCGGCTGAGCCCGGCCGACCTTGGTCCACAGATCTGCGCCGGGCCGTCGGAAGCGCTGTCGCACCGTCGTAGGGTGTGGGAGTGGCGATGGTGATGGCGGTCTCGTTCGAGCGCTACGGGCGGCTCTACTACCTCGACGCCGGGCCGCTGACGCCGGGTGTGGGCGACAAGGTGCTGGTGCCGACCGACGACGGTCCCGAGGTGGCGGAGTGCGTCTGGGCGCCGGAGTATGTCGCCGACGAGGTGGGCGGGCTGCCGGTCTGCGCCGGCCTGGCGACCGCTGCCGACCTCGAGCGCGACGAGTCCAACCGGCAGCGCCGCGCCGAGGCCCGGGTCGTGGCGAAGCGGCTGATCCGCCAGCACGAGCTGCCGATGAAGGTGGTCGGCATCGACTACGTCGACCGTCGTGACGACGTCGACCAGCTCGTCATCATCTACTTCTCCGCACCGGCTCGGGTCGACTTCCGTGGCCTGGTGCGCGACTTGGCCCGCGGTCTGCACGCCCGGATCGAGCTGCGCCAGGTCGGCCCGCGCGACGAGGCGCGGCTGACCGGCGGCATCGGGCCGTGCGGCCGCGACCTGTGCTGTGCGACGTTCCTGCGTGACTTCGAGCCGGTGACCCTGCGGATGGCCAAGGACCAGGACCTCCCGCCCAACCCGCTGAAGATCTCGGGGGCCTGCGGTCGGCTGATGTGCTGCCTGAAGTACGAGCATCCGTTGTACCAGGAGTTCAAGGCGACCACGCCGGCGGTCGGGGCGACTGTCGACACCCCGGAGGGCTCCGGCCGGGTGGTCGCGCACAAGGTGCCCGCCGACGAGGTCGTCGTACGGCTGTCCGCGTCGGGCCGGGCCTGTGCGTGCACCCGGGCCTCGGTCTGCTCGCCGCGCCAGGAGCACGAGTCGCGCCGCCGTACCCGTCGCCGTCGCTCGGAGGGCGACGCATGAAGGTGCGGGTCGTCGTGGCCGCCCTGCTGGTGCTCGTCCTGGTCGCGGCCGCTGCCGGGTTGGTGGCCGCGCAGGTGCTCGGCAGCGGCGGCGACGACGGGTCGGCTCCGAAGGAGCCACGACCCGACCCGTCGGGCCTGCCCGCGGCGCCGACCGGCCTGGAGCGGTTCTACGACCAGCAGCCCGAGTGGTCCGGCTGCAAGGCGGGGTTCGAGTGCGCGGACGTCGAGGTCCCGCTCGACTATGCCGACCCGGCCGGCGAGACCCTGCAGATCAAGGTCAACCGGCGCGACGCCAACGAGATGGACAGCTGGCAGGGTGCGCTGCTGGTCAACCCGGGCGGGCCTGGCGCGTCCGGCAAGGACTACGCGCGCTCCGTCGACAACCAGCTCGGCAGCATCCTGGACAGCTACGACCTGGTCGGCTTCGACCCGCGCGGCGCCGGTCAGAGCGCTCCGGTCGACTGTCTGTCCGACGCCGAGCTCGACACTTTCGTCGGCTCGGAGCAGACCCCCGACGACGCCGCCGAGAGGAAGGAGTACGCCGACGCGATCGCCGACGTCGGTGCGGGCTGCGTCGAGAAGTCGGGCGACCTGGCGGGTCACATCAGCACGGTCGAGGCGGCCCGTGACATGGACATCATCCGGCAGGTCGTCGGTGACAAGGTGATGCACTACTTCGGTTCGTCGTACGGCACCAAGCTCGGGGCGACGTACGCCGAGCTGTTCCCCGAGCGGGTCGGCCGGATGGTGCTCGACGGCGCCGTCGACCCGACCCTCGACTCGGTCGAGAGCGGGTACGGCCAGCTCGGCGGGTTCGAGACCGCGCTGCAGTCCTACCTGGCGTACTGCGTCGACGAAGGCGACTGCCCGCTCGGCGACTCGACGGAGGAGGCGAGCGTCGCGCTCGCCGACCTGATGGAGGGGCTCGACGACGATCCGCTCGGCGGCGGTGGCGACCGCGCGGTGGCCGGCGGGTGGGCGTTCTACGGGTTGGCGCTGCCGCTGTACGCCGAGGAGATCTGGCCGGTGCTGACGCAGGCGCTGCAGGCCGCGGTCGACGGCGACGGGTCGGGGCTGCTGCAGCTGGCCGACCTGTACACGTCGCGCGGCAAGGACGGCTATGCCAACAACATGATGGAGGCGCTGCTCGCCATCAACTGCGGCGACGACCCGGCCGATCGCAGCATGGCCGAGGTGCAGAAGGACCTGCCGCGGTTCGAGCAGCGCTCGGCGGTCTTCGGCGCGGTGTTCGGCTGGTCGACTGTCGGCTGCGTCGACTGGCCGGTGCAGCCGTCCGAGCCGGCGCCGAAGATCGACGCCGCCGGCGCCGACCCGATCCTGGTGGTGGGCACCACGCGCGACCCGGCGACGCCGTACGAGTGGGCCGTAGCACTCGCGTCCCAGCTCGAGTCCGGCGTGCTCCTGACCCGCGACGGCGACGGCCACGGCGCCTTCGCCCATGGCAACGAGTGCATCGACGACACCATCTCGAGCTACCTCGTCGACGGCGCCGTACCCAAGGCCGGGAAGCGCTGCTGAGGCCGATTCTGTGGTTGGCCGGGAGTTGGCTACACTCACTCTCCGGTCCGCGCGTCGGACCTGGCCGCCTTAGCTCAGTCGGCAGAGCGTCTCACTCGTAATGAGAAGGTCGTCGGTTCGAATCCGACAGGCGGCTCCACCCAAAACCCCAGGTCAGGAGCCTTCCGCCTCTCCCCGTGTGTCGTCGACTTCGCCCTCATTCTCGTCCGAGGCCCCCGAGAGGCCCCCGGCGCTCTCGCCGACACGCTTGGCGGCGTCCCACAGGTTCTGGTCGACCAGGTGCCCGTACAGGTCCATCGTCATCGCGGCAGACGCATGCCCGAGGATGCGCTGCACCACCTTTGGGTCGGCCCCAGCAGCGAGCCAGACCGACGCAGCGGTGTGCCTCAGATCGTGCACCCGGAGCCCTGGAACCCCGACCGCTGTCGTCGCGGCCGACCATCGGACCGAGCGTTTCCAGTTCGACTCACTCAACGGGCCACCGCGCGGCGCATGGAACAGCCAGTCGCCAGAACCCTTGCCCGCTGCCCACCGATCAACGATCGGCACGACAGCGTCGACCAGGGGGACCGTCCGTGCCCGCCGGCTCTTCAACGTGTCCACGAACAACTCTCCACCGGCGCCACTGGCCAGGACCGCCCGTTGCAGTCGAAGGCCCCGGCCCGGCACCGACACCAGGTCGCCCGGTTGAAGGCCGGCGAGCTCACCCCACCGGAGGCCAGCGAGACCAAGAACGAGTACCAGCTCGGCGTACGGTCCGGTGGACGCACCGGCCAGGGCGTGAAGCTGGCCCAGCGTGAGGAACCGACCTTCACGACGAGCGTGACCACCACGAGGTGGTCTCACCAAGGCTGCAACGTTGACCGTCGTCCTGCCGTCGGCAACTGCGTAGGCAAGGATCGAGCGGAGCGTGGCGAGATAACGGGTGACGCTCGAAGCCGAGCGCCCGGCGGCGATCAGGTCACCCATCCAACTGGCGACCTCCGCCGTGGTGATCGACGCGATCGGGAACTTGCCGAACCGCGGCTCGATGTGGAGACGCCAGTCGGCCAAGTCACCTTCCCGCGTCCGTCGCTTCATCGGACTACGAGAACGGCGCCAGTCCTCAGCAACGGCTGCGAGCAAGACGCGGCCA
>WHTB01000403.1 GCA_009379735.1 Propionibacteriales bacterium
CCGGCTCGCAGTGGCCGCTACTTCCCGCCGCCTGCTCTCGAGTCCGTCGTCCAGGCACGGAACCCGGTCGAGCGCACCGTACTGTTTCAGGCTCTTCAGCAGCTGTCGGAGCAGGACCCGCTGATCGACGCGCGCTTGGACGGCGTCGACGACGAGATCACGGTCAGCGTGTATGGCGACGTGCAGAAGCAGGTGCTCGCGGCGCGGCTGGAGACTGAGTACGGCGTGGTGGTGGACTTCCTGCCGACCCGGACGGTGCACGTCGAGCGCGTCGCCGGGACCGGTGAGGCCCATGCCGCGACCGTGCTGGGCAACGCAACTGTCGGACTGCGCATCGAGCCTGGCGCCGCCGGGTCCGGGGTGACGTACGTGATGGGCGTGGAGCGTGGTTACCTGCTGCCGTCGTTCCACGTGGCGATCGAGGAGACCATCCCGGCCATGGTGACCGAGGGGTTGTTCGGCTGGGGCGTCACCGACTGCGTCGTGACCTTGGTCCACGGACGCTTCCACGCGCCGACGCCGTCGGCGGGGGAGTACCGACGGCTGACCGCGACGACGTTTCGCGAAGCGCTGCGACGCGCTGGCACGGTCGTGTGCGCGCCCGTCAGCCGGTTCGAGCTCGAGATTCCGGCCGCGGCCGTGTCCGCGGTTCTGGCCAAGCTCGTCCTGGCCGGGGCGAGGCCCGAGCCTGCCGAGGTCGGCACGACGCGGTGCCGCCTGGCCGGGACAATGCCCACCGACGAGGTCGACGCGTTCGAGCAGCGGTTGCCCGGGATGACCTCGGGTCAGAGCATGTTCTTCTCCGAGCCCGCCGGCTACGTACCCGTCCACGGCGTGCCTCCCGGTCGGCCTGCGAAGATGCGGTCATGACGGAGTCACGGAAGATCGCAGTCGTGACCGGGGCGAGCAGCGGTATCGGCGCGGCGACGGCCCGCCGGCTCGCCGACGCGGGGTACGACGTCGTGTGTGCGGCCCGCCGTGCCGACCGGATCGACGAGCTGGCGAAGGAGATCGACGGTCGCGCGGTCGTGTGCGACGTCACGGATCCCGAGTCGGTCGCCGAGCTGGCGGCAACCGCGGGTGACCGGATCGACGTCCTCGTCAACAACGCCGGCGGCGCCTTCGGCCTGGATCCGGTCGCCGACGCCGACCCAGAGCAGTGGCGGCAGATGTACGACGTCAACGTGCTCGGGCTGCTGCACGTGACCAAGGCGCTGCTGCCTGCCCTGATCGCCAGCGGCGACGGCGTGCTGATCAACATCGGGTCGATCGCCGGCCGGGTCGCGTACGAGGGCGGCGCCGGCTACACCGCCGCCAAGCACGGCACCGCGGTGGTCACGGAGACACTGCGACTCGAGCTGCTCGGCCAGCCCGTACGCGTGACCGAGGTGGCGCCCGGCATGGTCAGGACGGAGGGATTCGCACTGACCCGCTTCGGTGGCGACGAGGAGAAGGCAGACGCCGTGTACGCCGGTGTCGACGCGCCTCTGACGGCCGACGACATCGCCGACTGCATCACCTGGGTGGCGACCCGACCGTCACACGTCAACGTCGACCTGCTCGTGGTCAAGCCGCGCGCCCAGGCGGCCCAGCACAAAGTCGACCGCTCGGGCTGAGCGTCAAAGCCAGTCGCGCTGCTTGAACACCAGGTAGAGGCCGCCGCACACACCGGCCATCAGCAGCAGCGCGAACGGGTAACCCCACACCCAGTCGACCTCGGGCATGTGGGTGAAGTTCATCCCGTAGACGGTGCCGATCAGCGTCGGTGCGAACAGGATCGCCGCCCACGCGGAGATCTTCTTGACCTCCTCGCTCTGGGCGTTGCTGGCGAGGGCGACGCTCTTCATCTCCTCGTTCTGCTGCTGGGCGACCAGGGTGGCGTTGACCGTGAGCATGTCCTTGAGCAGCTCGCGGAAGCCGTCCACCCGCTCGATCACCTGGTCGACGTGGTCGCGCACGTCACGCAGGTAGCGCTGCAGCTCCTCGTCGACGACGTACTTCGTGAACCCCGCGGACAGTGCCGCCAGCATGCCCACCAGCGGTCGGGTGGCGCGCTGGAACTCGACCACCTCGCGGCTCAGCTCGTAGATCCGCCGCGAGACGGCCGGGTCGCCGCCGAACACCTCGATCTCGATCTCGTCGATGTCGTTCTCCAGCCCGGCCACCACCGGAAGATAGCCGTCGACGACCTTGTCGAGAATCGCGTACAGCACCGCCTCGGTGCCGCGACGCAGCAGCTCCGGCGTACTCTCCATCCGTCGCCGGACCGAGCCGAGGTCCGGAGCCTCGCTGTGCCGCACGGTCACCACGAATCGCTGGCCGACGAAGACGTGCAGCTCGCCGAACTCGACCTCCTCGAGCGCGTCGAGGTAGCGCGCCGCCCGCAGCACGACGAACAGCGTCTCGTCGTACCGCTCGAGCTTCGGCCGTTGGTGCGCGACGATCGCGTCCTCGAGCGCGAGCTCGTGCAGGTCGAACTCGGCTGCCAGCGAGGCCAGCTGGTCCTCGTTGGGGCGGTAGAGCCCGATCCAGGCCATCGCCTCGGGATCGTTCTTCAGCATCTGGTACGTCTCGGCGAGGGAGCCGGGAGACGCGACCCGGTCGCCGTCGCGGTAGATCGCGGCGTCGACGACACTCGTCGACGCATCGGGGTTGTGCTGGTGTGCCGGCGCGGCCGGTGCCGTGTCGGCGGTGCCGTTGTGGGCTCGGCGCGCGCGGAGAGCGCGCAGCCGGGGCAGACGATCGGACATGAGGACCTCGCACGGATGAGAACGACCGGGACCGGCGCCTCAGCGAGGACGGCCGGTGTCAGTGAACGGAAAGAGGACTGGGAGGCTCGCCACTCATCGGCGATCACCTCCCAGGTCGTTACTGACACCACGCACAGGGCCGTA
>WHTB01000221.1 GCA_009379735.1 Propionibacteriales bacterium
AGGACAAGCTGAAGGTGGGGACGGTGCTCCGGGTGACGCTCTCGGTCGACCACCGCGCCGTGGACGGTGTGCTCGCGGCCCGGTGGATGGCGGCGTTCACGTCCGTCGTCGAGCACCCGGTGCAGATCCTCGCCTGACCGGGTCCGGTCGACATGGTGCGCCCCCGGCTGACCTACGTCGGGCCCATCACAGTGGCCGGGTCGATGCCCAGGTCGGTGAGGACCGCCCGGGCCGCGTTACGGCCGGGTCGCCCGGAGACCGAGCCGCCGGGGTGGGTGGTCGCGCCGGTGAGGAACAGGCCGGGCACCGAGGTCCGGTAGGTCGGCCAACCCGAGATCACGCCGTCGGCAGTGCGGAACTCGCCGCCGTGGCACGACCCACCCAGGTTGTGCGGGTTGTGCCCGGCGACGTCGACGGGTGACTCGGCCCGCAGCGCGAGGATGTCTTCCTGCCCGAGACCGTCCACCCGGGCCCGGACCAGGCCCACAAGCGCCGCGGCGTACTCGTCCTTGGCGTCGTCCCAGCTCCGGCCGTCGCTGCGGGTGTACGGCGCGACGGTGAGGATCTTGAACGTCGCTCCCCCGCCCGGCGCCCGGTCCCGGTCCACCACGGTCTGGTCGACGACCAGCAGCCACGGGTCGACCGCGTCCACCTGTCCACGGTGGAAGGCGTCGATCTGCGCGACCACGCCGTCAGCGCTGCCGAGCCCGCCGGCGACGGAGGCGATCGAGCCGGAGCGGGAGGGGTACGCCAGGTCGCCCCGCAGGGCCGCATGCACCGCGAACACACTGAGGCCGGGCTGCCAGGTGTCCCGCGCCCGGGCCAGGTCGTCCGACCCCGCAGCACCCTCCAGCATCTCGGCGAGCAGGGCCAGGTGGGCGCTCGACACGACGCCCCGGCGAGCGCGGACCCGGCGGCCGTCGGCGGTGCGTACGGCGACCGCGCGACCGCCGGACACCTCGACCGTGGTCACGGCGGCGGAGCAGACCACCTGTCCGCCGTGGTCGCGGAGCTGGCGGACCAACGCGTCCGGCAGCGCACTCGAGCCGCCGAGCGGCGTGGCCCAGCCGAAGCTCAGGCGACCGGCGGTCAGCGAGGACGGCAAGAACCCGGTGCCGGGTCGACGTGGATCTTGGATGGTCGCCATCGCCAACCAGAGCACGAAGGACCGGATGGTCGGGTGGGTGAAGCGCTCGTGTACGACGTCCCACGCACTGCGCTCGCGCAGGCCCAGGTAGCGCCGGGCCGCCTCGGTAGTGCCGAGCTCGAGGCCCGAGCTCCACCGCCCGTGGACCGCAGCGAGACCGTCCTGCCAGTCCGAGATCATCGCCCCGAGCTGCGCCGCATCACGCGCCGACCAGCGGGCCACCTCCGCCTGGGTCGCCTCGAGGTCCCGGTGCATCACCAGCGAGTCGCCGTCCGGCTGCGGGAGCACGACGGCCGGGTCGGTCAGGACGTACTCGAGCCCGTAGGTCGAGACCAGGCCGAGCTCGTCGTCCTTGAGCAACGGGTTCGACTGGATGAGCACATGGGCGCTGGCGCAGGAGTCGTGGGCGAAGCCGGGAAGGGTGAGCTCCTCGGTCCGGGTGTTGCCGCCCGGCGTCGGCGCCGCCTCCACGACCAGCACCTCGAGGCCGGCCGCGGCCAGGTAGCCGGCCGTCACGAGACCGTTGTGACCGGCACCGATCACCACGACGTCCACGCTGCCGGGCAGCTCGCCCGGCTCCGGTGTGCCGGGCGACCGGGACCCTTCCACCGATGTCATCACGCCTCCGTCGAACGACGCTGCGGCCGCACGACGACGATGCCGCAGACTGCAGTCGTTTGCAACCAGCCGCGACCTGACGCCATTCGGCCCGGCCGGGACCGTCGCCACCGATGGTCGCTGGCTGCGCTCGTTCGGTGACCGAGGTGATCGCCGACGATCGCGCGCCGTCCCTTGACAGCCCGTTCCCGGTTCACAACACTGCAGAGTGACCGCAATCGATTGCGGGCATCAGGAGGAGGAGCAATGCAGAAGGTCGCGGCCAGTCGTCGGATCCAAGCCCTCGCGGTCAGCAGTCTCTTGGCGCTCGGGGTCGCCGGCTGCGGAGGTGACGACGCGGGGGGACAGTCCGACGACCCGATCAAGATCGGCAGCTCGCTCCCGCTGACCGGGGAGTTCTCCCAGCCCGGCAAGGCGGCCGAGCAGGGGTACGAGGTGTGGCAGGCGATGGTCAACGAGGACGGCGGCCTGCTCGGACGCGACGTCGAGATGGTGATCAAGGACGACGCGTCGAACCAGAACACCATCGTGGCCGACTACAACGCACTGATCAGCCAGGACAAGGTCGACCTGCTGATCGGGTCGTACTCCTCGCTGCTCAACCTCCCCGCGTCCTCGGTCGCCGAGCGCAACCAGATGCTGTTCGTCGAGCCCGCCGGCGGCTCGCCGGAGATGTTCAGCCGCGGCTTCAAGTACCTCTTCTTCACCCAGCAGGCCACCGCCGACAAGAACAGCCTGGTGTTCGCCGAGTGGGTGGCGAACCTGCCCGAGGGCGAGCGACCGAAGACCGCCGCATACCCCACCATCGACGACCCGTTCGCCACCCCGTCGGTCGAGGGCGTACGCAAGGTCTTGGAGAAGGCAGGCGTCGAGACGGTGTACCGGGAGACGTACGCCATCGACACCAAGAACTTCGACACGATCGTCAACGGCATGAAGGCCAAGTCGCCGGAGCTCGTCGTACACGGCGCGGTGTTCGAGGACGGGGTCGGCATGGTGCGGTCGATGCTGAAGGCTGACTTCAAGCCGAAGTGGCTGTACCAGACCACCGCCCCCTCGCTGGGTGCGCAGTACGCCAAGGCGGTCGGACCCGAGAACACCGAGGGCATCATGTTCGCGATCAGCCACGCCCCGCAGGCCAAGACGCCGGGCAACGAGGAGTTCGTCGCCAAGTACAAGGAGATGTTCGACGGCCTTCCGCCCGAGGATGCCGCCGACGGGTTCGCCGCCGGCCAGGTGCTCCAGGCCGCCGTCGAGGGAGTCGGCAGCATCGACGACCAGGCCGCGCTGGCCGAATGGCTGCGAGACAACCCGGTCGAGACCATCCTCGGCGAGCTCAAGTGGAACAAGGACGGCAGCCCGATCGGCGAGTTCCTGATCGGGCAGTGGCAGGGCGACGGCGTGGAGTTTGTGCTGCCCGAGGAGTTCGCCACCTCCGACAAGCTCGTGCAAGGCTGGACGCCGGGAGGCGCCGGCGGATGACGCAGCTGATCCAGAACCTGATTCTGGGACTGCTCCTCAGTGGTGTCTACGCGCTGGTCGCCGGCGGCCTCACCCTGATCTTCGGCGTCATGCGGGTCATCAACATCGCGCACGGTGCGTTCTTGATCCTCGCGGCGTTCATCACGTACTCGCTGTGGAGCGCACTCGGGATCGACCCGCTGCTCGGCATCCTCGTCACGACCCCGGTCATCTTCGCGATCGGATGGGTCACGTACAAGACGGTGGCGGCCCCGCTCCGCACCGCGCCGATGGCGTCCACGGTGCTGCTGACCTTCGGCCTGGCGCTCGTGCTCGAGGCCGTGATGGGCACGATCTGGGGCAACAACTCCACCGCGATCCGACCCGGCTACGGCGACGAGTCGTTCACGGTGGCCGGGCTGTTCCTGCCGAAGGCGCAGGTGTACGGCGGGCTCGTCGCCGTGCTCGTCCTGCTCGCCCTCGGCCTGATCCTGACCAGGACCTGGCTGGGACGGGCGATCCGGGCCACCTCGGTCAACCCGGACGGCGCCGCGCTGGTCGGCATCAAGGTGACCGCGGTCGCCGCCCTCGTCTTCGCGCTCGGCATCGCCGCGGCCGGCGCCGGTGGTGCGATCGTCGGCGTCCTGTACCCGTTCGTCCCCGGGGCGCACTACCAGTGGATCGCCCGGCTGCTGGCGATCGTGGTGCTGGGCGGGATGGGCAGCATGCGGGGCGCCGTCCTCGGTGCGCTCATCTTCGGGGTGGGCGAGACGCTGACGTCGGCGTACGTCTCACCGTCCTGGGCGACCGCGGTGCCGTACGCGATCGTGTTCGTCGTCTTGCTGATCCGTCCGCAGGGTCTGCTCGGCACCCGGCTACGTGCGGATGCAGTGGCCGCATGACCAGGTCGATGCAGGTGCTCACCGACCCGCTGCGGGTCGGTCGCCTGCTGGCTGCAGTCGCTCTCGTCCTGCTGCTGGCGTTCCCGCTGCTGACGGACGACGCCTACTACCAGAACATGGTCATCCTGTCCCTGGTCTTCGCCGTCGGGGCCAGCGGCCTCAACATCATCACCGGGTTCGCCGGCTACGTGTCGCTGGGCCAGGGCGCGTTCATCGGCCTCGGCGGCTACACCATCGGCGCGCTCGCGACTCGCTTCGAGTCGGTGTCGCCGTGGCTGTGGGTGCCGGTGGCCGGCGTCGTGGCCGCCGCGGTCGCCGTCCTGCTCGGCCTGGTCTCGTTGCGGTCGCGCGGGCCGGCG
This sequence comes from Propionibacteriales bacterium, assembly GCA_009379735.1. Classification (GTDB taxonomy): domain Bacteria; phylum Actinomycetota; class Actinomycetes; order Propionibacteriales; family Nocardioidaceae; genus WHTB01. Next base: position 4,488 of record WHTB01000221.1, read on the forward strand.
TTCGTCATCATCACGGTGGCGTTCCTGTTCCTGGTGCAGGTCGTCGCGATCAACTGGGTGAGCGTCACCAACGGCACCGCCGGCCTGACCTTGCCACTGCCGTCCTGGGACCGGGAGATCATCAACCTGCCGTTTTACTATGCCCTGCTGGCAATCCTGGTCATCCAGCTGCTGATGACCTGGTGGATCCGTCGTACCAAGCTCGGGATGGGCCTGATCGCGATCCGCGAGGACGAGACGAAGGCGGCCACCATCGGGATCAACCTGCCGGTGGAGAAGATCATCGCCTTCGCCGCCAGCAGCGTGTTCGTCGGCATGGCGGGCGCGGTCTACGGCTACTACCTGACGTTCATCGACCCGCGTGGGATGTTCAGCATCTTGATCAGCGTGCAGATCATCTTGTCGTTGCTGATCGGCGGCAAGGCCACGCTGTGGGGCCCGGTGCTCGGGGCCTTCCTGATCGAGCCGCTGAACGAGATCGCCAACAACAGCTTCGGTGGCGGCAACATGCGGCTGTTCCTCTTCGGAGGTCTGCTGATGGCGGTCGTCATCTTCATGCCGAAGGGCGTACTGCCGGCCGTGGAGTCGCTGCTGCACCGCCGTCGCACGGCCGGCAAGGCGGGTCTGGTCGGTGCCCGCATCGGCCCCGGCGGCAGCCTCACGTCCCTCACCGAGCGAGCCGGGCGAGCCGAGCCGGTGAGCCGGGGTCCCGGCGCTGCCCCGCTGCTCGAAGTGGCCGGCCTGACCAAGCACTTCGGCGGTCTGAAGGCGGTCGACGGATGCTCGTTGACCGTGCCTGAGGGATCGATCACCGGTCTGATCGGGCCGAACGGTTCGGGCAAGACGACGGTGTTCAACCTGATCGACCACACGATCCGGGCGGACTCCGGCGACGTCACGTTCGCCGGGGAGCGGATCGAGCGACTCCCGTCGTGGGAGCGGGCGCACCGTGGCATCGGCCGGACCTTCCAGATCACCCGGCTGTTCGGCGAGATGACGGTGCTGGAGAACGTCGTCGCGCCGCAGCGGTCGTTCTCTTGGCAGCAGCTCGGCCGGATCGCGGTCAGCGGACCCGAGGCCGACCGGGCCGAGGAGCTCCTCGAGTTCGTCGGCATGCGCGCGTTCCGCGACCAGCGGGCACACGCACTCTCGTACGGTCAGCAGAAGCTGGTCGAGCTGGCCCAGATCCTGATGCTCGACCCCCGACTGATCCTGCTCGACGAGCCGGCCGGCGGCATCAACCCGGTGCTGGTCGAACGGATGGGCGAGATGATCCGCGAGCTCAACTCGTTTGGCACGACGTTCCTGATCGTCGAGCACAACATGCCGTTCGTGCTGGCACTGTGCGACCCGATCTACGTCCTCGCCCGTGGTGCGACGATGGCCTCGGGCACACCTAGCCAGATCCGCACCGACCCGGCCGTCATCGACGCGTACCTGGGTGACGACTTCCAGCTCGAGCAGGAGGCGGCGACGTGATGCTCGAGCTGCGTGGTGTGGTCGCCGGGTACGGCGGCGGCGATGTCCTCCAGGGCGTGGACATCCATGTCGAGGAGGGCACTATCACCTGCATCATCGGGCCGAACGGCGCCGGCAAGTCGACCGTGCTGCGTACCGTCAGCGGCCTGCTGTCCCCGCGCGAGGGAGAGGTCGAGCTGTCCGGCCAGCGCATCGACCGGTGCTCGCCGGCGGAGATCCTGCAGCGGGGGATCTCGCAGGTGCCGCAGGTCGACGCGTTGTTCCCGAACCTCTCGGTACGGGAGAACGTCCTGCTCGGCGGCTACCTCATCCGCCGTGACCGCACGCTCGTCCGCACCCGGTACGACCAGGTCGCGGAGCTGTTCCCGATCGTGGCCGACCGCGCCAACGACAGTGCGGGCAACCTCTCGGGTGGACAGCGCCGGATGATCGAGTTCGCCCGCTCGCTGATGCTCGACCCGGTGCTGCTCCTGCTCGACGAGCCCTCCCTCGGCCTCGACCCGAAGGCGCTGCAGACGTTGTACAAGTCGGTGCTGCTGCTGCGCGACAGCGGAAAGACCATCCTGGTCGTCGAGCAGAACGTCCGCTTCGGCATGCGGATGGCCAGCGACGGCGTCGTGATGGAGAGCGGCCGGGTCGTGACCCAGCGCCCGGCCGACGCGATCCTCGCCGACCCGCACCTCGCCCAGATGTACTTCGGCGGGTCGACCAGCCGTACGCCCGGCACCGCAGCGATCGACCCGGCCGACATCCCGGCACCGAAGCCGTCGTGAACACCGAGCGGGCCGGTTGGTGAGCGGCGCTGCCTGGGCGGCGATGTCCGGCATCGGGTTCGGTGTCTTCCAGGTCCTCAACGTCCGCGCCGTCCGCCAGGCGTCGCAGATCTACTTCGCCACCTTCGTCCAGCTGCTCGCGGCCACCGCGGTGTTCGTCCTCGTCGTCGTTCTCACCGGCGGTACCACCGGGGTCAGCGACCTCGCGGGCATCCCGGCGAGCGGCCTGGTCTACTTCGCCCTGGCCGGGATGTCCCACTTCTTCCTCGGTTGGACGACCTTCAACCAGAGCCAGGTGCGGATCGGCGCCGCCCGGACCTCACCGCTGATCGCCACCAGCCCGATCTTCGGGCTGCTGATCGCGCTGGCGACGACCGGCTCGGTCCCAGGCCCGGTCGCCCTCGTGGGGATCGCCCTCACCGTCCTCGGTGCCTACGTCGTCACCGATCCGGGGCCGCGGCAGCGCGCGGCGTTGCGCGACTCGGCGTTCGGTCTCGCCACCGCGGCGGCCTGGGCGATCAGTGCGGTGCTCACCGTGGCCGGGCTGCGCGAGTTCGACGACCCGCTGCTCGGCGTCACCGTCGGCATGGCGGCCGCCACGCTGGCGTACGCGGCCGTGCTGCCGCTCGCGCCCCGGTCAAGGCCTGGCGAGATGGACCGGGCGGCGTGGACGCTCAAGATCGTCGCCGGGGTCATCGTCGCGCTGGCCACCTGGTGGCGCTGGCTGGGCCTCACCGATGCGCCGGTCGGGGTCGTCCTCGCGCTGCAGCTGTTGACCGTGCCGACCGTCCTGCTGCTGGTCGCCGTGCGACCCGGTGGCGAGCAGGTCGCGCGGCGGGTGTGGGTCGGTGGTGGGCTCGTACTGGCCGGGGTCGGCCTCCTGATCGCCGTCCCGTAGCTGAACAGCCTCAGTGAGGTGGCATCCACGCGGTGAGTGTGAC
>WHTB01000366.1 GCA_009379735.1 Propionibacteriales bacterium
AAGTGGTCGATCGACTACTTCGAGGACCTGCATCCGCACTCGGCCGGTGGCGCGTACGTGAACATGATGATGGACGAGGGTCAGGAGCGGGTCCGCGCGAGCTACGGCGCCAACTACGACCGGCTGGCCGCGGTCAAGGCGTCGTACGACCCGGACAACGTGTTCCGCATCAACCAGAACATCGAGCCGCAGCCGGCCTGAGGGTCGACGACCGCGGAGGTGTCGCCGTGCAGGCACGACAGCCGGACCACTCGGGGTACGCCGTCAACGACGGGGTGCGGGTCTACTACGAGGTGTACGGCGAGGGGGAGCCGACCCTGCTGCTCCTGCCGACGTGGGCGATCGTCCACTCACGGCACTGGAAGATGCAGATCCCGTACCTCGCGCGGCACTACCGGGTGGTCACCTTCGACCCGCGTGGCAACGGCCGCACGGATCGACCGGACGACGGTGCCTGCTACACCGACGAGACGTACGCGTCGGATGCGGCCGCGGTGCTGGACGCGACCGGCACGGACTCGGCCGTGCTGGTCGCGCACTGCAGCGGGGTGACGTGGGCGATGCTGCTGGCCGTGGCGCAGCCGGACCGGGTCCGCGGCCTGGTGGCGATCTCGACCAACATCAAGCTGGCGCCTTCGCACGCCGCTCGCCGGGTCCACTCGTTCGACGCCGAGCTGGACACCGACGAGGGGTGGGCCAAGCAGAACCAGCACTACTGGCTGCGCGACTGGCCGGGCTACGTGGACTTCTTCAGCGGGCAGATGCTGCCCGAACCACACTCGACGAAGGTCCTCGACGACATGGTCGGGTGGGGACGGGAGACCGACGGCACGACCATGCTGCGCACGGTACGCGGGGAGAGCCGGGCCGGCCGGCCCGACCCGGACGCGCTCTGCCGTGCGCTGCGCTGCCCGGTGCTGGTGGTCAGCGGCGACCAGGACGACATCATCCCGGCCGAACGTTCGGAGCGGCTGGCCGAGCTGACCGGCGCCAACCTGCTGATGATCGAGGGCGGGGGCCATCTGCCGCATGCACGGCACCCGGTCGTGGTGAACCACGCGATCCGGGAGTTCGTCGACACGGTGGCGCCGCCACCTCCCCGGCGTACCCCCTGGCTGTTCGCCCGGAACCGCAAGCGGCGGGCGTTGTGGATCTCCTCGCCGATCGGTCTCGGCCATGTCCTCCGCGACCTGGCGATGGCGCGGGAGCTGCGGGCGCAGGTGCCCGACTTGGAGATCCACTGGTGGGCTCAGCCGCCGGTCACCCAGGTGCTCGAGCAGGCGAACGAGATCATCCATCCGGTCAGCCAGGAGATGGCCTCGGAGTCGGCGCACTGGGAGTCCGAGGCCGCCGGGCACGACCTGCACGCGTTCTACGCGTTCCGCCGGATGGACGAGATCTTCTGCGCCAACTACCTGCTGTTCGACGACGTCGTACGGGAGACGCCGTACGACCTCTGGGTGGGGGACGAGTGCTGGGAGGTCGACCACTTCCTGCACGAGAACCCCGAGCGCAAGATCGCGCCGTACGTGTTCACGACCGACGTCGTGGGCTTCTTGCCGGTCGACCCGGAGGGCGACCCGCGCGAGGTCGAGCTGTGCACCGACTACAACGCGGAGATGGTCGAGCACCGGGCGCGGTACCCCTCACTACGCGACGTGTCGCTGTTCATCGGGGGCTACGACGAGCTGCCCGACGCGTCACTCGGAGACGGTCTGCCGGGGGTACGGGAGTGGACCCGCGACTGGTTCGACTCGGTCCCGTACGTCGCGCCGTTCGACCCGCTCGACTACCGCGACCCGGCGGCGCTGCGGACGGCCCTCGGGCACGGGACGGGCTACCCGTTGCTCGTCTCCGCGGTCGGCGGTACGTCGGTCGGACGAGACGTGCTCGACCTCGTCGCGGAGGGTTTTCGCTATCTACGCAAGGAGATTCCGGAGGCACGGATGCTGATGGTGACCGGCCCACGGATCGACCCGCGGGAGGTCCCCGACGTCGACGGCATCGACAAACGGGGCTACGTGCACGACCTGTACAGGCACCTCGCTTGTGCCGATGCGGCCGTCGTGCAGGGCGGCCTGAGCACGACCATGGAGCTGGTCGCCGCCCGCCGGCCGTTCGTCTACTTCCCGATCCGGCACCACTGGGAACAGCAGCACTTCGTCCGGCACCGGCTCGAGCACTACCGGGCCGGCATCCCGCTGGAGTACGCCGAGACGACCCCGGCCGACCTGGCCGGGGCGATGCTGCGGGCCCTGTCCGGCACCCCGCGCTACCGGGCGGTGCCGCGTCACGGTGCCCGGGTGGCGGCGGCTCGGATCGCACCGCTGTTGCAGCATCAGCGACAATGGCGCGGTGACTCGAAGCACCGCAGCTGACCTCGACCCGGCGATCGCGCAGCGACTCAAGCGCGGCCACGACGGTCTCGTGACGGCGGTCGTCCAGCAGCACGACACCCGTGAGGTGCTGATGGTCGGCTGGATGGACGACGAGGCCGTGCACCGCACCCTGACCACCGGCCGCGCGACGTACTGGAGTCGTAGCCGCCAGGCGTACTGGGTCAAGGGCGAGACCTCGGGCCACCGGCAGTGGGTGAAGGAGGTGCGGCTCGACTGCGACGGCGACACGTTGCTCGTGCTCGTCGACCAGGAGGGCCCGGCCTGCCACACCGGCACCCGCACCTGCTTCGACGCTGGGCTGCTCGACGCGGCCGTCGGCGAGCGCCGATGAGGAGGCACCAGCTCGCCATCGCCTTGGTAGTGGGCCTGGTCGGAGGCGCGCTGGTCACCCTCGGCAGTCGCCGCCCGTGGCAGCCGGTCGACCTGGTCGCCGGTGTCGGCACGACGCCGCAGGCGCAGGAGTCGGTCGCCGGGTCACTCGGCGCGGTGATCCTGCTCGGTGCATTAGTGGTGGGCGTGACGCGCGCGGTCGGCCGCCGGGTCACCGGCGCCGTGGTCGCGCTGGCCGCCGTCGGGGTGCTGGCCGCGGTGCTGACCGCGGACGGCGGGTGGGCGGGCTGGCGGGGTGCCGTACTCGCCGGCGCCGTGCTCGGTCTCGGATCCGGCGCGCTGGCCGCGTTACGTGGTCACCAGTGGGCGTCGATGGGCGGCAAGTACGACGCTCCGGGCTCCCGTCCCGCGCACGAGTCCGACCCCTGGCGGGCCCTCGACCGAGGTGAGGACCCCACCGTGTGAGACGGCCGCCGGGGCGCTATCGTCGTGGCCGTACGTCGACTCGTTCGACGCGTCGGATCCGGACCACTCGAGGAGCCAGCAGGATGGCCACCCACCACGGCTCGACCCCGGCGGCGTGGACCGCCGTCGTCATCGTGATGCTCGCCTTCATCGTGGGCGGCATCGGGCTGGTCCTGTCACCGGTGAGCTGGCTGATGTTCTGGATCGGCGTGGTGCTGCTCCCCATCGCCGCCGTCGTCGGCAAGGTGATGGGTGCGATGGGGATGGGCTCGGACGTCGCGCCGTCCGAGGGTCACGGCTGACGGTCATGCGATGACCACCCTGCAGCCGGTGGACCCCGGTCTGCGTGCCGACCGGTGGTCGCGACTAGCGCTGCCCTTGCTGTCCGGCGCGGCGGTCCTCGCGGCCGTCGCGGTGCTGCATGTGCGCGACCCGCACGCCAGCGGCAGCTACGGGTTCTGCCCGTGGCTGGCCCTGACCGGCACCTACTGCCCCGCCTGCGGAGGTCTGCGCGCCGTG
>WHTB01000190.1 GCA_009379735.1 Propionibacteriales bacterium
AGCTGCTCCTCGTCGAGACCTTCGGTCTTCTTCAGGACGCAGTGCCGAGCGAAGCGGAGAAACGCCAGCGCCGTCTCCAGCTCGCTACCGTCGTCGCGTGGCACGCTCTCGCGTTGGGTCTCAGCCATGGAGGCACAGTAGCGGCCTGGCTCAGCGGCGATTCCCGCCACCCGTACGAACGCCCAGGCCCGTGCACGGACGCGACCGTGCCAGCATGGGACCCGTGCACGACGCGGATGAGGGACAGCTCCTCGAGCTCGCCCGCGAGGGTGACTCGGCGGCCTTCGACGAGCTGATCTCGCCCTATCACGGCGAGCTGCACGCCCATTGCTACCGGATGCTCGGGTCCGTCCTCGATGCCGACGACGCACTCCAGGATGCGCTTCTCGGTGCCTGGAAGGGACTCGGCGGCTTCGAGGGCCGCAGCTCCCTGCGCGGGTGGCTCTACCGGATCGCGACCAACGCCTCGATGAAGGTGGGCGGACGTCGGCCGAAGCGACAGCTCTCCTTGGACCATGGTCCCGCGTACGACTCCCCGCATGACCTGGGCGAGCCGGTGCTGGAGCCGGTCTGGCTGGAGCCGTACCCGGAGTCGATGATGGCCTGGGCCACCGGGCCGGCCGATCCGGCGGCACGGTACGAAGCCCGCGAGAGTGTCGAGCTGGCCTTCGTCGCGGCGCTGCAACACCTGCCCGCCAGCCAGCGTGCGGTCCTGATCCTGCGCGAGGTGCTGGCCTTCCCCGCCGCGGAGGTGGCCGAGCTGCTGGACACCTCCGTCGCCTCGGTCAACAGCTCGATGCAGCGGGCGCGGGCGAATCTCGACCAGCGGGTCACCGGGCCGAGCCAGCAGGCGACGTGTCGCGAGCTGGGTGATGACGGCCAGAAGGCATTGCTGGACGCGTTCGTCACGGCGTGGGAGCGGTCCGACGTACCCGCGATCCTGGAGCTCCTCGTCGAGGACGCCCGGCTGTCGATGCCGCCGTTGCCGGCCTGGTTCGACGGTCGCGAGAGCGTCGGCAGGTTCATGACCGAGCGGATGTTCGCGACCCCGTGGCGGGTCGTCCCGACGACGGCGAGCGGGCAGCTCGCGCTGGCCTGCTACCAGGGGACGCCGGGGGGCTCGACGTACGCCCTTGGCGCGGTGACCGTGCTGACGCTGCGCGGGGATCGGGTGGTCGAGCTCACGTCCTTCCTCGCTCCCTCGGTCGACGCCAGGTTCGGACTGCCGGGGGTGCTCTGAGAAATCGTGAGCGAGTCCGATGAGTTCGCGCGATCGGCCGACTCGTGAAGAGTGAAGGCGCTGGACAGCCGGCGCCACGAGCAATGGAGTCGTCATGAGCAAGCTGGTCGTCTGCAACCTGATGTCGCTGGACGGGTACATCGCCGGGCCCGGCGGCGACGTGATGGTGCTGCCGCTGGACGAGTCGTTCAGCGCCTACAACATCGAACGGCTGCGGGCGGCCGACACCATGCTGGTCGGGCGTACGACGTACACGGGGTTCCTCAGCTACTGGCCCGCGATCGCCGACGACCAGAACCAGCCGGCCGTCGAGCGGGAGATCTCCAGCATCAACAACCGGATCGACAAGGTCGTCGTTTCCGACACGCTGAGCCCGGACGACACCGGGGTATGGCGGGAGACCACGCGCATTCTGCGTCGGGCCGAGGCGCACGAGCAGATTGCCGAGCTCAAGCGCCACGGCGAAGGCGACATCCTGACGTTCGGCAGCACCACGCTGTGGAACGACCTGCTCGCCGCCGGCCTGGTCGATGAGCTGCACCTGATGGTCGGCAACGCCGCGCTCGGCGCGGGGGATCCCGCCTTCATGGCCGCCTCGCCGGCCGCGTTAACACTTGCCGAGGTCCGTCAGCTCGAGGGTTCCGACAACGTGCTGCTGAAGTACGTCGTGGGCTGACCCTAGGGCGTCGCCGCGGGTACGGGTTCGGGGCGGTACCGCATCAAGACGACACCGGAGGCGAACGGGTCGGCGGAGAGGAGGCCAAGACTCACCGCGCCCAGGGCGGGTGCGAACAGTGGCTTCCCTTCGTGTAGGACGGTCGGGTGGACCAGCAGGTGGTATTCGTCGACGAGCCCGAGCGCCGCGAGGGTGCCGACCACGCTCAGGCTCCCGTACACCACGATGTCGTGCCCGTCCTGCTCCTTGAGGGAGCGGACTGTTTGCGGCCTCAGCTCGGGCAGCAGCTCGGTGTTGTTCCAGTCGGCGGTTCTCCCGGACTTCGAGACCACCATCTTGGCCATGGAGTCGACCCTGCGTGCGTACGCGCGCACCTCGTCGCTGGTCGACGGATCCGCTGCCATCTCGGGCCAAGCGCCGGCGAAGTCTGCGTGGGTGATCCGGCCCAGCAGCAGGGTGTCCGCGCTCGCCACCAGCTCGTTCTCGTAGGCCTGCATCTGGTCGTCGGGGTGCAGCCAGTCCATCTCGTCGTCGGGACCGGCGACGAGTCCGTCGAGGGTGGTCCACATCGACACGATGATCTTGCGCATGGGGGTTCCTCCTGGTGGCGACCGCTGAGGTGCCACCATCCCGCAACTGTCCGGAGATCGCGCACCCGCCGCGCGATCGGGTGCGATCTGCGGACAGTTGCGGGAGTACGGCACGGCGGTCGGCCTGGTCGGTAGGTGGCGGTCGGCGGAGCAGGGTTCGGGGAGTCTCCCCAGTTCGGCGGGGTGTCGGATCACGGAGCGAGTTGTCAGTGTCTTCGTGGAGGGTCAGCGCGGGCGGTGCACTGACAGACATCCCGGCGGCCGGCGGGGGCTGTGCGAGCGGCCGGAGCGTCGGCGACCTTGACATTGCACCGTCACTTCTCCTGACAATCACAGGGTTAAAGGACGACTCAAGCCCCTGCGCCCTGGTCGGGGAGGTTGACATGTCGGGTTGGCAGCGGCTGGCGGACGCCTTGCGAGAGTCGCCCGACCGAGCGCTGCGCCCTGACCGGTCGGACTGCCCACCAGCGTCAGCTCGTGGGGCGGCATGAGACGGACCTTGGTCAAGCGTCCGCGGCGGGAGCGGTTCGTCCACGAGGCCCTGATGTACCGCGGCGAGGAGGAGTACCTCGCCGGCGTGGTGCCGTTCGTGCGCAGCGCTCGTGCCGCCGACCAGCCAGTTCTGGTGGCGGTCCCGGGGCAGCGGGTGGGGCTGGTCCGCGACGCCCTGGGCGACGAGGCGGCCGGCGTCGTCCTGCTCGACATGGCCGACCATGGGCGCAACCCGGGGCGGATCATCCCGGCAGTGCTGCGGCGGTTCGCCGACGACCACGCGCGGCGCCGGGTGTCCATCGTCGGCGAGCCGATCTGGCCGGGACGATCATGGGCGGAGTACGGGGCCGCGGTCCAGCACGAGGCGTTGATCAACCTGGCCTTCGCCGGGCGGGATGCGGCGATCCTGTGCCCGTACGACATCGCAGGTCTCGACGCCCGGGCCAGCGCAGACGCCGAGCGCACGCATCCCGTGGTCGTGACGTCCACCGAGCGTCACGACAGCGCGACCTATGGCGACCCACAGCGGCTGGCAGCGTCCCAGATGGAGCTGCCGGCGACACCAGCGGAGGCCAGCACGATGTCCTTCACGGTGGCGTCGGCCGTACGTCGGGTGGTGGCCTACGAAGCGGGCCGGGCCGGCCTCCCGTCGGACCGCCTCGCGGACCTGGAGCTGGCGGTCAACGAGGTGGCCACGAACTCGCTGATCCATGCCGGTGGGTCCGGCGTGCTCAGCGTGTGGTCCGAGCGCGGTCACCTGGTCTGCGAGGTGCGTGACAGCGGGCACATCACCGACCCACTGGCCGGGCGGATCACCCCGCCGGTGGAGTCGACGACGGGTCGGGGGCTGTTGCTGGCCAACTGCGTGTGCGACCTTGTGCAGGTCCGTACACATCCGTCCGGCACAACGATCCGGCTGTGGATGAGGTTGCTGGCGAGCTGAGCCAGCGACGCTGCCCTTCGTCCCAGGCTTAACCGTCGGTCTTCCGTCGACCCGATGGGCAGAGTCGAGCTCGTCGTCGATCAAGCGAAGGGAGTGGCGGTGCTGACGCGATCGGTCGGTCGGTTCGACGTCGTCGCCCTGCGCGACGCGGTTGGTCCGTTCGACTCGTGGGTCAGGCTCTTCCCCGATGCGACGTCGGCGGACTGGGAGCGGGCGCGCCGGCTCGACCCGGACGCGTTCGGTGCGGACGGCGTCTGGCAGCTGGAGTTCCGCTGCTTCGTGATCCGCCCGCCCGGTGGCGAGACGATCCTGGTCGACACCGGCGTCGGGCCCGGGGGTAGCCCGGCGTCGTCGTGGGCGCCGGTGCCCGGCCGGCTGCCCGCGGAGCTGGTCGCCGCGGGCGTCGACGTCGAGGAGGTCGACACCGTCGTCCTGACCCATCTGCACGCGGACCACGGCGGCTGGGCGGTCGCTCCCGGCGGGGTGCCGATGTTCCCGAACGCGCGCTACGTCGTCCAGCACGCCGAGGTCGCGGCCCTCGAGTCCGGCGCGGACCCGATGCTCGCGTACGCGGTGCGCCCGCTGCAGGCCGCGGGGCAGCTCGACGAGGTGGACGGCGAGGCGCGGCTCGTCGCCGAGCGCCGCGGAGGCACGGTCACGGTCGTGCCGACACCGGGTCACACCGTCGGGCACCAGTCGGTGCTGGTCGAGGACGGCCGCGACCGGCTCGTGATCACCGGTGACGTCCTCGTGCACGCGGTCCAGCTGGTCGACCCCGAGGTGGCCTACGAGTACGAGCAGGACCCGGTCGTCGCACGACGTACCCGTGTCCGACTGCTCGAGCGAGCCCGGGCCGACCGGGCCTGGCTGGCGACGATGCACCTGAGCGAGCCGTTCATCCAGGCACACTGAGCGGGTGGGTACGGCAGAGACGGGCCGGATGCGGGCGTGGGAGGTCGGCGTGCCGCGGCCGGCCGCACAGTCGCCCCTGCGGCTGGTCGAGCGGCCGGTACCGTCGCCTGCCCTCGGTGACCTGCTGGTCCGGGTCACCGTCTGCGGTGTGTGCCGCACAGACCTGCATGTGGCGGAAGGCGACCTCGCACCGCACGCGCCGAACGTCGTACCAGGCCACGAGGTCGTCGGGCGGGTCGCCGGCGTGGGCGCCGAAGTCTCCGGATTCGGGCCGGGCGACCGGGTCGGGATCGCCTGGCTTCGGCACACCTGTGGTGAGTGCCGGTGGTGCCGCGCCGGGTCCGAGAACCTGTGCCCCGACTCCCGCTACACCGGCTGGGACGCCGACGGCGGGTACGCCGAGTACGCCGTGGTCCCGGCGGCGTACGCGTACCACCTCCCAGCCGACTACACCGACGAGCAGGTCGCGCCGCTGCTGTGCGCGGGGATCATCGGTTACCGGGCCCTGCGGCGCGCGGCCCTGCCGGCGGGCGGGCGGCTGGGTATCTACGGCTTCGGCGCCAGCGCCCACCTCACCGCCCAGGTCGCCCTGGCCGAGGGCGCGGAGGTGCATGTCATGACCCGGAGCCGGGAGGCGCGCGACCTGGCGACCGCGCTCGGCGCCGCCTCGGTGGGCGACGCACATGACGCCCCGCCGTACCCCTTGGACGCGGCCGTGCTCTTCGCGCCGGTCGGCGAGCTGGTCCCGGTGGCGCTGGCGGCCCTCGACCGGGGTGGCCGGCTGGCGGTGGCCGGGATCCACCTGACCGACGTGCCGCCGTTGAGCTACCAGCGGCACCTGTTCCAGGAACGCACCCTCACCAGCGTCACCTCCAACACGCGGCGCGACGGCGCTGAGCTGATGGAGCTCGCCGCCCGCGTCCCACTGCGCATCACCACCTCGCCGTACCCGTTCGAGCGGGCCGGCGAGGCGCTGGCCGACCTGGCCGCCGGGCGCGTACGCGGGGCCGCAGTGCTGCAGGTCGGCGCGGCCTCAGAACACTAGGGTGGGACCGGATTGGGAGGATGCCGATGGACGAGGCCGGCGTGGTGCGGTGGGTCGAGGCCTACCGCCGAGCGTGGACGTCGAACGACCCCGTCGAGATCGGGGCGCTCTACAGCGAGGACGCGCAGTACTACATGCGGCCCTACCGCGAGCCGGTCATCGGCCGGGACGCGATCGTGGCCGACTGGCTGGAGCGCCGTGATGATCCCGGCGACACCACGTTCCGCTTCGAGGTCGTGTCCGCGTGCGGGCCGGTGGGCGTGGTGAAGGGGGCGACGAGCTATCTCGCCGAGGGGCTCGACCTGGTGAACCTGTGGGTGCTCAGGTTCGATGCCGAGGGTCGGGCGACCGAGTTCACCGAGTGGTGGATGGAGGTCGACTGAGCCGGCGGCAGGAGTAATGCCTTCGGCTCCGGCGGGCCAGTCGTTGTACCGTGCAGAAGCCATGAGCCTCCTGTTCCGTGCCGAGGACGAGCCGGCGTCATCGCAGGCCGAGCGCGCTCGGCAGGTGGTCGCCGAGGCGATGCTGCCGGCCGAGATCCGCAGCGTCTCCGGCGCGGCACCGATCCCCGGCCGGATCGTGACCGGCACGGTCGGCGCGGTTCGTGTCACCGAGCTGACGTCGTGCCCGCCCGGGGAGGCGGTACGAACGCCGCGGATGATCCGTCGGCACGATCCCGAGCACTACCGGCTCGACGTGGTCGTGCACGGGAACGCCGTGATCGAGCAGGACGGCCGGGCAGCCCGAGTCGGCGCCGGGGACCTCACTGTCGTCGACTCGTCGCGGCCGGCCCGATGGGCGCATGCGTCCACGCCGCAGGTCGTCACCGCGAGCTTCCCGCGGGCCATGCTGTCGCTCCGCCAGGACGAGGTGGCCGAGCTGACCGCGGTACGGATCCCGGGGACCGAGGGCGCCGGCGCGCTGGTCTCGGCGCTCGCCCGCCAGCTGCCGAAGCAGGTCGACACGTACTCGGCGGCCGAGGGCGCCCGTCTCGGCGCCGCGCTCATCGACCTGGTCGCGGCGACCCTGGCCGGTCGGATCGGCACGGGCTCCAGGCTGGCGCCCGAGCCGCGCCAGCAGGTCCTGCTCCGGAGCATCCACGCCTTCATCGAACAGCGGCTGGCCGACCAGCGGCTGACCCCGGCGACGATCGCCGCCGCCCACCACATCTCCGTCCGCTACCTGCACAAGCTGTTCGAGACGCAGGACACCACCGTGGCGGCTTGGGTGCGACGGCGCCGCCTCGAGCGCTGCCACCGGGACCTGCTCGACCCGGCTCTGCAGGGTCGGCCGGTGAGCGCCATCGCGGCCCGCTGGGGCCTGACCAACCCGCGTCACTTCAGCCGCGCGTTCCGGTCCGTCTACGGCGTCCCGCCCGGCGAGTACCGCCTGACGTACAACGGCTCGACACCGCGCTAGCCACGGCCGGGGCGTGCACTGTGCACCCCCGGTGAACTGGTGTGCGCTCTGGGCCAACCTGGCGACCGAGCGCGGCCGCAACGCTCGTGGAGACAGTCCCCGGACGAGGAGTACGAGCGATGCCGACCGACCTGACGACGATCCCGGCACCGGTCCGGATGATGCAGCTGACCACCGGCTCACAGGTGTCGCAGTCGGTCAGCGTGGCGGCCGCCCTCGGTGTCGCCGATGTGCTGGCCGGCGGGCCGCGCGCCGTCGACGACATCGCGGACGCGGTCGGCGCCGACCCGGGGTCGCTCTACCGGCTGCTGCGGGTGCTCGGCGACGTCGGTGTGTTCGAGGAGAGCGACGGGCGGACCTTCGCGCTGACCGAGGTCGGCGAGCTGTTGTGCAGTGACCGGCCCGGAACGTTGCGCGGCTGGGCCGTCCTGGTCGGGTCGCCGTTCCACCGCGACGCGTGGACCGACCTGCTGGCGAGCGTGCGCACCGGCGAGCCGGCGTTCGACCGGGTGCACGGGCAGCTGGCCTTCGACTTCTTCCGTAACCACCCCGACGACCAGGCGGTGCTCGACGGCGCGATGACGTCGATCTCCGGCCTGCTGATCGCCGCGGTCGTGTCCTGCTACGACTTCAGCCCGTTCGGCACGGTCGTGGACGTCGGCGGTGGACACGGCGCCCTCCTCGCGGCGGTGCTGACGGCCAGTCCCGGTGCCCGGGGCGTGCTGTTCGAGCAGCCGCACGTCGCCGCCGCGGCGGGAGGACCGCTGGACGCGGCGGGAGTCCGGGACCGGTGCGAGATCCGCGGCGGCGACTTCTTCGAGGCGGTGCCGACGGGCGGCGATGCGTACCTGCTCTCCAACATCGTGCACGACTGGGGTGACGACGACGCCGTGCAGATCCTGACCCGGTGCCGGGAGGCGCTCGGCGACCACGGTCGGGTCCTGGTGACCGAGGACGTGCTGCCGAGCGGGCTCGAGCCGTCGCAGGCGAAGCTGATCGACCTCGAGATGCTGGTGATGGGGCCTGGCCGGCAGCGTACCGAGGAGGAGTACGGCCGGCTGTTCGCGCGCGCCGGGCTCCGGCTGACCCGCCTGGTGCCGTGCCAGGGCAGCCTCGGCGTCGTGGAGGCCGTACGCGCGTAGCGCCCGAAATGTCTGGTCTGCGGGCAGATCTGAGGGGTGAAGTGGCAGTAGCGGGCGGCACGCAGTTGCCGCTGTCTGACAGGGTTGTGCGCATGACTACCGCTCAGCGACGCACCGTGAATGTCCGACGTACGGCGAACGGCCGCTTCGATGTCTCCAACGTCCGA
>WHTB01000435.1 GCA_009379735.1 Propionibacteriales bacterium
AAGCCGTGGGCGGAGCCCGACGTGATCACCAGCTCGTCAGGAGTGGTGGCGATGCCGCGGGCGCGGCCGAGATAGGCGCAGACCTGGTCGCGCAGCCCCGGCAGCCCCTGGGCGTCCGGGTAGCCGGCCGGAATCGGCGTCGCGGACACCGTTCGCCAGGCCCGCCGCCACGCGGCGCTGGCAGTTCGTTCGCCCCAGGGAACGCCCGGGCGGAGCGAGATCAGCTCCGCGTCGTCGGTCGTCGCGGCCCGCACGGGGGGCCGGGCCGGTGGTGGCGCGAGCGTCGCGACATCACCGATGTAGGTGCCGGCGCCGCGGCGGCTCTCGGCCCAGCCCTCGGCGACCACCTGGTCGTACGCCTGCTGCACGACCATCCGCGCAACGCCGAGCTCGGCGGCCAGCGCGCGCGAGCTGGGGAGCCGGTCGCCCGGAGCCAGTCGCCGGTCGCCGACCGCGCCACGGATCTCGGTCGCGATCTGCTGAGCCAGCGTGACCGACGAGGTGCGGTCGAGCGTGATGACGAGATCGACGGGCATCCGCACCCTCCCTCCGTGCCGAAGTGGACTGGCAAACTCGCTGGGAAGTGGACCATGCCAGCATGCCACTGATCCTCGACCCTGGAGTCATGGCACACCTCGAACCGCTCTCCCCGACCCCGCGGACGCGACCGAACCGCAGCCGCGCCCGCGCGCAGTCCGACCGGGCGGCGCTCCGTGACACGCTCGACGGCGGCTTGATCTGCCATCTCGGTGTCGTGGTCGACGACGCACCACGCGTCCTGCCGACGGCGTACGGCGTCGACTGGGCCGGCGACGACCCCTACGGCACGCTCTACCTGCATGGTTCGGTGGCGGCGCACAGCCTGCGGGCCGCACCCACCCAGACGGTCTGCGTGACCGTGACCATCGTCGACGGGCTGGTGCTCGCGCGGTCGGCGTTCCACCACTCGGCGAACTACCGCTCGGCCGTCGTCCTCGGGCAGCCCCGACTGGTCACCGACGACTCCGAACGCCGGCGCGCCCTCGACCTGATCATCGAGCACCTGGTGCCAGGACGTGCGCCCACGATGCGCCCGCACACCCGCAAGGAGCTCGCCGCGACGGCGGTGCTCGCGTTGTCGTTGCGCGAGGCGTCGGTCAAGGTACGCAGCGGCGACCCAGTCGACGAGCCGTTCGACGTCGAGGCTGGTGGCGTCTGGGCCGGCGTGCTGCCGATCCGCGTCGTGACCGACCCGCCGGTCACCGCGCAGGACAGCCCGCCGGGCGTGCCCGTACCGGACCACGTCACTGCTCGTGCCCTCAGCGAGGGAGCTCCCAGACTCGCACCGTCTCGGTGAGAACTCGAAAGCCCAAGCCAGCAAGGAAATCCGTCGCGTCGTCGCCGGGACCCGAGTCGAGGTTCGTGTCCACCTCGACGTACCCGAGGACCTCGTCATTGACGACCCCCGAGATACGGGTGCCGTTGAAGCCCAGCGTCCTCCGGGCCACGTGCCCGCCGACCGGCGCTGGGCTGGCCGGCAGGAGGTCGTCAACGCGCACGACGTACACATGCTCGGTCGGGCCGCTTGGCGCAAAGCCGGCGGAGGCGTAGATGGCGCGGATGTGGGGCCACTGCTCCGGTACCCCGTGGACACCGGGCGCGGGAGGGCACCGTCGGCGTACCGCCGTACCGAGGCCCAGTGGTCGACGATGAACTCGCCTGGCTCCCGCTCGAGCTGACTCAGCGGGGACTGCGCGGACACGGACATGTGGGGGACGACCGCGGCCACGTGGGCGTTGACCAGGTCGGTGACCTGGTCGCGGTCGGCGCGGTGGAATCGGCGTACCTGGATCGACGACATGACGGACCTCCGGCGGGAAGCGCAGACGCGCAACGACAAGGGGGACCCGCTACCTGTGCGGTACGCGTCCCACAGTACGACACGGTGGGGACCGACCGCGCCTCCGACGCCGCGAGGCATGCATGATGCGCAGATGCCGCCGTACAGCTCCCTCTCCCATCTCGACTGCCCGCGCTGCCACGAACAGCACGACGCTCACGTACGCCAGGGGTTGTGTCGCGCGTGTGGCTCTCCGCTGCTCGCAAGGTACGACCTGGCCGGGGTGCGCACGTCGCCCGCGGACCTGG
The DNA here is from genome assembly GCA_009379735.1 of Propionibacteriales bacterium. Classification (GTDB taxonomy): domain Bacteria; phylum Actinomycetota; class Actinomycetes; order Propionibacteriales; family Nocardioidaceae; genus WHTB01. The sequence goes on from WHTB01000435.1 coordinate 2,128, forward strand.
TCGGCCGGAGCAACGACCTGTGGCGCTACCACGAGCTGCTGCCGGTGTCGGCGCGCGAGCACGTCGTCAGTCTCGGCGAGGGCATGACGCCGCTGCTCGAGATGCCACGACTGGCCGCCGACCTGGGGCTCGACACCCTGCTGGTCAAGGACGACGGCATGCTGCCGACCGGCTCGTTCAAGTCGCGCGGCGCCGCAGTGGGTGTGTCGCGGGCACGCGAGCTCGGTGCTACCCGGTTGGCCATGCCCAC
>WHTB01000049.1 GCA_009379735.1 Propionibacteriales bacterium
ATCATGTTCGAAGCCCTCGTCGGCGTGACGCTCGGCGTGGTCGCCGGACTGCGCAAGGACAAGTTCGTCGACAACTTCGTCCGCGTCTCGACCACCCTGCTGATCGCGTTCCCCGTCTTCGTGGTCGGCATCCTGGTCCAGGTCTTCGTCGCACTCGCCATCGGTGACTGGATCAAGGACGGCGGCTGGTCACCCACCTGGTTCGAGACGATCTTCACGCCGACGTACGACTCCGACCATCCGTGGCTGAGCCTGGTGATCCCGGCGGCCGTGCTGGCGTCGTTCACGCTGGCGTCGGTGGCCCGGCTCACCCGTACCAGCCTGATCGAGAACCTCCGCGCCGACTACCTGCGGACCGCCCGCGCCAAGGGCCTGTCCCCCCAACGGATCGTCGGCGTCCACGCCCTGCGCAACTCCCTCATCCCGGTGGTGACGATGATCGGCATCGACATCGGCGGGCTGATGGGCGGCGCCTTGATCACCGAGCGCATCTTCAACATGCCCGGGATCGGCGGGCTGATCTTCGGGTCGATCAGCCAGAAGGACAGCACCGTCGTGATCGCCGCCGTCACCTTGCTGACCCTGGTGTTCCTGACGGCGAACCTGATCGTCGACATCTTGTACGCCGTGCTCGACCCGCGGATCCGCTTCGACTGAGGTCAGGGCTCCCAGACTGCCGCGTCATGGGCGAACATCACCCGCGCCGGGTCGAGGTCGAGCAGCCGCTCCATCCACTCCGGCGCAATCGGGAGAGGCTCGGCGACACCGTCTCGTTTTGCCTGTACAGCAAGGACATCCGCGCTGAAGGCTGAAGCGCTGTCGTGCGACTGGCCGGCCAGCACGACGGTGCCGTCGGCGCACCTGACCACGAGCGACTGATGGCCGTCGACATGACCAGGCGTGGGTACGAGGAGGACATCGGGAAGCAGCTCGGCCTCGCCGTCCAGCTCCTCGAACCGCGCCCCCAGATGGTCGACGAGGTCGACGACGGTGTAGTCGCCGGCCCGCGCCGTCGCCAGCTCGCGTCGCTGGGTGAAGACCGGCCGGCCCGCCAGCAGCCGGTTGCCGCCACAGTGGTCGAAGTGAAGGTGGCAGTTCGCCACCAGGTCCACGTCGTCGAGGGCGACACCAACCCGGTCGAGCGCGTCCGGTAACGGGATGCGGCGCGGTCGGTACCACGCCTCGGTCTCCGCATCGGCCGCCCCGATCCCGGTGTCCAGCAGCACCAGGCCGCGGTCGTGCCGCACGACGTACCCGAGGACCGTCTCGACCCGGGGCGCGCCGCCGGTCTCATCCGCCGGCCGGACGAACGTCCCCAGCGCGACACGGACGATGTCGTCGATCCGCACCATGGTGGCGAGCCTAGGGCGCCCGGCTCTGCCCGGGAGCGTTCGGCCTTCGCCGACTCAGGGGGCGAGCCGATCGACCACAAAGGTGCCTTCGCGACGGTAGGGCTCGCCGAGCACCGCACCGGAGTGGGACGCCAGTCCGTTCGACAGGGCGAGCGCGGAGAACAACGCCTTCTGGCCCTCGCGGCCGAGGGTCTCGAGGTCGTCGTCGGACCACGCGGGGACGATCTGGCGCAGGATCTCCGGGGTGGTGTGGGTGAGCCAGTGCTCGGCGCTGAAGGAGTTCTGCGACAACAGTTCCTCCAGCGCCCGCAGTTTCAGTGGGAGCGCGTCGCCCATCTCGACCACGCAGTTCGGTTTCTCCGGCGTCATGTAGTAGATGGTCGGGACCGGGTGGGGATCGTGGCCGCCACACTCCGCGAGTCGCCACTCGCGGCCCGCCACGGCCACAGCCTCGGCGTACAGGGTGGCGATCACGCGGCGGTCCGGGTCGAGGTCGTGCTGGGCGTGTTCGGGGTCCTGCATGATCATCACGTCCGGCTTGGTTCGGCGGATCAGTTCGACGACCCGGTACTTGTGCTCACCGTGGAACTCCACCTCGCCGAACGGAACGCCGAGGAAGTCGACGTCGTCAACGCCGAGGACCTCCGCCGCGCGCCGGACCTGGGCCACGCTGTCCTCGCGGCACATCAGGACCGCAGCGCTCACGGAGTCGCCGGCGGCGAGCGCGCGGGCGATGGCACCTCCGCACTCGACGATCTCGAGGCCGTAGCTGGCCATCATCAGGACCTGGCTCATCGAGGACTCCCTGTGGTGAGGGTTGAGCGGCGTACGATGCCGCGACAGGTCACCGACGTTATCAGTGATTGATCACAGACCGCGACGACGGAGATGGAAGCGACCGTGACCCACACCGACGAGGCGTACGAGCAGCTCAAGCGCTCGATCCTGGTCTGCGAGTTCGCCCCTGGGCTGGAGCTGCGCGAGCTGGGGCTGGTGGAGACGACGGGGCGCAGCCGTGGGGCAGTGCGGGGCGCGCTCGGCCGGCTGGTCACCGACGGCTTGGTCGACCTCCGACCTCGCAAGGGTTACCGAGTCAGCTCGCTGGACCTCGCCGACGTGCGGGAGGTATTCGAGATGCGTCGGCTCCTCGAGCCCTACGCCGTCGGGCTCGCCGCGCAGCGAGCCCCGCGCGAGGCCGTGGAGTCGTTGCACGACTTGGCGCACTCCCGGTACGACCACGCGGATCGTGCCAGCTTTGAGCAGTACCTCGTCGACAACCGGGAGTTCCACGTCCAGATCGCAGAGGCTGCCGGCAACCGTCGGCTCGCCCAAGCTCTGCGCGCCCTGTTGGAGGACATGCAGCGGCTGCTCTTCCTCAGTGTCGGCGCCCGTGACCAAGGCGTGGAGGGGAGTCATGAGCACCACGATCTGTACGACGCGATCCTGGTCGGGGACGCGGCTCGTGCCCGAACGCTTTGTGAGGCACAGATCGAGCAGGCGCGGGAGCGGGTGATCGAGGCGCTGCTCGACCGACGGCCTTGACATTGCGGCGTCGTGACCTTCCCCGTACTGTGATGAATCACTGATTTGTCACAGAGAGGCCACTGCCATGAGTGGCACGCCGGGACACGACCACGTGCAGGTACGCGAACACCCGCACGAGGACGACCACCGGCACGGCTGGTGGGCACGCGTGAAGCACGCGGTCGTGCCGCACTCCCACGACGCGAACGACACGATTCAGTCCGCCGAGGAAGCCAGCGGCCACGGCATCCGAGCCGCATGGATCGGATTGGTCGGGATGATGGCCACCGCGCTGACCCAGGTCGTCATCGTCGCGATCTCCGGCTCGGTTGCGCTACTCGCCGACACCGTCCACAACCTCGGCCATGCCGCGACCACGATCCCGCTGATCATCGCCTTCCGGCTCGGCCGCAACCCGGCCAACGGCCGCTACAGCTATGGCTACCGCCGCGCGGAGGACATGGTCGGCCTCTTCATCGGCCTGATCGTCGCCCTGACCGCCGCGGTCATCATCTGGGAGTCGGTCGATGCCCTGCTCAACCCGCGCGAGATCACTAACCTGGGTTGGGTCTTCGCTGCCGGAGTGATTGGCTTCCTCGGCAACGAGATCGTCGCCGTGTATCGAATCCGCGCGGGCCGCCGGATCGGCTCGGCCGCCTTGATCGCCGAGGGCCAGCACGCCCGCGCCGACGGTCTGACCTCGATCGCGGTCGTCGTCGGCGTGGTCGGCGTCTGGTTAGGCTTCGCGCGCACCGACGCGATCATCGGCTTCCTCATCGGCCTGGCCATCCTCTGGATCCTGGTGAGCTCGATGCGCGCCGTCGGCCGGCGACTCATGGACGGCGTCGACGACGATGTAGTCGATCGCCTCACCGCGGCGGCGTCGGAGGTGGACGGCGTCTGGGGCGTCGACCAGGTTCGCGCCCGCTGGTCCGGCCACCGGCTCGAGGGCGACATCAGCATTCGGGTCTCACGCGACCTCGACGTGCTCACCGCCCACCAGATCGCCGACCGGGTCGAGCACGCCATGCTCCATGCCGTCCCCCACGTCGAGGCGATGCTGGTGCATCTGCATCCGGTCGGCGTGGCCGACCAGGAGCTGCACGAACTGTCAGGTCACCACGCCAGCGCCGAAGCGCGTCGGCGCCACCGCGAACGGCAGGCGGCAGTCGGGGGATGACCTGGAACGCGGGCGAGGTCAAGCGAGCTGGTACCCGGCTTCCTCGACGGCGGCCTTCACCGCGGCGCCGTCGACCGGCTCGCTGCTCGTGATCGTGACGGATCCGGTTTCGAGGACCACGTCGATGCCCTCGACGCCGGCGATCTCCTGGACCTCCTCGGTCACGGGAAGCGACGCAGTGGCCGCAGGTCATGCCAGTCACGGTGTAGGTCTGGGTCTGGGACACGGGTACTCCTCGTTGCAGTCGTTGGGCGGGTGCGTTCGGGTGAGGTGCGGCCACGTGGTCAGGAGCGGACCAGGCGGCCGATGGCGTTGGAGGCTTCCTTCAGCTTGACCTCGGCCTCAGGACCACCCTCCTGGACGGCGCCCGCGACGCAGTGAGCGATGTGCTCGTCCAGCAGGGCCAGCGCCACCGACTGCAGGGCCTTGGTCATCGCGGAGACCTGGGTGAGGATGTCGATGCAGTACTGCTCTTCCTCGACCATCCGCTGTAGACCACGGGCTTGGCCCTCGATGCGACGCAGACGTTTCAGGTACTCGTCCTTTGCGTGCAGGTAGCCATGCTGGTTCTCATCCGCCATGAGCGGAATGGTAATACCCCTAGCGGGTATCGAGCAGTTACGTTCCCCTTCCCCCTTCCCACGGCTGGCCTCCCGCCCTAGGGTGACCCAGGTGGACCCATACCCCTGGGAGGTACCTCGTGCAGTTCCAAGGACGGAAATTCGCGACAAGCTCGGTTGCCGTGCTCGCCCTGATCTTGAGCGCTTGCGGGGGAGGTGGAGCGGCTCCGACGCAGCCAGGTGCCGGTAAGGACACTGCTGAGAGCGTCACCATCGCGATCGCCTCGGACGAGGGCACTCTGACGCCGTTCACGAACCAGACCGGGTATCCAGGCAACAATCTGGTCAAGCTGATCTTCGACACCTTGGCTGTCGTCGAGGGCGACGAAGTCGTCGGGCTGCTGGCCGAGGAGATCGAGACCGAGGACAACCAGACCTACTCCTTGCCGTTGCGGGAGGGGGTCACCTGGCACGACGGTGAGGAGCTCACCGCCGACGACATCGTGTTCAGCGTGGAGTTCCACCGGGACAACGCCGAGGGTGACTCCGCGGTCGATGTCAGCATGATCGAGGACGTGTCCGCAAACGGGAGCACCGTCACGATGGTGCTCGACCAGCCCGACCCCGAGTTCCCACGGATGGTCCTCGCCGACATGGCGATCCTGCCCGAGCACTTGTGGGCCGGCGTGAAGAAGGTCGGCGAGGCCGGCACCGACCTGGCCATCGGCACCGGCCCGTACGTCCTGGACAACTACGACAACGCCAGTGGCTACACGCTGACCGCGAACCCCGACTACGCCCTCGGAGAGGTCAAGGTCGACACCATCGAGGTCGCGATCATCCCGGAGGAGTCGACTCAGTTCGCCGCGCTTCGAACCGGCGAGATCGACATCTCCACCCGGATTGTGCCGCCTCAGCAGCTCGAACAGCTGCAGTCCGAGTCGAACATCGGCATCGTCGAAGGCACGGAGTACGCCGCGACACTGCTGCTGTTCAACAACGGTCGCCCGCCGTTCGACGACCCCGCCGTCCGCCGAGCCCTCACGCAGGCAATCGACACCGAGGACCTTGTCGACACCGCGCTGCTCGGTTCCGGCACCCTCGGAAGTCCCGGGTTCATCCACCCGGCCTCGCCGATGGCGGCCGGTGACTCCGGGTCGCCGTACGACGTGGACGCCGCGAACGCTGCCCTCGACGAGCTCGGGGCGAAACCCGGCTCCGACGGCGTCCGGGTCCTCGACGGTGAGCCGATGTCCTACGAGCTGCTGGTGCAGAGCACCTCGACCGACCGGCTCCGCTCCGCCGAGCTGATCCGGGAGATGCTCTCCGAGGTCGGTGTCGAGGTGAAGATCTCCTCGATGGAGTCCGACTCCCTCGACGCCAAGGTGTGGCCCGACTACGACGTCGCACAGGGTCGCAACTACGACATGTCGATGTGGGGCTGGTCCGCCCCGGTCATGCTGTCCAGTGGTCTCATCGCCCAGCTGCTCTACTCCGATCCGGTCAAAGGTCCGCTCAACGTCGTCGGGTTCTCCGACCCGGACACCGACGCGGCGCTCGACGCGCTGACGTCGGAGGAGACGCTCGACGGTCGTATTGCCGCCGCCGCCGACCTGGAGGGCCAGGTCGCCGAGCAGGCGCCGTGGGTCACGTTGTACTACCGAGACGGTGCCTACGCGTTCCGTAGCGACACCTACAGCGGGTGGACGTGGCAGGACGGCAAATCCGCCCTGCACGGCTTCTCGTTGGTCGACTACGACCTGTGAGTGCCATCCAGGCGTCCGTGCCGGCTACCCCCGTAGCCCGGCGCGGACGCCTGACCTTTCTCGGGGGTCGCGTCCTGGAGTACCTGGCGGTGCTCATCGTGGCGCTGACGCTGAACTTCCTGCTCCCCCGGGCACTGCCCGGTGGACCGTTGAAGCTGTTCGGAAGTCCGGAGGCGCTGGCCAGGCTCACCGCGGAGGAGCGGGCCCAGATCGCCACCGAGTACGGATTCGGCGACCCGATCCACCTCCAGTTCCTCGACTACCTCCACAGCGTCGTCACCCTTGACCTCGGCACCTCGCTCTCCGACGGCCGCGATGTCACCGCAGCCATCGGTGATGCGCTTCCCTGGACACTGCTGCTGGTCGGAACCAGCATCGTGGCGACCACGCTCATCGGCATCACCCTCGGTGTCATCGGCGGGATCCGCCGCCGGGAGGGCAAGGGAGCCTTCACCCTCACCGGGGCGATCGTGGTCGACTCGATCCCGCAGTTCTGGCTCGCGATGCTGCTCATCGTGTGGTTCGGCGTGAAGTGGCAGATCGCGCCGACGTTCGGTGCCACCGGACCCGACGGCACCACCGTCGCCGGCCTCGCCCAGCACCTGGTGCTGCCGGTTGCGACGCTGACCATCACCGGCATCGGCTACATCTTCATGTACACGCGGTCGTCGATGCTCAGCGTCCTCACCAGCGAACCGGTCCAGCACGCGCACGCCCGCGGCATCCCGCGTGGCCGGCTGGTCCGTCGCCACGTGCTCCGCCCGGCCCTGCTGCCGGTTCACACGCTGATCATGCTCGACATCGGCTTCCTCGCCGCTGGCGCGATCGTGGTCGAGACCGTCTTCGCCTACCCCGGCCTGGGCCGGCTCACCTTCGGCGCCATCGCCGCACGCGACTACCCGCTGATGCAAGGAACGTTTCTCGTGCTCACCCTGATGGTGGTGCTGATGAACCTGCTCGCTGACCTCACCTACCCGCTGCTCGACCCGCGGGCGCGGACCGGAGGTGACCGATGAGCGCCGCCACCACCGCACCCGAGGTCGTGGCACGCACTCGTCGGCACGACCTGCTGGGCCGCCAGGGCGGGGTCGGTACTGTCCTGCTCTCCCTCATTGTCGCCACCGCGGCGTACGGCTTCTTCTTCCTGCCCGACGGGGCCGGCAAGAAGCGCGTAGGTCAGCCCTACGAGGCGCCGTCGGGAGCGCACCCCCTCGGCACCGACGACCTCGGCCGCGACCTGCTGAACCAGCTGCTCGTCGGCGCCGGCACGTCCCTGACGCTCGCGTTCATCGTCGCCGCCGTCACCACCGTGCTCGCGGCGATCATCGGCGGTCTGGCCGGCATCGGACCGCGATGGCTCTCGGCGACCATCATGCGCGGCATCGACGTGATGTTGGTCCTGCCCGAGCTGGTGCTGTTCATCCTCGCGGCGACGTTCCTCGGGCAGAGTTTCGGTATCAGGGCCGCCATTCTCGCCCTCATCCTGTGGCCCGTACCCGCGCGGGTGTTGCGAGCCGCCGTCCTGACGACCTGGTCCCGGGCACACGTCGAAGCCGCCCGCGCCATGGGCGCCGGGCAGGCCTGGCTGCTGGCCCGGCACGCCTCCTACCTGTTGGGCCCGCTGCTCGTGCCGGTCTTCGTCCGGACCGCGATGCGGGTCATCATCTACGACGCCACCTTGTCCTTCCTCGGTCTGGGCGACCCGACCATGCCAAGCTGGGGCACCACCTTGTACTGGGTCCAGGTCAACGGTGTCTTCCTGTCCGACGCGTGGCTGTGGTGGGCCGGCCCACCCGGTCTGGCGATCACACTGACCGTCGTCGCGCTCGCCCTCATCGGCACCTCCATCGAGGACCGCCTCAACCCGAACCTGCAGGAGTCGCGATGACCCTGTCGGTCCAAGACATCACCGTCAAGTACGGCGGGCGGCTCGCCGTCGACCACATCGACCTCGAGGTCGCCGACGGCGAAGTCGCCGCCATCGTCGGGGAGAGCGGCTGCGGCAAGACCAGCCTTGCCCACGCCCTCGTCGGCCTGCTGCCGCCGAACGCCGAGGTCAGTGGCCGCGGCGTACTCCGCAGCGACCGTCACCCCGCGCTCGACCTCGGTGCGCTCAAGGACTGGCGCGGCATCCGTGGCCGCCGGATCGGGATCGTCCCGCAGGGGGCGATGTCGGGACTCAGCCCGATCCACCGGGTCGAGACCCAGCTCCGCGAGATGCTCACCCTTCACGAGGGCAGTTCCGAACCCACCGACCTCCTCGAGCGCGTCGGCCTCAGCGCGGGTGAGCTCCCCAGCTACCCGTACCAGCTCTCCGGCGGCCAACGGCAGCGGGTTGCCATCGCCCTCAGCCTCGCCGGCGACCCCGACCTGCTGATCGCGGACGAGCCGACGACCGGGCTCGACGCCGTGGTGCAAGGGAAGGTGTTGAAGCTGATCTCATCACTCGGCATCAGCACCCTGATCGTCTCGCACGACATGACGGGACTCCTGCCCTACGCCGACCGGATCGCGGTCATGTACGCCGGGCGGCTGGCTGAGGTGGTCCCCGTCACCGCACTGCACCACGGCCGGCACCATCCGTACACCGCCGGCCTGCTCGCCGCGACCCCGTCGACCGATCGGAGCGCCACCTGGGCCAGCATTCCCGGCGGGGCGCCCGCAATCGGAGAACTCCCCACAGGGTGCTGCTTCGCGCCCAGGTGCCCGATCGCCGCCGAGGAGTGCCACACCGAGCAGCCTCTGCTGCGGGTCGTCGGGGAGAGCGAGGTGGCCTGCCACCGGATGGACGTTGCCAACACGGCCACGTACCCGGCGGTGCCCCGTGCCACCAGCGCGTGCGGATCTCCTGTGCTCACCATGACCGGTATCCGACACACCTACCGGTCCAGGTCCCGGACCACGATCGCCCTCGACGGCGTCGACCTCGAAGTCGGCCGCGGCGAGATCATCGGCCTCGTTGGTGAGAGCGGATCGGGAAAGTCGACCCTGGCCCGGATCGCGCTCGGGCTGATCCGCCCCACCGCGGGGCGGGTGCGTCTCGGTGACGACGAGGTCACCGGTGCCCGGGGACAGCGCCTGCGGGCCTTGCAACGTCGGGTCGGGTTCGTCCACCAGGACCCCTACGACTCCCTGCACCCCGGGATGAAGGTGTGGAGTCTCATCGCCGAGCCTCTCGTGATCGCCAGAGTGCCGCGCGGCGAACGCGCCGCTAAAGTTCGCGCCGCGTTGGCCTCCGCAGGGCTGCCCGATTCGTTGCTGGACGGGTTCCCGGGGCAGCTGTCCGGCGGTCAACGTCAGCGAGTCGCCATCGCCCGGTCGCTGGTCAACGATCCGGAACTCGTCGTGGCTGATGAGGCGTCCTCGATGCTCGACGTGTCCACCCGTGGCGGGATCGCGACCACTCTCCGGTCGGTCGCGACCGAACGTGGACTCGCGGTCGTGTTCGTCACCCACGACATGGGTGAGGCGATCCAGTCGTGTGACCGGATCGTGGTGCTTCGTCATGGCAAGGTCGTTGACGCCGGCACTTGCTCCCAGATCAGCTCCAGTCCCGATCACGAGTACACCGCCCAGCTCCTCGCGGCGTCCCATCACTGAAGTCGAGTATCCTCACGTTTCCCATCCCGAACCGCGTCGGCTGTACTGGCCGGGGGAGCGTGACAAATACGTCACGCCGGCCCGACCAGTATGCGGCGGCTGTAGATGGCGACCCGCCGCGGACGATTCCGGCAGGGTCGAATGCTGGTCGGCACGGCCGGCCCCGCCCGATGCTCTGCCCATGACTACCCTCGAGCAACTGCAGCCGACGGGGACCGCCGTACTGCCGCTCTCCACTGGTCTCAGCCTGCTACCCCTGCCCGCCACGGCCCGCTGGCCGGGTGGTGTCTACGACGTCGAGCTGGCCGGCTTCGGCACCGGTTCGTTGTCGGTCTTCGCGCCCCGGGAGATGGACCATCAGGGTCCGCACGACGAGGACGAGGTGTATGTCGTGGTGGCCGGCTCGGCCGTGCTCGTCACGCCGTCCGAGCGCCGCCCGGTCACCGGGTCCGACGCGATCTTCGTACGCGCCCGCGAGCTCCACCACTTCGAGGAGATGTCGGACGACTTCGCCACCTGGGTGGTGTTCGTCGGCGCACCGAACCCCCTGGTCAGGCGGACGGCGGGGTTCGTCCGCGCCTGGGTAGACCGAGACGTCAAACGCGCCTGCTCGTTCCTCGCGGCCGACTGCCGCTACAGCACCACCACGGGGACCTTGCTGGTCGGCATCGACGAGATCCGGGCCGCCTTCACCGAGATGCTGGCCGAGCCCGACGACGAGACGCGGTTCGGTCCGATCCACGCCGCCTCAGCCACCGTGGCGGTGGTCGAGTGGGAGGTCCGCGGCGAGGACGGCGAGTCGGTGTCGTCTCGGGGGTGCGACCTGCTGGTCTTCGACGGCGACCTGGTCGTGCGAAAGGACGCGTTCCGCAAGCCCGGCCCTAGGATGACCCCGTGATCTCGCTGCGGATGAGCGTCGACGGTCTGGGGCGCACCCGCTTCGCCTGCTCGCCGCTGGCCGAGGTCGCCTGCAGCCTGCACATGCTGTCCACCCGCCGCCTGCAGCCGCTGCACCGGGGCTGGCTGCCGAGTGCACGCGCGGCACTACGCCAGGTCGACACCGAGCTGCTCGCCGCCGTCGTACCCCCGCACCATCACCTGGCCGACTTCCTGTTCGTCGGCGCGCACGACCCGAGCACGACCATCGAGCAGCAGCTCGGCCTGCTGACGACGCTGCCGACCGAGGAGCTGCGCAGGGATCTGACCACGGTCTGGGGCGACAAGCCGATCCCGGCGGTTCTGGAGCGGCTGCTCGCCGACGGTCCGGCCGGCGCCGAGCGTCTGGCCGACACCCTGCTGGAGTACTGGTCGCTGGCGATCGAGCCGCACTGGCGTCGGATCCGCTCGGTGCTCGACGACGACGTCGCCTACCGGGCCGGCCGGCTGACGTCGCTCGGCGTCAGCGGGCTGCTCAGCGACCTGCACCCGGAGGTCAGCATCGACGGCGACATCCTGCACATCGACAAGCCGCAGCACACCGCCGAGGCCGACCTCGGTGGCGAGGGGCTGCTGCTCGTCCCGTCGGTGTTCGTCTGGCCGCATCTGCTGGTGTCCGAGGCGACCTCAAACCACGCCGGCCTGACGTACGCGGCCCGAGCCGTCGGCACACTCTGGGAGCAGGACGCCCAGGAGGATACTGACGAGGACACCCTCGGCGCCCTGCTCGGCCGCAGCCGGGCCGCGATCGTCCGGCGTCTCGAGCTCCCGCTGTCCACCACCGAGCTCGCGACCGAGCTGCACCAGAGTGCTCCCGCGGTCAGCCAGCACCTCTCCGTACTGAAGCGCGCGGGCCTGGTCAGCTCGTGGCGGTCGGGCCGGTCCGTGCTCTACCAGCGCACGCCGCTGGCCACCAGCGTCGCCGCCGCCGCCGGCCGCGGTGGAGCGGGCAGCTCGCGCGACCTCGCGTAGGCGGCCGACTGACCCGAGTCGCGTGTCACGTATCGGGCCCCACCCCACGGAGACGTTGACACGCGACCGTGGCGAGCCAAGGGGACACTGGTCCTCATGCGGACGACCGAGCTCACCGGCACCGGCCTGACCCCGGCATCCGCGGTGGCCCTGGGACGCAACCAGGCGCCGCTCACCCTCGCCGCCGACGCGCGGGACCGGATGCGGGTCACGGCCGCCGCGGTCAGCGACCTGGCCGAGCGTCAGCCGGTCTACGGGCGGACGACCGGCGTCGGCGCCAACCGTGACGTACTCACCGACGACCCGGAGCACGGCACCCGGCTGCTCGCCTCGCATGCGACGACCGGCACCGTCGACTATCCCGCCGACGTGACCCGGATCGGGCTGCTGATCAGGGTCAACCAGCTCGCTGCGGGTGGCTCGGGTCTGGACCCGGCGGTCGCCGACGCGATCCTCGACGTACTCAACACCGGCAGTCTGCCGGTTCTGCACCGCGGTGGTGCGATCGGCACCGGTGACCTCGGTGCCCTGGCCGAGCTCGGGCTGTCCCTCGGTGACGTCGTCGACGGTCAGAGCGCGCTGCCGCTGCTGTCCAGCAACGCGCTCACCCTGGCCGAGTGCTGCATCGCGCTCGGCGAGCTGACGTCACTGATCACCACGACCCCGATCGTCGGCGCGATCACCTATGTCGCCATGGGCGGCAATCCTGAGGCGTACGACGAACGGGTGCACGACGCGCGACCGCATCCGGGCCAGCGCCGGGTCGCGGAGCAGATGCGGGCGCTGCTGGACGGCCTGCCGCTGCCGCCGAGGCGCATCCAGGACCCGTTCGGACTGCGCGCGTTCACCCAGGTGCTCGGGCCGGCCCATCACCATGCGTCGATGCTCGAGGAGGCCGTCACGGTCGACCTCAACGCCGCCGCGGAGAACCCGCTGGTGGTCCCGGATGCCGTGCTGCACAACGGAAACTGGCACTCGATGCCGCTGGCGCTCGCGCTCGACGCCGTCCGGCTCAGCCTGCACAGCGTGGCGACCCTGTCGACGTCGCGGCTGGCCAACCTGGTCGACCCGGAGTTCACCGGGCTGAGCCGGTTCCTCGCCAGCGGCCACCAGGCCAACTCCGGCGTGATGATCATCGAGTACGTCGCGCACGACGCGCTGGCAGGTGTCCGGGCCGCCGCGCAGCCGGCGACCCTCGGCACGGCGACGCTGTCGCGTGGAGCCGAGCACCATGCCAGCTTCGCCCCGCAGGCGGCAGCGCTCACCGCCGCCCTGGTCGACGACCTTCGCACGGTGCTCGCCTGTGAGCTGGTGGCCGCCTGCCGTACCGTACGCCTGGCCGGCCTGACCCCCGCGGACGCCTCACCGGCGCCGATCGCCACCCAGCTCGCGGCCGCACTCGACGCCCTGCCCGCCGATCTGGAGGACAGGTCCCTGCGCGACGACGTACGCATCGCCCGGCAGCTGCTGGTCGAGTGGGGCACCGAGCCGCACTAGGTGCTCGGTACGATCCACCCTGCCCCGTACCCGGAGATCCACGAAGGAGATCCACGCATGCAGATCACCGGCACCGCCGCGATCGTCACCGGAGGCGCCTCCGGGCTCGGAGCAGCGACCGCCCGCGCACTCGCCGAGGCGGGCGCCGAGGTTTTCGCGCTCGACCTCCCGGCGGCGGTCGAGCAGGCCGGGCCGGTCGACGGCGTCAGCTACGTCCCCGCCGACGTGACCGACGGCGGCCAGGTGCAGGCCGCGGTCGACGCGGCGGTCGCGTCCGGACGCCCGCTCCGCACGGTGGTCAACTGCGCCGGCATCGGCCCGTCGACGCGGATCCTGGGGCGCTCCGGGCCGCACGACCTCGACTTGTTCCGCAAGGTCGTCGAGGTCAACCTGGTCGGCACGTTCACCGTGCTGACGCTGGCCGCGGCCGCGATCGCCGAGACCGAGCCGGACGACACCGGCCAGCGCGGCGTCGTCGTCAACACGGCGTCGATCGCGGCGTTCGACGGCCAGATCGGGCAGGTAGCGTACGCCGCGTCGAAGAGCGGAGTCGTGGGACTGACCCTGCCCGCCGCCCGTGACCTTGCCGGCCGGGGCATCCGGGTCTGCACGATCGCGCCGGGCCTCGTGGACACCCCGATGCTGGCTACGGTGAGCGACGAGTTCCGCGCCGGGCTCGCCGCCGGCATCCCGTTCCCGCAGCGGCTGGGCAGCCCGCAGGAGTACGCCCGGCTCGTCACGATGATCGTGGAGCACGACTACCTCAACGGCGAGACCATCCGGATGGACGGCGCCCTCCGGATGGCCCCCCGGTAGCGGGCTCTACGCGTCGGCGCCGGCGCGTCCGGCGCACGACGCCGACCCGAGCCAGGTGTGCGGGTTGCCGGCCCAGCACCAGCCGAGCTTGGGCAGGGCGTTGCTGATCCACAGCGCCGGCACCCGGCGGTCGCCGCAGCGAGATGCCACCAGCGAGAAGCAGTTGTTCTTCTCCAGCGAGTCGGGGAACGCCGTGATGAACGCGATCCCCTCGTCGTAGGTGAGTGGCGTCCGTCCCTGCGCTGTGATCGCGGCCAGCGCGTCGTCCGGTGTCGCGTTGAGCGTCTCCGCACCGCGGTCGATGTCGACGAGGACGTACGCCTGGCCGGCCGGGACGTCGACCGACTCGATCGGCTCGAACCGGTGGATGTCCTCGGTGTCGGACGACACGAAGCCCGGCTTGCCCTTGTGGTCGGTCAGCGGCATGGAGCGGTCGGCGGGCACCAGCCGTTTGCTGATGACCAGGACGAACGGGACGCGCGCCCGAGTCGGCGATGTCATGTCGTCGGCGCGCTCGAGGACCAGCGCGCGCAGCGGCTCGACGAGCTCCTTCAGCTCACCGGCGCTGAGGTCGGTGGCGGCGAGATAGCCGCGGTCGACGAGGTTGTCGTACTGGCGGTCGAACTCCGAGGCCACGTCGAACGTTCTGGCAGTCATGAATCTCCTCAAGTTTGAGTAGCCCTACGTCCAACGTACCCCCGCGCGCAAATGTTCCCGACGGCGCGGATCCGCCCCCGCCACGTCGTCAGACGGAATCGACCACATGCAGTCGGAACTGTCTGACAGCAACGGCGCGTGGGGTCTCTACGATGGCCTCCAGGGCGGTTCAGGGGCGGGAAGTTCATGCTCGGCGTCAGCGCCAAGGTACGCGAGGAGGCGGGCGTCGCGGCCGGTGACGAAGTGGACGTCGACCTTGAGCTCGACACCGAGCCACGCACGGTGACCGTACCGCCGGACTTCGCGGAGGCGCTCGGTAGTGAGCCAGACGCCAAGCGGTTCTTCGACAACTTGTCCTACAGCCAGCAGCGGTGGTTCGTGGAGGGGATCGAGGGTGCCAAGAAGCCCGAGACCCGGCAACGACGCATCGACGGCGCCGTCGCCCGGCTGCGGGAGGGCCGGGGCCAGCGGTGAGCCAACCGCGCGCCATGTGTCCGCTGTCACCCGCACGTGTCAGACAGTTCGTGCGCCCCAGCGCACGCCCTGCCTGACCAGTCGGGCCGATGTGGACAGCCGCTCGCCGCATACCCGCCAACCACCGAGGGCCTCGACCGGGTGGGCGAAGTGGCGCCGCGGAGGGTCGGTATCGCCGCGAAGTGAACGATATTGCTGTTCTACGGACCCTGGACGACCAGTTCGTTCACTTCGAGCCTCTCGGCAAGCCAGCCGGGCACCCCTGTCGGCCTCAGTCCAGCTGGCGACGGAGGTCGTCGAGGTCACCGAGCACCCACGCGCCGGCGAGCCGTTCGCCCGCGACCGTGAAGAACGCCGCCCCCGCGTACACGATCGGTTGCCCGCGCCCGGGTACGCCGAGGAGCGCACCGTGGACGTGACCGGTGTAGCGCAGCCGGGCAGCGGCGCGGCCGGGCGCGACCACCAGGTCGACGACCTCGTTGTGGAAGTCAGGGACCGCCCGCCGAATGGCGTCACGGTAGTCGCGCCAGCCATCCGGCCCGTACACCTCGTCGCCGAGCGAGCCACGGAAGGTGAACTCCGGCGCGAGCAGCTCATCGACGACCGTGTCGTCCCACCGGTTCCAGGCATCGACGTAGAACTGGTGCACCAACCGCGACTCGTCGCCCATCCGGCCAGGATGCTGAACGGGCCGTACCGTTGTCGACCGCCGCCGGGGACGACGAGCCAACCGCGCCCCTTTTGTCCGTTGTCACCCGCACGTGTCAGACAGTTCGTACGCCCCAGCGCACGCCCTGCCTGACCAGCCGAGGAGCCGCCGACAGCCCGCGCTCGGCGGAATAGAAATCGGTCGCGCGTTGTCGGTGGTGTGAGAGAGGGTGACTTCATGACTCATGGGGCGGCAACAAACGGGGCGGCAGTAGAGGCCATCGATCTGGTCAAACATTTCGGGGACACCCTCGCGGTCGACGGGGTGAGTTTCACGATTCCCGAGGGCGGGGTGCTTGGTCTGCTGGGTCCGAACGGCGCCGGCAAGACGACGATAGTACGAATGCTCTCGACACTCAGCGTGCCGACCAGCGGCACCGGCAGAGTGTCCGGGCACGACATTCTTAAGGAGCCCGAGGCGGTACGCCGCAGCATGGGCCTCACTGGCCAGGTGGCGACGGTCGACGAGCTGCTGACCGGCCGGGAGAACATCCGGCTGATCGGCCGGCTCTACGGCCTGCCGATGACGTACATCCGGGAGGCGGCCGACTCGCTGCTGGAGCGGTTCGCGCTGACCGACGCCGCCGACCGGATCGCGAAGACGTACTCCGGCGGCATGCGGCGCCGCCTCGACCTCGCCGTGAGCCTGGTGGCGACGCCGCCGGTGCTGTTCCTGGACGAGCCGACCACCGGGCTCGACCCGCGCAGCCGGGCCGACCTGTGGGAGGTGCTGCGCGGCCTCGTCCGTGACGGCACGACCCTGCTGCTGACGACTCAGTACCTCGAGGAGGCCGACCAGCTCGCCGACCAGATCGTGGTGATCGACAAGGGCCGGGTGATCGCGTCCGGCACCCCCACCGACCTCAAGCGCGAGGCCGGCCGGGCGAGCGTCGACCTGACCGTGACGCATGCCGCCGACGTGCCACGCGCCGAGGTCCTGCTGCGCACCTGCTCGTCCGAGGTTTTCGTCGACGAGCCCAACCGCCGGCTCACCGCCCCGGCCGACGGCCTGGTGGACATGACCCGGATCGCCGACCGGCTGCGCGAGAGCGGCATCGAGGTCGACGACCTCGGCCTCAAGCGGCCGAGCCTCGACGACGTGTTCCTGCACCTCACCGGCCACCGTGCCGAGGAGACCGACGAGACCGAGCTTGACGAGACAGTTGCCGAGGAGGTGGCGCAATGACCGCCATTGCCGACGCCAGGGTTCGGGTGCCAATCGAGAGCCGCACCATGGTCCAGCAGTCGCTGACCGTGGTCTGGCGCAACCTGCTGCACATCAAGCGGATGCCCGAGATGCTGCTCGATGTCACGATCCAGCCGGTCATGTTCGTGCTGCTCTTCGCGTACGTGTTCGGCGGCTCGATCGCCGTCTCCGGCTCGTCGTACCGCGAGTTCCTGCTCCCGGGGATCATGGCGCAGACCATGATCTTCTCGTCCGCGGTGGTGGCGATGGGGCTCACCAACGACCTCGAGAAAGGCATCGTCGACCGCTTCAAGTCGCTGCCGATGTCGCGGTTGTCGGTCCTGGTCGGGCGCAGCGTGTCCAGCCTGATCCACTCCAGCATCGGCATCGTGGTGATGGCGGTGACCGGTCTGGTGGTCGGCTGGCGGGTCCGCGAGGGCGTGCTCAACGCGTCGCTTGCCTTCCTGCTGCTCCTGCTGTTCGGCTTCTCGATGATCTGGCTCGGCATCTGGGTCGGCTCGATGATGCGCTCCGTGGAGGCCGTGCAGGGGTTCATGTTCACCGTGATGTTCCCGCTGACATTCGTCGCCAACACGTTCGCACCGCCCGAGGACATGCCGGCCGTGCTGCGCTTCGTGGCCGAGTGGAACCCCACGTCCGCGCTCACCGAGGCCTGCCGGCAGCTGTGGGGCAACGGCAGCGGCGCACCCGCCGACGCCGCGCTGCCGCTGCAGTATCCGGTGATCGCGTCGATCTGCTGGTCGGTCGTCTTCACGCTGATCTTCGCGCCGTTGGCGATGGCTGCCTTCCGCCGCAGGTCGCAGGACTGACCGGGGCGCGCCCAGCCTCGCCCGACACCGACCCGACCAGGAGCGACCCGATGACCAGTGCCGACCTTCTCGTTGATGCGTTCGGCCGGATCCGCGAGATCGTGCATCGCGCCGTCGACGGCCTGACACCCGACCAGCTGGCGTATCGCGTCGACCCTGACGCCAACTCCATCGGCTGGCTGGTCTGGCACCTGACCCGGATCCAGGACGACCACATCGCCGACGCCGCCCAGGTCGAGCAGGTCTGGCACGCCGATGGCTGGGCCGACCGGTTCGGGCTACCGTTCGACCGGTCGGCCACCGGCTACGGGCACTCGTCGACCGAGGTCGCAGCGGTCCGGGTCGACTCGAGCTCGCTGTTGACCGACTACCACGACGCGGTGCACGACCGCACGATCGCGTACGTCGAAGGGCTCACCGATGCCGACCTGCCGAGGATCGTGGACGAGTCGTGGGACCCGCCGGTCTCGCTCGGCGTGCGCCTCGTCAGCGTGGTCGGCGACGCCTTCGAGCACAGTGGGCAGGCGGCGTACGTCCGCGGGCTGATCGAGCGGCGACGACCTGGCGGCTGACCTCGACGCTCACTCGATCCGGGTGTCGATCGGCGTACCGACCTCGACCGTACGCCCGACCGTGCAGAGTCGCTCGTGCGACTTCTCCACGGCGTCGGGCAAGATCGCGCGGGCGACGTCGCCCTCCTTGCCCTCGGGGAACACGATCTTGAACGTGACCGCGACGTCGGTCAGGTGGTTGCCGTTTTCGTCGCGCACCTTGTTCGCGTCGACCTGGATGTCGAATGACACCGGCTCGGCGCGACGCGACGTCAGGATGTCGACGTCGATCGCCGTGCAGCTGCCGATCGCGGCCAGGAGCAGCTCAGTGGGTGTGAAGTCGTCGTCGTCGCCGCTGCCGATCGAGATATGACCCTCTCGGACGTTGGAGACATCGAAGCGGCCGTTCGCCGTACGTCGGACATTCACGGTGCGTCGCTGAGCGGTAGTCATGCGCACAACCCTGTCAGACAGCGGCAACTGCGTGCCGCCCGCTACTGCCACTTCACCCCTCAGATC
>WHTB01000052.1 GCA_009379735.1 Propionibacteriales bacterium
ACGCCGTCCTTGCCGCCGACCTCACCGAGCTCGGCCTCGACCGCGGCTCCCCGCTGGTGACACCAGCGGGCGATGTCGCCGGTCGCCGCGACGTTGTCCTCGTGCGGCAGCGTCGACCCGTCGAACATCACCGACCGCAGCCCGAGCTCGACGGCCGCCCTCACCAGCTCCGGACGCGTCGCATGGTCGAGGTGCACGACCACGTCGGCCGACGAGTCCGCCGCGATCCGCAGGCAGGCCAGCGCGAGTGGTGCCAGCGACCGGTGGTACGCAACCGTGTTCTCCGAGATCTGGAGTACGACGGGACGCCCGGCCTGCTCGGCGCCCGCCACGATCGCCTCAGCGTGCTCGATCTGGATGACGTTCATCGCGCCGACGCCGCGCTGCTCCGCCCGGGCGGTGGCGAGGACGTCGGTCAGCGGGGTCAGCGTCATCGCGGCACCTTCTGGACGATCAGCGAGTCGATGGGCCGGACCTCGATCGTGCCGCGCCACCGTTGGTACGCGTCGAGGTCGACCTCGCCGGCCACCGGGGCGACGACCGCGGCCGCCGACAGCGCGACCGCGTCGGCCAGCACCTCGGGCCAGGGTTCGCCGCGGACGAGTCCACGGATGATCGCGGCCGCCGCCGCGTCGCCGGCACCGGTCGGGTTCCCCGCCACCTGTTCGGCCACGGCGTGCCAGCTGCCGTCCTTCGTGGCCGCCACCATCCCGTCGATGCCGAGGGTGGCGACGACCGGGGCTCGGCTACGGCCGGACAGCTCGCTGGCGGCGGCCACCACGTCCAGGTCGCCGTCCGCGCCGACCAGCCGGGCCAGCTCGTCGAGGTTCGGCATCAGCACCGCCGCGCCGCCATCGGCTGCCACTCGCAGCGGCTCGTCGTCGAGGTCGAGTACGACGGGCACGTCCTCGTCGATCGCCAGCTCGGCGAGCCGCGTCGGTAGGTCCGGCGCGAAGCCCGGCGGCAGGCTGCCGGAAACGACCAGGCCGTCGGCACCGGTCAGCAGCAGCTGGACGTGGCGCTCGAGCTTGAGTGCCACGTCGGCCGGCTCCTCGACCACGGCACCGGGCTCCCACAGGGAGGTCGTGAGGCCGTCGGCGTGCACGGCCAGGGTCCGGCGCATGCTCGGCAGCGCGGTGAGGAACGCGGCAGGCACCCCGAGCAGCTCGACGGCGTCGGCGAACCCGACGTCGGCCAGACCGGTAGCCATCGTCCGCTCCCCGAGCAGGTGGAGGACGCGGGCAACGTTGACGCCCTTGCCGCCCGCGCGCTCGGTGACCTCGCGTACCCGGTGCATCTCGCCCGGCACCAGCGAGTCGACGCGATAGGTGACGTCGATCGCCGGGTTGCACGTGACGGTGAGGATCACGTCACCCACCTGCCCGCGCGCATGACCCGCAGCGGCCGCAGGTCGTCGTCGACCACGACGACGTCCGCCCGCAGGCCGATCCGCAGAGCGCCGAGCTCCGCGTCCAGGCCCAGGACCGCCGCCGGGTTGGTCGAGGCCGCCACGACCGCGGCGGACAGGCCGATGCCGGCGTTGTCCACGCACCGGCGTACGACGTCGAGGAGGCGTGCGGTGCCGCCGGCGATCGAGCCCGACCCGTCGTCGCCGGCGAGCCGGGCGACGCCGTCGACGACACTGACCGCCTGCGGCCCGAGCCGGTAGTCACCGTCGGGCATCCCGGCCGCCGCCATCGCATCGGTGACCAGCACGACCCGGTCGCGACCGAGCAGGCCGAAGATCGTACGCACCGTGTCGTCGGCGAGGTGCACGCCATCGGCGACCAGCTCGACTCTGGCCAGGCCGCGCGACGCCGCGGACAGGCAGCCGGCCACCGGGCCGGGGTCGCGGTGGTGCAGCGGGGGCATGGCGTTGAACAGGTGGGTGGCGAGACCGTTGCCGTCGGCACTCAGCACCCGCTCCGCGGTGGCCGCGTCGGCCTCGGTGTGGCCCACCGCGACCACGACCCCCGACTCCACCAGCAGCCCGACCAGGGCGTCCGCGCCGGGCAGCTCGGGCGCCAGCGTCATCACCCGCACGTGGCCGCGGCCGGCCGCCAGCAGGTCTCGCGCGAGTCCGAGGTCAGGGCGGAGGAGGTGGCGCGGGTCCTGGGCGCCGCAGTGGGCGGCCGCCAGGAACGGGCCCTCCAGGTGGATGCCGGCGACCTCGCCGAGCTGCGCCGCGTCGGCCGCCGCGGCGACGGTGGCGACCATCCGGTCCGGGCTGTCGGTCACGGCGCTGGCCAGCATCGACGTGGTGCCATGGCTGAGGTGGTGCCGAGCCGCGGCCCTGACCTGCTCCGGGTCGCCGGTCGTCACGGCGGCGCCGCCACCGCCGTGGTTGTGCACGTCGACCAACCCGGGCAGCACGATGCCGGATGCCGCGGGCAGGTCGTGGCCGGCGAACGCCGCGGCGTCGTCGACCCGGGTGATCCGGTCGCCGGTGATCTCCACGACCCCGTCCGCGAACTCACCGTCGGGGGTGACGACCCGCCCTCGTACCAGCTCAACCGTCACCGAGATCACCCCCCGTCCCGGTGAGTGTGACGTGCTGGTGGCGACACGCCGGCATGTCGCGCCAACTCGTCACACTCAGCGGAGGGGGCGGAGGCGATCAGGGCGGCGCCGACCACCCCGGCCCGGCTGCCGTGGGCGGCTGTGAGCAGCGGCGGCACCGTCACCGCGGTCGCCCGCTCGCGCATCGACGCGGCCACCGGGTCGACCAGGGAGGCACCGGCCTCGGCCAGGCCACCACCGAGCACGATCGCCCCGGGAGCCAGCAGCGCGGTAGCGATCAGCAGCCCGTCGGCGAGCGCCGTGGTCGCCTCGGCCCAGACCGCGTCGGCGACGGCGTCCTGACCGAGGCGGGCGACCACGTCGGCCGCGCCAGCCACGTCGTTGCCGCTGGCGGACCGGTAGGCCCGGGCGATCGAGGACGCGGAGGCGACCGCCTCGAGACAGCCCCGCGCGCCGCACCCGCACCGCGGGCCGCCCGGGCGTACGACGACATGCCCGAGCTCGCCGGCCTGTCCGGTCACCCCCGCGACCCGACGGCCGTGCACGTACGACACGGCGGCGATCCCGGTGCCGATCACCACCACGACGGGATCGGTCACGCCGGCGGCGGCCCCCGAGTGGCGCTCGGCCGCCGCGGCGCAGGCCACGTCGTGGCCGAGGCGCACCGGCAGGCCGAGCCGGGCCGCGATGGGCTCGGCCAACGCCACGTCGCGCAGGTCGAGGTTGGCAGCGAAGATGCTGACGCCGCGGGCGGTGTCGACGATGCCAGGAAGGGCGAGTCCGACCGAGCGGACCGCGTCGCGCTGCTCCGACGTCAACCCGTCGAGCAAGGCGCGTGCCGTGTCGACGACACCGTCGGCCAGCGCCGGACCGTGCGGTGTGGGCACGCTGGCCCGGGCCCAGGTCTGGAGGTCAGGCCCGAGGACCTCGGCCTTGATGGTGGTCCCGCCGACGTCGAACGCCAGGACGGCACCCGAGGGATCCGCGAGCGTCTGCACGGAGTCAGCGTGTCAGACCTGGTCGGGTCCCGCCTGCGGCGACAGGATGATCGAGCGGGTCAGGTTGCGTGGCTCGTCGGGGTTGAGGCCGACCTGCCGTGCCTTGACGAGGCAGAGCCGCTGGACCCGCACCAGGTCCGCCATCGGGTCGATGTCGCTGGTCTCGAAGTGCGCGCCGGTGGCCGCGACGTCGGCGGCGAATCCGTCCACCGGTGGGCCGAACGCCCAGACCACGCGGCCCGGCGCGGAGATGCTCACCGGCCCGTGCCGGTACTCCATCATCGGGTAGCTCTCAGTCCAGAGCTGGGCGGCCTCCCGCAGCTTGAGCCCGGCCTCCTCGGCAAGGCCGTTGGTCCACCCGCGGCCGACGAAGGTGATCTGGTCCGCGTCGACGGCCGGACCGAGGACCGCGGCGTCGCCGTGCTCCGCGCAGTCGTCCAGCACCTTCTGGGCCTGCTTCGCGGCGGTGCCCAGGTCGTCGCCGAGGTGGCTGCGCAGCAGCGCCAGCGTGCCGGTGGCGAACCGGGTCTGCACGACCGACTGCTCGTCGATCTCCGGCATCAGGATCGGGTCGGCCAGGTCGACGACCGGCGTGCCGGGTGTCGCCGTGACGACGGTCGCCGCGACCGTCCCGTACGCGCCGCCGCGCAGGTCGCGCAGCACGTCGGCTACTTCGGTGGTGGTGCCGGAGCGGGTGATCGCCAGGACCCGGTCGTACCCGCGACCGAGCCGATGCTCGCTCGCCGGCCAGGCGTCGGTGACGCCGTGGCCGGCGGCTTCCCGGAGCACGGAGTACACCTGGGCCATGTACAGCGACGTCCCGCAGCCGATCACCGCGACGCGCTCACCCGGCGTGGGCAGCAGGTGAGCGTGGTCGCGAGCGGTGTCGGCGGCGCGCAGCCAGTCGCCGGGCTGGGTGGCGATCTCGGCTTCGAGGTACGTCGTCGTGGATGCGCTCATGGCCGCTGGTTTCCTCCTGACTCGCGGACCCGAGCATAATGCTCGAATCTGAGCGATCTAGTCAAGAGTCCATCATAACCGCGCACCGATTCGCGCTCAACTTGTGCGGCCAAGGCTCTTGACCACCCGCCTGACGTGCATCATGATCATCAACGGACTGTGGAAGTCTGCGTGAATATCTCCGAATTCACGCGAAAACGATCAGACTCGGCGCCAGGAGTGCCGGGGAGAGGCGGACATCGTGACGAGCACACGCACAACAGTCCGGGTGGGGGCGCTCGCGCTCGGCCTCGGTCTGGCAGTCAGCGCCTGTGGCTTCGGCGGAGACAGCGGCGACGACTCCGGGAGCGGCGGCGCCACCCTCGACCTGCTGGTGCCCTCTTACAGCGACGGCACCCAGGCGCTGTGGGAAGGCATCATCAAGGACTTCGAGGCCGAGAACTCGGACATCAAGGTCAACCTCGAGGTCCAGTCGTGGGACAACATCAACGATGTCGTACGCACGAAGGTGCAGTCCGACGACGCGCCGGACATCCTCAACATCGACGCGTTCGCCGGCTTTGCGGCCGACGACCTGCTCTACCCGGCCGCCGAAGTGGTCTCCGAGGACACCTTGGGCGACTTCCAGGACTCGTTCGCGGAGAACGCCTCGATCGGCGATGAGCAGATCGGGCTTCCGCTGATCGCGTCGGCGCGCACGATGTTCGTCAACACCGACCTGATGGACAAGGCCGGCGTGACCGCCGTACCCGCGACGTGGGACGAGCTGTTGGCAGCGGCGAAGAAGGTCAGCGCGCTCGGCGGCGGGGTGTACGGCTACGGCATGCCGCTCGGCAACGAGGAGGCGCAGGCCGAGACGTCGATCTGGGCGTTCGGCAACGGCGGCGGTTGGGGCGATGCGGACAAGATCACCGTCGACACGCCGGAGAACCTCGAGGCGGTCGAGTTCATGAAGACGATGATCGACGAGAAGGCGACCCAGCCCGACCCCGGCGCGACCGACCGGACCCCGCTGATCAACGTGTTCATGCAGGGCAAGATCGGCTTCATCGAGGCGCTGCCGCCGACCGTCGGCGAGATCGAGAAGAACAACCCCGAGCTGAAGTACGAGCTGGCGCCGATCCCCACCAAGGACGGCGAGCCGGTGACGCTCGGTGTGGCCGACCACCTGATGGCGTTCAAGAACGACGACGACAAGAAGGACGCGATCACGACGTTCCTGGACTACTTCTACTCGACCGACGTCTACATGAACTTCGTGACCACCGAGAACTTCCTCCCGGTGACCAAGTCCGGTGCCGAGGCGTACGACAACGCCGACCTCCAGGTGTTCCTGGACGCCTTGCCGGACGCGCAGTTCTACCCCAGCACCAACAGCAAGTGGTCGGCGACGCAGGGCGCGTTCCAGAGCCTGGTCGGGCAGATCGGACAGGGCAAGGACGCGGCGGCAGTGCTGAAGGAGATCCAGGCCAAGGCCGACGGCTGACCCACCCTCCGCACTGACCGCTTCGCCTCCGAAGGACCGTCCCGATGTCGATCGGCAAGACGCGACCGCCGAAGTCGCGATCACGCAGGACCGGATCGGGCCGGGCGGGCCGGGAGCTGCTCTCGGCCCTGCCCTGGCTCGCTCCGACGTTGGTGTTGATCTTCGCGATCGTGTTGTTCCCGGCCGGCTACATGGTCTGGACGTCGACTCGGGACGTGTCGGAGTTCGGTGTGGACCGGGGCCCGGTGGGGTCGGAGAACTACCAGCGGCTGCTGGAGTTCGACGCGATCCCCCGGGTCCTGGTCAACACCGTGGTCTGGGTCGTCGGGGTGGTGCTGGTCACGATCCTGATCTCGCTGGCGCTGGCCCAGCTGCTGGACAAGGCGTTCCCGGGCCGCCGACTGGTCCGGCTCGCGGTGATCGTGCCGTGGGCATCCAGCGTGGTGATGACCTCGGTCGTCTTCTACTACGGCCTCGACCCGTTCTACGGCATCCTCAACCGGGCTCTGGTCGACGTCGGCATCCTCGACCAGCCGTACGGCTTCACGAAGAACACCGTGTCGGCGTTCCTGGTGGCGATGGGGATCGCGGTGTTCGTGTCGCTGCCGTTCACGACGTACACGCTGCTGGCTGGTCTGCAGACGATCCCCGAGGACACCTTGGAGGCGGCGCAGGTCGACGGTGCCGGCCCGGCCCGCACCTATCTCGAGATCATCCTGCCGAGCCTGCGGCCGGCGCTGGCGGTGGCGACGATCATCAACATCATCAACGTGTTCAACTCGTTGCCGATCCTGCGCACCATCACCGGCAGCATCCCCGGCTACAACGCCGACACCACGACCACGATGATCTTCAAGTTCATCCAGGCTGAGCGGCAGGTCGACACGGCGAGCGCGCTGAGCGTGGTCAACTTCGTGCTGGTCCTGGTGATCATCCTTATCTACCTGCGGGTCGTCCGCCCGATGCGGGAGGACTGATGGCCGCCGCCGGAAGCCGTGCCCGCGGGCGCGGGCCCCGCTGGCTGCTCAGCCTGGCCGGGCTGGCGGTCGCGGTGTTCTTCCTCGCGCCGTACCTGATCATGCTGGTCGGGTCGTTCAAGAGCCGGGCCGACATCCTCGGCGTACCCCCCACGTACCTGCCGGAGGCGTGGCACCCGGGCAACTACGCGAGCATGTGGGACACCCCCGAGACCCCGCTGCCGTACAACATGGTCAGCACGGTCGTGATCTCGGTCGCGGCGACGCTGCTGGTGCTGTGCGTGGCGATGCCGGCGGCCTACTATTCGGCCCGCAACCGGTTCCCCGGCCGGCTGGCGTTCCTGCTGCTGGTGCTGGTCACCCAGATGCTGCAGCCGACCGTGCTGGCGGCCGGGCTGTTCCGGGAGTTCCTCGCCATCGGCATCAACGACACCTGGCTGGCGATGATCCTGGTGAACGCGGCGTTCAACCTGTCGTTCGCGATCTGGATCATGCACTCGTTCTTCGCCGGCGTGCCCAAGGAGATCGACGAGGCCGCCACCCTCGACGGCGCGTCGCGGCTGCAGACGCTGCGCCAGGTGACCCTGCCGCTGGTCTGGCCCGGCATCGTCACCGCGATCATCTTCACCTTCGTCGCCTGCTGGAACGAGTTCGCGGCCAGCCTGGTCATCCTCACCACCGCGGAGAACCAGCCGCTGTCGGTCGCGTTGACCAAGTTCGTCGGCCAGTACCAGACGTCGTGGCAGTACGTCTTCGGGATCTCCGTCGTCGGGATCGTCCCGGTCGTGATCTTGTTCGCGCTGATCGAGCGCCGGCTCGTCGCCGGCCTGACGGCGGGAGGAGTGAAATGAACGACGACGCACAGGGCGTGGAACCGGAAACCTCGGCCGAGGTCCAGCCGGAGGCTCGGGGCGACCGCTCGTGGCGGCTGCGCTCGTTGCTCGACCTGCTGTCCCAGCGCGGTCGGCTGTCGGTGAGCGACGCGGCGACCGAGCTCGGGGTCTCCGAGGCGACAGTACGGCGTGACTTCACCTCGCTGGCCAAACAGCAGCTGGTGACCCGTACCCATGGCGGGGTGGTCGCGACCTCGGTGGCGTACGACCTGCCGGTGCGGTACCGCGGCGGCGGCGACGCCGACGTCAAGGAACGGATCGCGGTGATGGCGAGCGAGCTGATCACCCCCGGCAAGGTGGTCGGCTTCAACGGCGGCACGACCAGCACAGCGACGGCGCGCCGGCTCGCGGCCCGGGGAGACCTGGCGGAGAGCGGCGGCAAGAAGCCGATGCTGACCGTCGTCACCAACGCCCTCAACATCGCCACCGAGATGGTGCTGCGGCCCCACATCCGTACCGTCACCCTCGGTGGCGTCGCTCGGCCGCAGTCGTACGAGCTGGTCGGGCCACTGGCGATGCAGGTGCTCGGCGAGCTGTGGCTGGACCACCTGATCCTCGGCGTGGACGGTTTCTCGATGGAGACGGGGGCGTCCTGCTTCCACGAGGGGGAGGCGGGGGTCAACGCGCTGATGGTGCAACGGGCGTCCGAGGTCACCGTGGTGATGGCCGCGGAGAAGCTCGGTGTCCGCACGTTCGCCCGGATCTGCGACGTGACCGCGGTGACGACGGTGGTGACCGACGAGGCCGCGGACCCGAACTACGTGGAGGCCCTGCGCGCGAAGGGCCTCCGAGTCCTGCTGGCCTGACCCAGATCTTCGCGCCGAGGTTGCGCGTAGGTCCGCGGCACCCCCGACATACGTGCAACCTCGGCGCGAGTCGTCGGAGGCCGGCCGCGACGGGTTGAGTACGGTCGTGCACGGTGGGTGTGAGTGGGTGACTGGGGTCACCGACGAATCGCGGCTCGGGGACCGCCCGCGTACTCTGGTCCGGGAATTTGGACGGGGAGTGGCGACCAAGCGAGTCAGGATCGGTGAGCTGAGCAGATGGCAGAAGGCCTGCGGAAGGCGAGCAGATCAGACCGGCGTGCCCGCAAGGGCGGTCTGCTACGCCGGACGCTGAAGTGGACCTGCGGGTTCGGTGTGCTCGTGGCGGTGCTCGGCGCCGCCGCGATGGTCGTGATGTACCAGCGCACCGAGATCCCCAACCCCAACCGGGAGTTCCAGGCCGAGACGACGACGGTCTACTACCAGGGCGGCAACAAGAAGGTCGGCACGTTCGCCGTCCAGAACCGCACCACGGTGGCGCTGTCGGACGTACCCGAGCATGTGCAGCAGGCCGTGGTCGCGGCCGAGAACCGCGACTTCTGGTCCGACGCAGGTATCGACGTCAAGGGCATCGTCCGCGCCGGGCTGTCCAACGCCCGCAGCGACTCGACCCAGGGCGCGTCGACGATCACCCAGCAGTACGTCAAGGTCCTGTACCTCACTCAGGAGCGCACCTACAAGCGCAAGATAAAGGAGGCGTTCCTGTCGCTGAAGGTGGATCGGGAGCTGTCCAAGGAGGAGATCCTCCAGGGCTACCTCAACACGATCTACTTCGGCCGCGGGGCGTACGGCATCGAGGCGGCGTCGCACGTCTACTTCGGCAAGTCGGTGGGCGAGCTCGGCGTCGGCGAAGGGGTCGTGCTGGCCTCAGTCCTCAACTCGCCGGCCAACCTCGACCCGGCGATCGAGGCGGACAACGCGGACCGGCTGCTCGAGCGCTACCGCTACGTGATCGACGGCATGGTCGAGGCCGGACAGGTCAAGTCCGACACCGGCGAGCGGCTGAAGGCGGAGCTGCCCGAGATCAAGAAGCCTTCGCAGGCCAACCGGCTGTCCGGCCAGAAGGGATTCCTGCTGGCGCTGACCGAGCGGCACCTGCGCAAGGAGGGCTTCTCCGAGGACGAGATCTACGGTGGCGGCCTCAAGGTCGAGACGACGTTCAACTTCAAGTCGCAGCTGGCCGCGATCAAGGCCGTGGAGGAGGAGCGGCCCGAAGACGGCAAGGACCTGAACATCGGCGTGGCCTCGGTCCAGCCCGGCACGGGTGCGCTGCGGGCGCTGTACGGCGGTGCCGACTACGTCAAGAGCCAGCGCAACTGGGGACTGGTCGCGCGCCAACCCGGGTCGACGTTCAAGCCGTTCACGCTGGCCGCGGGTCTCGAGCAGGGCGTCAAGCTGACCGACAGCTTCACCGGCAACTCGATCACCGTCGGGGAAGACACCGTCAACAACATCAACGACCGCAACTACGGACCGCTCACGCTGGAGAAGGCCACCGAGATCTCCAGCAACACCGCGTACGTCGACCTCGTGCAGAAGCTCGAGAACGGCCCGGACGACGTCATCGATGCCGCCAGCAGGGCGGGGATTCCCAAGCAGAGGCTGTCGTCGGTGCCCGTGGTCACCCTCGGCGTCGACGACGTGTCACCGGTCGACCTGGCCAACGGCTTCGCCACGTTCGCCGCGCAGGGTGAGCACAACAACGTCTACGTCGTCGACAAGGTCACCGACTCCAACGGCGAGCCGCGCTTCAAGCACAAGGACAACCCCCGCCGGGCGTTCAGCCGCGACATCGCCAACAGCGTCAACTACGCGCTGCAGGAGGTCGTGACGGACCCCGACGGCACTGCGACGTTAGCGGCCGACCTGGACCGCCCGGTCGGCGGCAAGACCGGCACCCACGCCAAGAAGAACGGCGACATCATCGCGTCGTGGTTCGCCGGCTACACGCGCCAGCTCGCCACCGTCGTGGTCTACACCCGCGGCAAGAACGGCAACGCCGTACTCGACGGCGTCGGTGGCACGGACAGCTTCACCGGCGGCGGCTACCCCGGCCGCACCTGGCTCGCGATGATGGCGCGCGCGATGAAGGGCAAGGAGGTGCTTGAGTGGCCGGAGGTCGACGACCTCGACATCGTGAAGCCACCACCGCCTTCGCCGACCAAGAAGAAGGAGAAGAAGTCGGACCCGACATCGTCCGAGACCGAGAGCGAGACCCCGTCGGAGTCGCCGGAACCGACGCCGACGAAGAGCAAGCCCCCGAAGCCGACCGGGCCGCCGACCGGGCCGCCGACCGAGACGCCCACGTCGGACTGCTCGTTCCTCGATCCCGACTGTCCGTAGGGCGGCGGGGTGAGCGAAGCGAGCGGCCGCGACGTCGTCGCGCCGTCGATCGACGACCCGTGGGTCCGGGCCGGCAACGAGGTGGTCGGCGGGCCGCTCGGCCAGCATGCGGCACCGGGCCGCTCGTGGTGGACGCCGCTGCGGGTGATGCTGGTGCTGGTCACGCTCACCTTCGGGCTCGGCATGGTGCAGAAGGCGCCGTGCATGCTCGGTCAGGCGAGCTATGACCGGCTCTGCTACAGCGACATCGACAAGCTGTACGCGTCGCGCGGGTTCGCCGAGGGCCAGGTGCCGTTCCTCGACGACTCGGGCCGTTACCCGTACTTCGAGTACCCCGTGCTGACCGGCGGCCTGGTGTACGGCGCGACGCTGGTGACGCACTCGATCTTCGGAGCGCCGATGGTGGCCGACCTGCCGGCCGACGAGGTGTTCGCCGACCCGCAGGTGGCCAGCAACGTCCTCCCGTTCAGCACGGTCAACGCCGTACTCCTGTTCGCTCTGGCGGTGGTCGCCGTGTGGGCGCTGGCGATGGCGCATCGCCGACGACCCTGGGACGCCGCGCTGGTCGCGGCGTCGCCGGCGTTGCTGCTCGCGGGGCTGATCAACTGGGACCTGCTGGCAGTCGCACTTGTCGCTCTCGCGCTGGCCGCCTGGTCCCGTGAGCGGGCCCTGCTCGCGGGCGTACTGATCGGCCTGGGTACGGCGGCCAAGCTGTACCCGTTGTTCCTGCTCGGCCCGCTGCTGGTGCTGTGCATGCGTACCCGCCGTTGGGGCGCCTTCGCCCTGGCCGTCCTCGGCGCGGCGGGCGGGTGGCTCGTGGTCAACCTGCCGGTGATGGCCGCGAACTTCGAGGGCTGGAAGTCGTTCTGGTCGTTCAACTCCGACCGCGGGGCCGACCTCGGCTCGCTCTGGTACGCCTGGTCGCTCGGCGGGCACGACGTCGGCAGCCACACCATCAACATCGTGTCCTGGGTGTTCTTCGGCGGCTGCTGCCTCGCGGTGGCGGCGATCGGGCTGCTCGCACCCCGCCGGCCCCGGCTGCCGCAGTTGGCGCTGCTGGTCGTGCTCGCGTTCCTGCTGGTCAACAAGGTCTACTCGCCGCAGTACGTGTTGTGGCTGCTGCCGCTGGCGGCGCTGGCCCGGCCGCGGTGGCGGGACCTGCTGGTCTGGCAGGCCTGCGAGGCGGTGTACTTCGTCGCGATCTGGGTCTACCTGGAGGGCGACCTCGACTCGGCCACGACCGACGGCGCACCCACGGCGTACATCGCGGCGATCCTGATCCGGGTCGCGGGCGAAGTGTGGTTCGGGTCGCTGGTCGTCCGCGACATCTTCGTGCCCTGGCGAGACCCGGTGCGCGCGGACGGCCTGACCGACGACCCGGCCGGCGGTGTGTTCGACGGCTCCAGCGTCAGGACACGATGATCCGGTCGAAGTACGTCGTGGTGAAACGTACGTCCAGCGGCAGCTCGTCACCGACCGCCGGCGGCGTCACCGAGGCCGGCAGGAACAGCATCGAGCTCTGCATGTGCGGCGGCTCCAGGAACCAGCGCTGCTTGCCACCGACCGAGTACGGAGACAGCGCCCGGCCGGCGGCGTCGAGCCCGCCCCGGGCCAGCGCTACGGCTCGCTGCCGCGACGACGACGCCGGGGTCGGTGCCTCGAGCCCGATGCCGTGTGCGGTGCCGCCGGCGACCACCACGACGTGGCCGTCGCGTGGGGCCCGCCGCTGTCGGTAGCCCGCGTGCTGTCCTCGGGTCACGGGATGCACGTCGAGCACGGTCGCGGTCACGGTCAGCGCGCCGCGGTCACCGAGCCACAGCGCCGTGCCGATCCGGGGACGCAGCAGCGTGTCCGGGTGACGCGTCGCCAGCTCCCCGAGCTGCGCGTCGCTGAGGTGGGAGACGAACACCGTGGCGTCGAGACCCAGCGACAGCCAGTCGTGCACCTCCCGCGTGCCGTCGACGCCGATCGGGAGATGTAGGGCGAGCCCCTCCACCTGCACGCCGC
Organism: Propionibacteriales bacterium; assembly: GCA_009379735.1. Lineage (GTDB taxonomy): Bacteria > Actinomycetota > Actinomycetes > Propionibacteriales > Nocardioidaceae > WHTB01. The sequence goes on from WHTB01000052.1 coordinate 13,009, forward strand.
CGCGGTCGAGCTGCTCGAGCTGGTCCTCGGTGAAACCGTGCCGGCGCATCGAGGTCAGCCCCTCGAGCACGACGCGTGGCCGGTCGTCGCGGCCGGCCAGCGCGGCGAGGTCGTCCGGACGGCCCACCGTGTGCACGATCCGCGAGTCGGTGGGGGCGTCCAGGAACGGGCGCCACGGCGACATCACCAGCACGTCGCCCTCGAACCGGGCGAGCACCTCGGGCAGCTCGTCGTAGGTGCCGACGGCGAGCAGGTCGCGGCCGAGCCAGCCGGCCTTGCGGGCCAGCCGACCGAGACCGAAGCCGTACCCGTTGCCCTTCGCGACCGGCACGATGCCGGGGTGGGCGGCGGCGACCCGCCGCAGGTGGTCGCGCCAGCGGGGACCGTCAACGGTCAGCGTCACGGGCATGCGGGTTGCTCCTCAGCGACGGCGCAGGTAGAGGTCGAAGGCCCGGTACATCAGCCCGGTGACCAGGCCGGGGATCGGCAGGTCCCACTCGCCGACGTACTCCACGGCCTCTCCGCCGGTGCCGACCTTGAACTGGATCAGCCCGATGTGCGGGTCGTCCTCGTCGAGGGTGTCGGTGATGCCGCGCAGGTCGTACGTCGACGCGCCCACCGCCAGCGCGTCCTGGATCATCCGCCACTGCACGGCGTTGGACCCGCGCACCTCGCGCTTGTGCGTCGTCGAGGCGCCGTAGGAGTACCAGGTGTGGGTGCCGACCCGGATCCACAGCGTCGCGGCGACCAGGTCGCCCTCGTGGTGGGCGAGGTAGACCCGGATCCGGTCGGGGTCCTCCGCGGACAGTGCCGAGTACATGGTCTCGAAGTACGACAGCGGCCGTGGCGTGAACCCGTCACGCTCGGCGGTCTCGACATAGATGCGGTGGAACTCCGCGACCGCGTCGACGTCGCCGGCACTGACCTCGACGCCGAGTTTGGCGGCCTTCTTGATGTTGCGCCGCCAGAGCTGGTTCATGTCCCTGAGCAGGTCCTCCTCGGCGCAGCCGGCCAGCGGGATCTGGAACACGTACTGCGGCTGCCCGGCCGCGAAGCCGCCTTCGCTGGCCAGTAGCCGCCAACCGCGGGATCGCAGGGTCTGCTGGACGTGGGCGCCGAGGTCGTGCCTGGCATCCGGGGGTACGTCGGCGAGCCGGCGCTGCTGCGGGTCGGCGATCGCCGCCTTGATGGTCGCGGCCTGCCAGCTGCGGGTCACCACCGGCGGCCCGATCCGGACCGCGAACGCGCCCTTCGTCTGCACGTGCTGCGCGAGGGCGTCAAGCAGCTCGGCCAGGTCGGGCCGGCGCCAGTCGAGCACCGGTCCCTCGGGCAGGTAGGCGAGGTAGCGCTTGACCTTCGGCAGCTGCCGGTACAGCACCAGACCGGCGCCGACCAGGTCCTCCCCGTCGTACCAGCCGACCGACTCCGACCGCCACTCGCTCTTCACCTGGGCCCAGGCCGGCGTCTGCAGGAAGCTCGCCGATCCCCGCTTGTCGAGGAAGGCGAGATGCTCGGCGGAGGTGAGGGTGCGGACGGCGATGGGGCGGGTCACGGGGGCGAGGCTACCGGGCGGTGCTCTCAACCTGACGCCGGGACGTTGCCTAACCGTGACCTTCTGTGCCGAAGCGGACCCCTAGAGTCGCTGATCTAGACCTTTGTGGCTGTTCCCTGCGCTCACTCACCATTTCCCGGGAGGAAAACGTGACACGACGAAGCAGATCTTGGTCGCTGGTGGCCGCGGCCGCCGCGTTGTCGTTGCTGGCCAGCGCTTGTTCCGGATCCGGCGGCGACGGCGACGACGAGGGGTCGGGCAACGGCGCTGAGAAGTCGGCGCAGGGCGGCACGTTCACCTACGCGCTGACCGAGCCGACCTTCCTGGCCCCGGCGCAGAAGTGCTACGAGTCCGAGTGCATCGCGGTCGTCTCGGTGGTCCAGGAGCCCTTGCTCAACGTCGACCTCGAGACCGGCGAGCCGGTGTACGACGGTATCGCCGAGTCGATCGAGTCCGAGGACAACACGACCTGGACCGTCAAGCTCAAGGACGGCTGGACATTCCACAACGGTGAGCCGGTGAACGCCGACGCGTTCATGCGGGCCTGGAACTGGTCGGCCAACGTCGACAACGGGTCCGACACCGCCGGCTTCATGAGCAAGATCGAGGGCTACGACGCGGAGAAGGCGGTCGAGTCGCTGTCCGGCCTGAAGAAGGTCGACGACCTCACCCTCGAGGTCACGCTCAGCGCGCCGTTCTCCCAGCTGCCGCAGATGATGAGCTACACGCCGGCCTGGTCGCCGCTCGCGGAGGCGTGCCTGGAGGACCTGGAGGCGTGCAACGAGACGCCGATCGGCACGGGTCCGTACAAGATGGACGGTGCCTGGCGGCACGACCAGGGCATCACGGTCGTGCGCAACGAGGAGTACGCCGGTGAGCACCCCGGCAACGTCGACTCGATCGAGTTCACGATGTACACCGACATGGTCGCGGCGTTCCGGGCCTGGCAGGCCGGTGAGCTCGACGTGACCGACGTCGACCCGACGATGTACCCCACCGCCAAGTCCGAGGCGGGTGACCGCCAGCTCGAGGAGGAGTCGTCGGCGTTCACCTACCTCGGTCTGACCGAGAAGGCGCCGTACGACAACCCCGACCTGCGGCACGCGCTGTCGATGGCGATCGACCGCCAGACCATCATCGACAGCATCCTCAACGGCTTGCATTCGCCCGCGATGGACGTGATCAGCCCCGTCGTCCCCGGTGCTCGGGACGACGCGTGCCAGTTCTGCGGGTTCGACCCCGAGGAGGCGAAGAAGCTGTTCGACGAGGCGGGCGGAGTTCCCGGCAACACCATCACGCTCTGGTACAACGCGGGCTCAGGGCATGACGGCTGGGTCGAGGCGATCGGCAACTCCTGGAAGGAGACGCTCGGCGTCGACTTCAAGCTGGAGGCGCGCGAGTGGGCGCAGTACCTCGAGCTGCGCTCCGAGGCGAAGTTCACCGGGCCGTACCGGCTCAGCTGGATCGTGGACTACCCGTCCGCGGAGAACTACCTGCGCCCGCTGTACGGCACCAACGGCGACGTCAACTACTACGGCTACTCCAACGACGCCGTCGATACGGCTATCACCGAGGGTGACGCCGCGGCGGATCTCGACGAGGGCGTTGCGAAGTACCAGGAGGCCGCTGACCTGGTGCTCGAGGACATGCCGGTGATCCCGCTGTGGTTCGGCAAGGCCAACTACGTCTGGAGCGAGAACGTCTCCGGCGTGGAGTACGACGTCAACCTGGCCAACATCGACCTGCGCAACGTGGTGGTGGCCGGCTGATCAGAGCCGCTCGCGCAGCCAGGCGATATCGGCCGCTTGGCCGTCGGCGCCCCCGGGGGTCTCCACGACCACGGGGGCGCCGGCGTCTGTCACGACTGCGACCAGCTGGGCGGGGTCGATCTCACCGGACCCGAGGTTGGCGTGCCGGTCGGCGCCGGAGTCGAAGGTGTCGCGGGAGTCGTTGGCGTGCACAAGGTCGACCCGGCCGGTGATCGCACGCACCCGGTCGACCACGCCGACGAGGTCCTCGCCGCCGGCATGGGCGTGGCAGGTGTCGAGCACGAACCCGACCTGGTCGCCGCCCTCGGCCGCGCCGATGGCGTCCCACACCTTGGCGATCCGCTCGAGCCGGCGGGCCATCGCGTTGCCGCCACCCGCGGTGTTCTCGATCAGCAGCGGGATCGGCATCTCGAGCCGGTCGACACACTTGCGCCAGTTGTCGTAGCCCAGGTCGGGGTCGTCGTCGCTCAGTACGTGACCGCCGTGCACGACCAGCCCGCCGGCGCCGACCTCGGCCGCGGCGTTGATCTGCTGCTGGAGCAGCTTGCGGCTGGGGATGCGGATGCGGTTGTTGCTGGTCGCGACGTTGAGGACGTACGGCGAGTGGACGTAGAGCGTCACCCCGGCCGACTCGGCCGCGGACCGGAGTGCAGCAGCGCCTCCGTCGTACGCGACCTTGGGGCCCTTCCACCCCTGCGGGTCGCCGAGGAAGAACTGGGCGAGGTCGGCCTTGCGGGCGACCGCCTCGCCGATCGGGTCCTGCTGGTCGACGTGGGCGCCGATCGAGATGTCGGCTGACTTCGGACTGCTCATGGGCGCCAGCCTACGAGCCCGCGCCGACAGCTACCCGAAACCACCGTTCGCGAGGTTGAGGACGAGCCCGAGCGCGCTGCCGATCAGCCCGACCACGATGATCCACCGCTCACCGCGGGTCTGTGAGATGAACTGGTCGAACCCGCCCATCAGCGCGCCGACGAGGCCGGTCCAGGTGCCGAGGACGTGCCAGTCGGGGATGGCGGCCGAGACCAGCGAGACGATGGCCAGACCGAGGCTGCCGAAGGCGAGCGCGTTCTCCTTCGGATGGCGCTGGCCGTCGGTGTTGATCAGCCGGTGCAGCGGCTCGGGGAGCCGGATCCGGCCGGGGTCGCCGCTTGCGTGTGCGCGGGCCATGGTGGACCTCCTTCGATACGCAGGCCGCATGACACGGGTGATGCCGTACCCCGAGCGTGCCCCTCCGTGCCAGGCAACGGCAACCCCCGCCCCCCGTGACGAACAGCTGGGGACGTCGATTTCCGGGGTACGTCCGCCGCTGGTAACCTGTCTGGGTCAGCCCGGCCAGGCGCCGGGCTTTGACACGCTAAGCAAACGCTGGAGCCCTCCTGCCACGGAGAGACCGTGGCCGCCGAGTCCACAGGAGGTGGGACCCACTCATGCGTAACTACGAAGTCATGGTCATCCTCGATCCCGACCTCGAGGAGCGGACCGTTGGTCCCTCGCTCGACAAGTACCTCAACCTCGTCCGCCAGGACGGCGGTTCGGTGGAGACAGTCGACGTGTGGGGCCGGCGCCGGCTCGCCTACGAGATCGACAAGCGGGCCGAAGGCATCTACGCCGTCATCGAGCTCGCCGCCGAGCCCGCGACGGTCAAGGAGCTGGATCGTCAGCTCGGACTCAATGAGTCGGTGCTGCGCACTAAGGTCCTTCGCCCAGAGGTTCACTGACCTCCACACCCTCACCTTGGAGGATCCGAGATGGCAGGCGACACCATCATCACCGTTGTCGGCAACCTGACCGACGACCCGGAGCTGCGCTTCACGCCGTCCGGTGCTGCGGTCGCGAACTTCACCGTGGCGTCGACTCCGCGCTTCTTCGACAAGCAGACCAATGAGTGGCGAGACGGGGACGCCCTGTTCCTGCGCTGCTCCATCTGGCGGCAGGCGGCCGAGAACGTCGCCGAGTCGCTGCAGCGGGGCATGCGCGTCGTCGTCCAGGGCCGGCTCAAGCAGCGGTCCTACGAGACCCGCGAGGGCGAGAAGCGGACCGTCGTCGAGGTCGACGTCGAGGAGATCGGCGCGAGCCTGAAGTACGCCACCGCCAAGGTCACCAAGACCACCCGGGCCGGCGGATCCGGCGGCGGGGGCGGCTTCGGCGGCAACGACCCGTGGTCCCAACCGCAGGCCCAGCCACAAGGTCAGCCTCAGGGTCAGCCCCAGGGCCAGCCGCAAGGTCAGCCCCAGGGCCAGCCGCAGGGCCAGCCGCAGGGTCAACCGGCCGGCGACCCGTGGGCCGCCCAGGGCGGGGCGACCGAAGAGCCGCCGTTCTGACCCACCAGCGTTCCCGCACCCCTCGACCACCCTGCCGGTCACGTGACCGGCTGACCATTCCGGTTCACACCGGGCTCTGAAAGGGAGCACCACAATGGCCAAGCC
>WHTB01000378.1 GCA_009379735.1 Propionibacteriales bacterium
CTGACCGAGCGGCTGGACGTCGCGACGCTCCGGTGGGCCGAGCAGGAGGGCATCGACGTGGTGGCCTACCTCGGTGCGATGCGCTCGTGGTTGGACCCGGCGGCGCAGTCCGGCGCTCAGCATTCTGGCGCGCAGCCCAACCCGGTGCATGCACTGGAGCGGGGCGAGCTGACCCAGCCGGAGTTCGAGCGGATGCTCGCGGAGCGGGCGGCCGCGCACGGCGTCCACGTCGTGGGTGAGGGCCTGCTGCAACGGATGTTCGCCATCTTCGACCACGCGCCGGCGATGAGCGCGCTGGTCGTACGCGCTCGTGCAGCGGGGCTCCGCACCGCCCTGTTGTCGAACTCGTGGGGCAACGACTACCAGCGCGACGGCTGGGACGACATGTTCGACGTGGTAGTGATCTCGGGCGAGGTCGGCCTGCGCAAGCCCGAGCCGGCGATCTTCACCCTGGTGTGCCGCCGGCTCGGCGTCGCTCCGGCTGAGTGCGTGTTCGTCGACGACCAGGCGCACAACGTCGAAGCCGCCGAGGCGCTCGGCATGACCGGCGTCCTGCACACCTCGTACGACGAGGCCGCGGCCCGGCTCGAGGCGCTTTTCGAGGTAAGCCTTTCGGGGGGCTGACGGGAGCGAGGACGAGGGCTACCTTGGCGAGGGGGCCCAATTCCGATGCACGCAGGAGGACGCCATGTCGGTCGAGCGACGCACGGTTCTGACAGGTGGGGCCGCGGCAGCGGCGACGGCGGTGGTCGGTGGACCGTTCGCTGGGCTGGTGTCGGCGCAGGCCGGCACCGGACGGGCACCGCGCCGGCGCGATCTGGTGCCGATCCCCGACCAGCGAGACGGCACGGTGCGACTGCACCTGCCGGCGGGCTTCTCGTACCGCTCGTTCCACGACACGGAGTCCCCGGTGACGCTCGACGACGGCACCGTGTTGCCCGGCCGCCACGACGGCATGGGCGCGTTTCGCGGACGGGACGGCAACGTCATCCTGGTCCGCAACCACGAGGTCACGAACGCGCCGAACACGCCCGCGTTCGGCCCTGGCACGCCCTACGACGCGATGGCGGGCGCCGGCTGCACCACCATCGAGGTAACGAAGTTCGGTGAGGTGACGAACGCCTTCACCAGCCTCAACGGCACGATGTTCAACTGCAGCGGCGGCGTGATGCCGTGGGGCTCGTGGATCACCTGCGAGGAGACCATCAACGGTCCCGACGTCGGCCCGGACTTCACCGGCGCGTCGAACCTCGGTCTGACCCAGCGGCACGGGTTCGTCTTCGAGGTGCCGAGCGACGGGCAGTCCGACCGCCAGCCGATCACCAAGGCCGGCCGGTTCGCGCACGAGGCGGTGTCCTTCGACCCGGTCGACGGCATCCTCTATCTGACCGAGGACAACTTCGAGTTCCCGTCCGGTTTCTTCCGTTACATCCCGGCGACCAACCCGATGCACACGGGCAGGCTGGACAACGACGGCCGACTGCAGATGCTCGCGATCAAGGGTCAGCCGAACGCCCACCTCGAGGCAGCCCAACGCCGGCGGGCGACGTACCAGGTCGAATGGGTCGACATCGACGACCCGGACCCGTCCTTCCCGTACACGCCGGGACAGGTGGCCCCCACCACCAACGACGCGGCACTTGTGTACGTCGGCGACCAGGGGCGGGCCCAGGGCGCGGCGCTGTTCTCCCGGCTCGAGGGCCAGGTCTACGACGACAACGTCGTCTACTTCACGTCGACCCAGGGCGGCGGTCCGGCCGAGGACGACTCGGACGACGACAACGCGGACGGCTTCGGCCGGGGCAACGGCCAGGTCTGGGCTTACCACACCCGGTCGCAGACCCTGCAGATCTTGTTCGAGGCGCCGGTCGACCGTGACGAGGCGAACCTGAGGTTCGACTTCCCGGACAACATCACGACGAGTGCCCGCGGCACGCTGGTGGTGTGCGAGGACAGCTTGGTCGACAACTACATCCGGGGCCTGTCGCGTGGTGGGCAGCTTTGGGACATCGCACTGAACCGGCTCGTCAGCAGCACCGGCACACCGCGCTTCGGTGACGAGTTCGCGGGCTCGACGTTCTCGACCGACGGGCACACGCTGTTCGTCAACATCCAGGCCAGCCGCGGTATGACGTTCGCAATCTGGGGACCTTGGCACACGATCGGGGTCTAATCTCGGCACGCCCCTTCGGTGACCCTCTGCAGTTCTACAGTCACCGTAAGGATCCCCTCTCGGGAAGGCGTGTGCCATGTACCGACGGTTGTCTCGGCTGCTTTCTGCTGGTGCCCTCCTGCTCGCCGGCCTGGTCGGCAGTGTGGTCGGCGGGGCGGTGGTCGCCGCCCCGGCGCATGCGGATGCCTGTTACACCTGGGGTCGCACGCTCTCCCAGGGCGCGTCCGGGGCCGACGTACGCCAGCTGCAGATCCGGGTGTCCGGCTACCCGGGGTTCGGCGGCGTGCTCGCGCTCGACGGTGACTTCGGTCCGGGGACGAAGTCCGCGGTGACGCGGTTCCAGCAGGCGTACGGTCTGTCCGCCGACGGGGTGGCCGGACCGCAGACGTTCACCAAGATCTACGCGCTGCAAGACGGCGACTGCACCCCGGCGAACTTCTCGTACGCCGAGCTGAACAACTGCAACTCGTCGTGGTCCGGCGGCGCCGTGTCGGCCGCTCAGGCCAAGGCGAACGCGCTGGTCTCGATGTGGAAGCTGCAGGCGATGCGGCATGCGCTCGGCGACCAGCCGATCCGGGTGACCAGCGGGTTCCGCAGCCACGCCTGCAACGACGCCGTCGGCGGCGCACCGAGCAGCCGTCATCTGTACGGCGACGCCGTCGACCTCGGCTCCGGCCCGCACTCGCTGTGCACGCTGGCGCGGCAGGCCCGCAACCACGGCTTCCGGGGCATCCTCGGTCCGGGCTACCCGGGACACAGCGACCACACCCACGTCGACCACCGGTCCAGCCGGTTCTGGTCCGCCAGCGGCTGCGGCATCTGACCGCCGCCCTCTCCGGGAACGGCACGGGCCCGTGCCGTTCAGGGCCGGTCGGTGCGCGAACGCGGTCAGCTGGAGAGCAGGAGGTACAGTCCGCCGGCGGTGAAGAAGATCATCACCAGCAGGAGCGGGAGCTGACCCACCAGCTCGCGCCCCTTCGGCAGCACCCGGACCGCGCGGTCGTGCGCCGCGAACGCCGCCAGCAGGTGACCCGTCACCACCGCCAGGACCTTGGTCACCGCCAGCGCGGTGACGTGGAAGCTGAAGAAGGTGTTCGCCCCCAGGTCGGCGGTTCCGAGCAGGTCGGCACCGGTGCCGAGCGGGTCACTGAGCTGACCGAGCGTCTGCTGACCGACCGACACCAGCAGGCTCAGGTAGTGCGCGATGAAGTACCCGATGATGATCGGCACGATCGAGTGGGCGAACAGCGCCGGCAGCCGCCGCCGGTCGAGGTCGAGGTGCCCGAGCCCACCGACCGCC
>WHTB01000433.1 GCA_009379735.1 Propionibacteriales bacterium
CCGGGCCAGTGTGACGTGCTCGTACTCGCGTACGTAGGAGAGGTCGTCGGTGGTGGACACGCCTGCGTGGTGTGCCCACGCAAGCGCGCGAGCCACGTCACCGGCGGCGGCGAGCACGCCGGCGCGGGTGGCAGCTACCGGCCGGACGTTCGGCGAGAAGTCGCCGACGTAGACACGCTCGGCCTCCTCGAGCAGGTCGACCGCGGCCGCCGCGTCACCCTCGGCTGCCCGCAGGTGTGCCATCGCAACCCGCCACCGGTAAGGGTTCTGCGGCAGGCCGGCCGACTCGCCGAGCTCATCTGCCTGGCGCAGGTGGTCAGCGGCGCCGGCCAGCTCACCGCGTTCCCGGGCTACCCGGCTCAACCCGACGTGCATGTCGGCCGCACCCCGCAGCTGGGAGGCGTCGCGTGCGGCCAGGTCGAGGGCGTGCTCGAAGGTGCGCTTCGCGGCACCGAGCTTTCCCTGGGTCATCTCGATGTCGGCGAGGGTGATGGCGCAGCCGAGGACGTCGGCGACGTGTCCCGCTCGGTCCAGGTTCTCCGTGGCGGCGCAGTATCCCTGGTGTGCCGCGTCTAGGTCTCCGCTGGCCCAGGAGGCGAGGCCGACGAGTGCGGATGCGGAGCCACGGGTGAGGTGGTCGTCGTCGGCGGCATGGGCGAGCGCGGCCTCGGCGTGCTCGATGGTGCCGGGCAGGTCGCCGCCCACGAGCACGAGCCCGGCCCGGTAGGTCTCCACCGCCGCGGGCAGCCGGGAGAGCTCGGCATGGTCGAGAACGACCAGGTCATCGACCGGAGCGGCCAGCAGGCGTTCGACCTCGCGCAGTCGCTGCTCCACGCCGTCGAACTCATTGCTCGCCATGAGGGCACCGATGAACCCGACGGCGAGCACCGGCCTGTGACGTACGACCTCGGCGGGCAGCTGGTCGACCCAGCGGCGGATGACGGCCTCGCGGCGGTCGCGGCGCAGTGCCGGGACGGCGAGCTCGACCCGCTCGGCGGCCAGGTCGAGGTCGCCCGCGGCAAGTGCATGCCGTACCGCCGCTTCGGGATCCCCGGCTTGGTCGTGCCAGTTGCTCGCGCGGTGATGCAGCCCGGCCGCGTCGTCAGGTCGTTCGTCGAGCAGGTGTGCGTGGAGCACGTCGCCGAACAGGTGGTGGTATCGGTACCAGCGGCGGTGGTCGTCGAGCGGGACGACGAACAGGTTCTGCCGCTCCAAGGACGCCAGCATCACCTTTCCGTCGGTCCGGCCGGTGACCGCGTCGCACAGCCGGGCCGTCAGCCGGTCGAGGATCGAGGTGTCCAGCAGGAACCGGCGCACGTCCGGCGGCTGCCGGTCGAGGACTTCATCGGCGAGGTAGTCCACGACGAACCGGTCGTCTCCGGCGAACCCGGCGATGAACTCCGACGGGTCGTTCCGGCCGTGCAGGGACAGCGCCGCGAGTTGCAGGGCTGCCGCCCATCCTTCGGTGCGGGTCTCCAGGGCTGCCACGTCGGCCGGCTCGAGGCCGAGCTTGCTGACGTCGTTGAGGTAGGCGGTCGCCTCGTCCCCGGTGAAGCGGAGGTCGGCGACGCGGACCTCGACCAGCTCTCCGCGGGCCCGCAGCCGGGCGAGCGGCAGGGCCGGGTCGGCTCGGGTGCTGATGACGACGTGCACCTGGGGCGGCAGATGGTCGAGGAGGAAGGTCATGCCGGGCTGGATGTCCGGCCCTTCGGCGAGGTGGTAGTCGTCGAGCACCAGGGTGAGGTCCTCGGGCCGCACGCTGAGCTCGTTGAGCAGCGCTGTCAGCACGATGTCGATGGGTGCCTGCCCGGACTGGAGCTGGGTGAGGGCTGCGGTCGCGGTCTCCGGGGCGGCGCGGTCGACGGCGAGCAGGATGTACGTCCAGAACGACGAGGGGTCCTGGTCGCGCTCGTCGAGCGACACCCATGCCGTCGACCCGCCGGGACCGCCGGATGCCAGCCAGGTGCCGAGCAGGGTGGTCTTGCCGAACCCGGCCGGCGCCGAGACCAGCGTCAGGGTCGCATGAGAGCCGCGCATAAGCCGCTCGTCGAGCCTGAGGCGGGCGACGGCACGCGCGCGGGGGCGTGGCAGGAGCAGCTTGGTCTCCACGAGAGGGTCGGGCATCGGCGCTCCCCCTCATGGACGTCCGACTCGACTCTCACGAGGCTAGGGCACCGAGCCTGCGCTGTCTGAGGATGAGCGACAGTCGGGTCGCCTCCTCGCCCGCGGCCGTCAGCTGCAGGTAGCGACTCTGCGTCGGTTAGGTCGGCACGACCGGGGCCTGTTCGGCGGACTGCGTCACCTCGGCCTGCTTGGCGTCGCCCTCGGCGATCGGGCGCACCAGCAGGATGCAGACGAAGCCGATCAGCGCCGCGGTCGCGATCATCACCGGGATGGGCCAGAAGGCGCCGCCCGCGGCACCCACCAGCGCAGTGGCGATGAGGGGTACGAAGCCGGC
>WHTB01000347.1 GCA_009379735.1 Propionibacteriales bacterium
CAGCAACCGGCCGCCCAGCTCGACGTCGTGACACGTCGCGGTGAGACGGTGCGACGCGGTGTAGCCGACGTGTGCGCCGTCTCGGTTGTGGCGCGGGCGGACCGCGAGCCCGGTCGTCCGCAGCTCGCGGTCGGCGAGCCCAAGCGTCCGCAGCGCCGACGTGACCGCAGCGGTACGTTCGGCCGCGTCACGCATCGCCGTCGACACGTCGGTGCCGTCGCAGTTGATGGTCAGCCTGGCGTGGAAGACGTCGGGCGGCGCGGACGCCTCGCCGTACCCCGTCACGGTGATCCCCGTCATGGCGTCAGTCTGCCCGAACGGTCAAGGGCCGTCGTCAGCGCGGCAGGTTGGCCCAGATCTCGCGGGTCGCGGTGGATCGGTTCAGGGTGTAGAAGTGCAGACCCGGCGCACCCTGGTCGAGCAGCGCGATGCACATCTCGGTGGCGATCTCGACGCCGATCTTGCGTACGTCGACGGGCTCGGTGACTCCGTCGAAGCGCGACACGACCTCGGCGGGGACATCCCGCCCGGACAGCTCCGCGAACCGCTTGATCTGGCGCAGGTTGGTGATCGGCATGATGCCGGGGATGATCGGCAGGTCGGCGCCGGCCCGGTCGGACCGCTCTACCAGGGCGGCGTAGTCGGCCGGGCGGAAGAACAGCTCGGTGATCGCGAACTCCGCACCCGCCTTGAACTTCTCCGCCATCACGAACGCGTCGTCGTCCACCGACTTCGCCTCGCGATGGCCCTCGGGGAAGGCCGCGACCCCTACGTTGAAGTCGCCGAGCTCCTTGACCAGCCTGACCAGCTCGCTGGCGTACTCGACACCGCCCGGTGTCGAGACCCAGGGCGAACCAGGGCCGTCCGGCGGGTCGCCGCGGAGCGCCAGAATGTTACCTACGCCGGCGTCGGCGAACCGGCCGACGATCGTCCGCAGCTCGGCACGGGTGTGGCCGACGCAGGTGAGGTGGCCGACCGGCGTCAGGGTGGTGTCGGACGCGATCCCCTCCGTGATCCGCACCGTGCGGTCGCGCGTACTGCCACCGGCGCCGTAGGTCACCGAGACGAACGTCGGCTGCAGCGACTCCAGCTCGCGGATCGCCTTCCAAAGCCGGCGCTCACCGTCGTCGTCCTTCGGTGGGAAGAACTCGAAGGAGAACGACTTGTGGCCTCCGGCGATGTGCTGACGGATCGTCGCTGCACCATCGGAGTCGGGCGATCGGTGTCCGAGAGCCATGCGGACGAGGGTACCGGGACCTGCGGTCCGGCCGGCTGCGGTCTCACCCTCGGCGCCTCAGGTGGGCCAAGTAGGCTGCGAAACCGTGAGCAGCGACGACTTCCCGGCCCAGGTGCAGGCCGAGCTCGACACGTTCCTGGCCGCTCGTGGCGACCAGCTGTCCGAGCTCGGCCCGCAGCTCGAGCCGTTCCTCGGCGCGGCGGCCGAGGCCGTCGGCGGCGGCAAGCGGCTGCGGCCGGCGTTCTGCTTCTGGGGTTGGCGCGCGGCAGGCGGCGACGCCGACGACCAGCGCATCGTCACCGCGGCCGCGGCACTCGAGCTGCTGCACGCCAGCGCACTCGTACACGACGACGTGATGGACGACTCGGCGACCCGGCGCGGCCTGCCCGCTGCGCACAAGCAGTTCTCGGCCCGGCACGAGAAGGAGGGCTGGCCGGGCCGCGCCGGCTCGTTCGGGGTGGGGGCCGCCATCTTGCTCGGCGACCTGCTGCTCTCCTGGGCCGACCAGATGCTGCACGCCAGCGGGCTCGACCCGGTGGCGGTCCACCGCGCGCTGCCGTACTTCGACGCGATGCGCAACGAGGTGGTGGCCGGTCAGTACCTCGACCTGGTCGCCCAGAACAGCGGACGGACGTCGGTGCCCGAGGCGATGCGGGTGGTCAGGTACAAGTCGGCGAAGTACACGGTCGAGCGGCCGCTGCATCTGGGCGCAGCGCTCGCCGGTGCCGACCAGCGGATGTTCGGGATGCTCACGTCGTACGGCCTCCCGCTCGGCGAGGCGTTCCAGCTGCGCGACGACCTGCTCGGCGTGTACGGCGACCCCGCGGTGACCGGGAAGCCGGCCGGCGACGACCTGCGGGAGGGCAAGCAGACGATGCTGGTCGCGCTGGCGACCGAGCGGGCCGACCCGGAGCAGGCGGTGGAGCTCCACCGGCTGTTCCCGGCCCCGACCGACGACGCCGGGGTGGAGCGGCTGCGGGCGATCATCGAGGCGACCGGCGCGCGCGACCGGGTGGAGAAGCTGATCACCCGGCTGTCGGCCGCGGCCACGACGGCGCTCGACCAGGCGGCGTTCGACGACGACGTGACGGCCGCCCTGCACGACCTGGCCGCGGCAGCCACCCGCCGCGACTCCTGAGCCGAGCCCACTGCGGCAGCCGCCCAACCCGGATGAGTGTGACGTTTTCGACGCGACACGCCGGCGTGTCTGTCGACGTTGTCACACTCAACGGGGAAGCCGTGGTCAGGCGGGGCCGTGCGGGTCCAGGTCGGGCACCTCGATCGACGGTCCGTCACCGCGCAGCAAGACGGCGAAGGCGCCGCCGCGCCGCGACCCGGCGCGCTGCGTGAGGATGTCGACGGCGACGGCGAAACCCGGCGGCTGCGCCCGAGCCAGCGGGCTCCAGCCGTCCCACACGACCACCGTGCCCTTCTCATGCTGCACGTCGCTGAGGTTGTCGGCCAGCGCGTCCCAGTTGCGGCCGAACCAGTCCGGGAACCCGAACGCCGACTGGACGGCGGCCAGGAACCCAGCCTTGTCGTCCACCGTCCAGGTGTCGAGGGCGACGCACTGCCAGCCGGCATGCTCGACGGCGTGCCGCACATCCGCCACGGCGGCCGGCGACGACCACCGGTAGACGCCAGGCGGCCGACGCCCGGCGAGCAACGCAGCCAGTCCACTCATCGGACGATCCTCCGGAACGAGTCGTAGTGGTCCTCGGTGTAGAACATCGCGTCGTCTCGGCCGGCCACGATCCGCCGTGCACCGCGGTCGTCCGACCTGGGCGTCTCCACGGTGTACTCCTGGTAGAAGCCGCGCTCGCGATCCGGCAGCAACCCCTCGCGGTTCTCGAACGTCGCACCGTCGCGGTCGTACGGGAAGGGCCCGTCGCTCTCGATCAGGCCGATCGTGTCGTGCGCCTCGGCCGGAAGGTCGGCAACGTCGACCGTCGGCAGGTCTGAGTCGGGAGCCGGCGAGTCAGGAGCCGGCGAGTCAGGAGCCGGCGAGACCGACGACGTCTGGTCGTCGTTGCGGGCGTCTCCCCCGGGTACGTCGTCCGGACTGGTGCCCATCAGCCAGCCGAGCAGAGCCGCCAGCGCAGCGATCAGCAGACCGATGACGATGCGCTTGCCCTTCACAGGCGGTGACTCTAGCGAGCCCACTGCTCAGAAGCCGAGCGCCTGCGCCCTGCGCCGAACCTCCCGGCCGCGGTTTTCGCGCAGCGCGATGACCGGCGATCCGGGCAGCGAGTCGTCCTCGGTGAACAGCCAGCGCACCTTCGCCTCGTCGTCGAAGCCGGCGTCACCCAGCACGGTCAGCGTGCCGGCCAGCCCCTTCACCGGCTGCCCGGCATCCAAGAAGTCGGCGGGGACCTCCGGCTCGCGGGTGTCGCCGTGGCGCAGCGCCACGAGCTGACCCTCACGGACCAGCTGCCGGACCTGGTTGGGGCTGAGGCCCAGCTGTTCGCCGGTCTCGCGCAGGCTCAGCCAGGCGGGGACGACGGCATCGAGGGTAGGCGTCTCTGTCTCACTCACGGGACCAGCGTAGGAGACCCGAGCGGGCGCCCGCTGTGGCGTCCCCCTCGCGGACACACCGACGGCGAGGACTCAAGCGCCGCGACCCGCCCACGAGGGCACAGGTCACCCATCTAGTCGATAAGCGCTGCTACCGTCACTCTCAGTTACAACGGTCACATTGGCCCCATTGGTGTCAAAGGCCGCTTCTTCCCCATCTGCGATTTCTCGGAGGACC
>WHTB01000085.1 GCA_009379735.1 Propionibacteriales bacterium
GCAACCTCGGCGGGAAGGTGGTGGCCGGGGAGGTCAGGCGGTCTCCGCCACCGACCGCATCAGGTTCCCCCGCTCACCTACTCGTCTCACGCCGAGATTGCCCCGCGGCGCTGGTCTTTCGACGTTGCGCCAGCAGTGTCGTGATCGACGGCTGGCGCCGGAGGTCGCGGGCTAGTATCGATGACGTGCCGGACCCTGACCGCCCCGACGTCGACCCCACCGGGCACGCACACGCGCTGCACGGTGTGCCGAGCGACGCCCAGCTGATGGGCCTCGACCGCAACACCGAGGAGGGCGCGCTCGTCGCCCTGGCCGGCTCACTGTCTCCGACCAGGCCTTCGCACCAGCTCGTCGCGTGGCTGGTGCTGGCGAGCTTCGTCGCTCCGCTGCTGCTGGTCATGCTCGCGACGATCTTCTGAGGATCAGTCGCCGAGCTCCTTGCGGCGGCGTACGACGTACTCCTCCAGCTCGGCCCGGACCGCGTCGTCGAGCGACGGCGGCTCGTACTCGTCGAGCCGCTGCTGGTAGATCGTCGCCGCCCGGTCGGCGGTGTCCGCGGCGCCGTTCTTCATCCACCGCTCGTAGTTGTCCGACGACGACAGCATCGGCCGGTAGAAGCAGGTGCGGAACCGCTCCATCGTGTGCATCGCACCGAGGAAGTGACCGCCGTGGCCGACCTCGGTGTGCGCGTCGAACGCCAGCGACGCCTCGTCGATTTCCAGCGGGGTGAACTCCACCCGCATCATCTGCAGCAGCTCGACGTCGACGATGAACTTCTCGTACCCCGCGACCAGACCGCCCTCGAGCCAGCCGGCGGAGTGCATCACCCAGTTGGCGCCGGCGAGGAAGGTCGGCAGCAGCGTCATCAGCGCTTCGTACCCGGCCTGCGCATCGGGCACCTGCGAGGACGTCATCGCGCCACCGGACCGGAACGGCAGCCCGAAGTGGCGTGCGATCTGACCGGTGCAGAGCAGCCCGATCCCGGACTCCGGCGTGCCGAAGCAGGGCGAGCCCGACTGCATGTCGATGTTGGACAGGAACGACCCGAAGATCACCGGGCACCCGGGGCGGATCAGCTGCGACAACGCGATGCCCGACAGCGCCTCGGCCATCTGCTGCACCAGCGCGGCCGGGATCGTCACCGGGGACATGGCGCCCATCAGCAGGAACGGCGTGAGCACGACTGGCTGGTTGGCGGCGCTGTACTCGAACTGCGCGTCGAGCATCCGGTCGTCCCACCGCAGCGGCGAGTTGCAGTTGATCAGCGAGATAGTCACCGGCGTCTGCTCGATGATTTCCCTGCCACCGAAGAGGATCGAGCTCATCTCGATGGTGTCGACGGCGTTAGGCCCGGATACCACGTTGCCCATGTAGACCTTGTCGGTCAGGGTCTGCAGGGCGTACGTCATGTCGAGGTGCCGTGAGTCCAGCGGTGTGTCGTTGGGCTCACAGATCACACCCCCGGCCGAGTCGAGTACGGGGAACGACTGCGCCAGCTTGGTGAAGGACCGGAAGTCCTCCATCGTCGCGTCCCGCCGCACGTCGCCCTGGCGGACGAACGGCGGGCCGTAGACGGCTCCGAACGCCATCGCGTCGCCACCGATGTGGATGGTGTTGTCGGGGTTGCGGGCGGCGACGTCGTACTCGCGCGGCGCCTTCGCGACCTGCGCCAGCACGAAGTCGGGGTCGAGGAACACGGTGTTGTCCTCGACCCGTTGCCCGGCCTGACGGAACAGGTCGAGCGCCCGGTCGGACATGAACTCCACGCCGATCTCGCTGACGATGCGGCGCCAGCCCTTGTCGAGCGTCTCCATCGCCTCGGCGGACAGCACCTCGTAGCGCGGCATGGCATTGCGAAACATCGACTACCTCCTTGACCCGGCCTGATCGAGATCCTAACCTCATTATGTGGGAGTCGGGTTCCATGTTATGGAACACCTGCCCACAGCCGTCACCACCGAGATCCCAAGGGACCCATGACCAGCACCGCGAACGGCGCCCAGGCCGTCGACCGGGCGGCCCAGCTGCTGTCCCTGGTCGTGCAGGCCGACGAGCCGATCAGCTTCACCGACCTCGCCGACGAGACCGGGCTGGCCCGCTCGACGACGTCGCGACTGCTCACTGCGCTCGAGCGCAACCACCTGCTCGAGCGCGACTCGCACGGCTCGTTCGTGTCGGGGCCACTGTTCGCTCTGTACGCCGCCCGACACGACCCGTGGACGCAGGTCGCCCGGCTGGCCGACCCGGTGCTGCAGAAGCTGGGCGCCCAGACCGGGGAGACGGTCAACCTGGCCATCCCCCGCGGCGAGACCGTGGTACAGATCGCCCAGGTCAACGCGACGTACGTGCTCGGCGCCCGCGACTGGCTGGAGGTCGACGTCCCGGCGCACTGCTCCGCCCTCGGCAAGGTGCTGTACGCCTACGACTCCCTCGACCTGCCTGACGGCGACCTGGATCGGCCGACCCTGCACACGGTGGCGAGCAGATCCCAACTGGACAAGGAAATTCGAGACATTCGCCGACACGGTTACGCCGTGACCCGCGAGGAGCTCGAAGTTGGACTCGACGCCGTGGCGGCGCCAGTCCACGGCCGCGACGGCTACACCATCGCGGCACTCGGAGTCTCGGGCCCCAGTGCCCGTCTCGGGGACCAGCTCGACGACATCGGCGAGCTGTTGGTCGAGCAGGCAGACTCCCTGTCGCGCCTGCTCCGTCGTCGCACTCACAAGGAGGGCGCTGCATGACACCTGACGAGATCCTGCAGGGGCTGTACGACCAGACACTGGTCGGCAACGCCCCTGCGGTACTTGACCTCACCCATACCGGCCTCGACCTCGGGATGGAGCCGCAGTCGCTGCTGTTCGACGCGCTGATCCCGTCGCTCGAGGAGGTCGGTGCACGCTTCGAGCGCGGCGACTTCTTCGTGCCGGAGATGCTGATCGCGGGACGGGCGATGGCCGGCGCAATGGAGGTGCTGCGCCCGCTGCTCGCCGAGACCGGCGTCCAGACGATCGGCACGTTCGTGATGGGTACGGTCAAGGGCGACGTCCACGACATCGGCAAGAACCTCGTCAACATCATGCTCGAGGGGGCAGGCTTCAACGTGATCGACCTGGGCGTCCAGGTGGCTCCGGAGAAGTTCATCGAGGCGATCAACGAGCACCAGCCGGACATCGTCGGCTTCTCGGCGTTCCTGACCACGACGATGCCGATGTTCAAGGCCAACATCAACGCGTTGCAGAAGGCCGGCCTGCGGGACTCCGTGATCGTCATGGTCGGCGGCGCACCCGTCACCCAGGAGTACGCCGACGCGGTGGGCGCCGACGGCTACGCGAGCGACGCCTCGGCCTGCGTCAAGCGGGCCAAGGACCTGCTCACCAAGCGGCGCTCCCTGGTCAGCGCATGACGACCCCGGTGCGGACGGCATTGCAGGAGACGACGCTACGGTCGGCCACCCGCGAGGTGGTGATCGGCCACGACCGGCCGTTCTGCCTGATCGGCGAGCGGATCAACCCCACCGGCCGGCGGATCTTCCAGGACCAGCTGCGGGCCGGCGACCTGTCGGCGATCGAGCGTGACGTAGCCGCGCAGGTGGCCGGTGGCGCCGACGTACTCGACGTCAACATGGGAGTGCCCCTGACCGACGAGGCGGACCTGCTGGCTAGGGCGATCACGCTCGTGCAGTCGCTCACCGACCTGCCGATCTGCATCGACTCGTCGGTCGTGGAGGCGCTCGAGGCCGGGCTCGCCACCTACCAGGGCCGTGCGCTGGTCAACTCGATCACGGCTGAGGACGACCGGATGGCGGCGATCCTCCCGCTGGTCAAGAAGTACGACGCGGCCGTCATCGCGCTGCCCAACGACGCCGACGAGATCCCGATGGACGCCGACAAGCGGCTGGAGCTGGTCGGCAAGATCGTCGAGGTCGCGACCAAGGAGTACGGCATCGCGCTGGCCGACATCGTGATCGACCCGCTGGCGATGCCGATCGGTGCGGACACGTCGGTCGTGCAGACGACGCTGGAGACGATCCGGCGGATCCGCGACACGTACGGGCTGAACATGACGTGCGGCGCCTCGAACGTGTCGTTCGGCATGCCCGGCCGCCACACCATCGGCGCGGCCTACCTGCCAATGGCGATGACCGCCGGGCTGACCAGCGCGATCATGGACGCCCGTACTCCGGAGATCGTCGAAGCCGTCAAGGCGGCCGACCTCCTGCTCGGCCACGACGAGTGGGGCGGCTCGTGGATCGCGGCACACCGGGCCAAGCAGGCGACGTTGCAGGAGTCTGGCGCGACGTGAGCGAGACCGATCTCAGCCATCTCGCCCGCGAGGGTCTGCTCGAACCCCCCGCCGACCAGAGCACGGGCGAGCTGGTCGCGCACGACGGGACGGGCCGGGTCGAGCTGACGTTCGCGCCGGCCGAGCGGTCGGTCCGGGTGCCGCCGGGGGTCAGTGTCTTCGACGCGGCCAGCTGGAACGGCATCGCGATCGACTCGACCTGCGGGGGGCACGGGACCTGCAAGAAGTGCAAGGTGCAGATCCTGACCGGCTCGGTGCCGGTCTCGCGGCTCGACATCCGATCGTTCAGCGCGGACCAGCTCAACGCCGGCTGGCGGCTGGCCTGCCTGGCCCAGGCCACGAACGACCTCCGGATCGAGGTGCCGCCGCTCGTCACCCGTCCCAAGGCGGCGACGGTCGGCGTCGGGCGGCAGGTGATCCTCCGACCGGCCGTGCAGAAGCGGTACGTCGAGCTGACCGAGCCGACGCTGTCCGACCAGCAGACCGACCTGGCCCGGCTGCTCGGTGCTATCGACGACTTGGAGCTGACCGTCGACCTGCACGCGCTGCGGCGGCTGCCAACCGTGCTGCGTTCGGCGGACTTCAAGGTGACCGCGGTGGTGATCGACGACGTGCTGATCGACGTGGAGCCGGGCGACACGTCAGCTCGGCGGCACGCGATCGCGTTCGACCTGGGTACGACCACGGTGGTGGCGACCCTGCTCGACGTCTCGACGGGCACGCCGGTGGCGGTGCAGTCGATGCTCAACCGGCAGCAGCCGTTCGGTGGGGACGTGATCACCCGGATCAGCGCCACCATGATGGACCCCGACGCGCTCGACAGGTTGCGCGAGCTGGCCCACGCGACCCTCGACGAGCTCGCGCAGGCGGTCTGCAAGGAGGGTGGAGTCGAGCCCGACGAGGTCTACGAGGTCGCGCTCGCCGGCAACGCCACCATGGTTGCGCTGGCGCTGGGCATCGACCCGGAGCCGATCGGCGTCGCACCGTTCGTGATGTCGTCGGCGACCGTGTCCGGCGTCCTCGCGTCCGACCTGGGGGTGTCGATCCACCCGGGGGCACGGGCGGTGGTCCTCCCGGCGCTGGGTGCGTATGTGGGCGGCGACATCGTGGCCGGGATGCTGGCGACCGGCATGGACCGCGACAAGCGGATGCGGCTCTTCATCGACGTCGGCACCAACTGCGAGATCGTGCTCGGCGACGGCGAACGGATCGTGTCGACGGCCGCACCGGCCGGGCCCGCCTTCGAGGGCGGGGCGATCCGATGCGGGATGCGGGCGGCCGAGGGCGCGATCGAGGTCGTACGACTCGGCGACGACGTCGAGCTGCAGGTGATCGGCGACATCAGCCCGGCGGGGCTGTGCGGCTCAGGGCTCGTGGACGCCGTCGCCGAGCTGGTGAAGGTAGGGCTGCTCGACACATCCGGTCGGTTCGTGCCCGATGACGTCGCCGCGTCGGTCGCTCCGGCGCTGGCTGGGCGGCTGACCAAGATCGGCGAGGAACGAGTCTTCGTGCTGTTCCGGCCGGACGGGGCCGAGGACCCGGCGGACACCGTCTACCTGTCGCAGCGGGACGTACGCGAGCTGCAGTTCGCGAAGGCGGCCATTGCGACCGGCTGGTCGCTGCTGCTCGAGGAGCTGGGCGCCGAGGCCGGCGATGTGCAGCAGGTGCTGCTCGCCGGGTCGTTCGGCAGCTACCTGTCCCCCGCGTCCGCCGTCCGGATCGGGCTTGTCCCGAAGCTGCCGGTGCTGCGGATCGTCTCGGCCGGCAACGTGGCCGGCGAAGGCGCGAAGATGACGCTGCTGAGCCTGCGCGAGCGGGCCGGGGCGATGACGCTGCTGGAGGAGGTGCGCTATGTCGAGCTCTCCGACCGTGCTGACTTCAACGACAAGTTCGTCGACCAGCTCGCGTTCCCCGGCTGATATCGCTGCCCGCATCGGGTTGATCGCCTGCGGCGCGCTGGCCCAGCCGGCCGCGGCGCTGGTCGATCGACACGCGTGGCCCGTCGACGTGCACCCGCTGCCGCCGCTGCTGCACAACCGGCCCCACCTCATTGCCGGCCAGGTGGAGGCGCTCGCGACGTCGCTGCTGCGTCGCTACCCGACAGTGGCGATCGGCTATGCCGACTGCGGCACGTACGGCGCGCTCGACGAGGTGTGCGACCGGCTCGGTCTGCGGCGGCTGGCCGGTCTGCACTGCTACGACGTGTACGCTGGACCGGCTCGGCTGCAGCGCTTCTTCGACGAACAGCCGGGCACGTACGTCCTCACCGACTTCCTGGTGCGGTCCTTCGGCCGCACCGTGCTCCAGGAGCTAGGGCTCGACCGCCATCCCGAGCTGCGCGACGACTACTTCGGCCACTACACCCGGGTGGTCTGGCTGGCCCAGGAGCCGGACCCGGAGCTGCACCGGCTCGCGCAGCAGGCCGCCGACTCCCTCGGCCTCCCGCTGACCGTGGTCGACACCGGCACCGCCGGACTGGAGCGAGCGATCGGCGGCCTGCTCACACTGCCCGTGCCGGCGTTTCCTGCCTGACCCGACATCGCCGGCACACCAGGGTTTGCCACCATCGACTGGCGCGTTGGGTAGGGACAAATCGGACGCCGAGCCTACGCAACGCGCCAGCCAATGAGGGGCCGCCCGGTTCATGACCGGGCGGCCGCAAGGGCATGCTCGTAACCGACGAAATTGCTGTCGACAGCCACGTTTGACCGCCATTTCGTCGGTTCCGACAGTGGACGACCCGGACCACGACCAGTCATAGCGCCCAGCGCCTGCCGGTTGCGTGCGTGGACGTTCAGCCGGCCACCTTGATGGCGTCAAGGCGGTCATGGGGCATCTGCATGTAATCGAGCAGCGCGGCCAGCTCATGTCGTTCTGCGCTGGTGACCCGCTGGCCTGCTTCCTGCAGGCACGCCAGCAGCACGTCGATCTCTTCGGACCATTCGCCACCATCGGCGAGCGAGCGCACGTCGGCAAGGTCGCTTGCCTCTAGCCGGTCTGCGAACCGCTCGGGAAGCGCGTCTGCCTGTGTTGCGAGGTCCTGCTCGTTCATGGCGTGGTTCCCTTTGGGTTCTTGATGGCGCCTCGACCGCCCGGCTTGTCCAGACAGCGCCGTCAGGTTCGAGAATGACGTCGATGCTCACGCCGTCACGTTCGCCCGTTATCCGCCAACATTCGTCTTTTGCAGCAGCCCTTCGACAATCCGTTGCAGCTCAGACGGCACACCGCCACGTTATCGTGCCACGACGCGCATCGGCACCTTCGAGAGCCGGATCTCCTTGCCCTGTGGACAAAAACCGGGCTCGGCAACGCCTAGTCGACCAGCGCGCCCGCGCTGATGTTGGCGGTGGCCGCGGTCATGGTGCGGGCCCGGTCGGAAGCCACGAAGGCGGCCACGTTCCCCACGTCCTCGAGCGTCGCCGCCCGCCCCGTCATGGTCTGACTCTCGATCCCGCCGACGATCTCGGCTCGCCCGTCGCCGCCGGTAGGGATCGTCTCGGGCACACCGCCCGTACGCAGCGTCACGACCCGCACGCCGTACGGTCCTAACTCGGCCGCCAGCTGCCGCCGCATGGACTCGATCGCCTCGAACGCGACCTGAGTGCCTCCCAGGTAATAGTCACGCATCGGGTCGCCCGACCCGCCGAACGCCAAGATCACCCCCGATCGCTGCCGGATCATGTGGCGGGCCGCGGCCCGCGAGGTCAAGAACGTCGTCCGGACGGCGGTCTCGACCGGGCGGGCGTAGTCGTCGGGCCGCATCTCCGCCATCGGCGTCCCATGAACGTCCCCATGGGCGATCAGGTTGAAGGAGATGTCGAGGCCACCCTGCGCCGCCACCGCGTCGGCGTGCTCGTCCACCGCCTGCTCGTCCAGCGCATCGACCTCGGCCGCCTCGGCCGCACCGCCGGCCGAGTGGATCTCCTCGGCGACCACATCCAGCTTCGCCCGCGTGCGGCCGGTGAGAAAGACCCGCGCCCCCTCTCCGGCGAAGGCCCGAGCGACCGCACCGCCGATCGCCCCACCCGCTCCATAGATCACCGCGTTCTTGCCCTCGAGCAGCATCGAATCACCCTCTGTCGAAATTCCAGAACTAGTGCGATCCCACCACATGCCTTCCTCCCGACCACGCAGACCGCGCGTGTTCTGGACCCGCGGAGGCACCATGGATTCATGCGCGCACCCCAGTCGATGGCGTGGATCGTCCTGATCGGCGTACTCACGGCCTGCACCTCAGCCCCGGCCGAAGAGCGGTCCGCTCCACGGGCCACGCCGTCACCAACGACGACGTCGACCGCCCCGGAGTCACCCAGCCCGACCGAAACCAGCCCCAGTCCCACGAGGACGGCGAAACCGCCCCATCCGGTGTCCTTGCCCGCCCTGATGCGCAAGGAGTACGACGGGCGCGACCTGCGGGTGGGCCGGGTCCTGGCCCGCACCGACGCGTACACGCGCTACTTCGCGACGTACAAGAGTGGCCGTCTGACCATCTCCGGGATCCTCAATGTGCCCCGGGGCGACGGGCCGTTCCCGGTGGTCGTCCTCAACCACGGCTACATCGATCCCGCGATCTACGACAACGGCCAGGGCCTGATGCGCGAGCAGGACTACCTCGCCCGCGAGGGGTACGTCGTCCTGCACACCGACTATCGAGGCCATGCGCAGTCGTCGCCCGACCGGTCGGCGGAGCAGCGGTTGCGGCTCGGCTACACCGAGGACGTCATCAACGCCGTACTCGCGGTCAAGGCGTCCACCAACTCCAAGATCGACGGTGAGCGGGTGGGGCTGCTGGGCCGGTCGATGGGCGGCGGCGTCACCCTGAACGCGCTCGCCGTGCAGCCCGGCCTCGTCGACGCCGCGGTCGTGTTCGCGTCGGTCAGCTCCGACACGGTCGACAACTTCAACCGCTGGACCCGGCCGGAACGCGCCGGCGCCGCTCGGCAGATCATCGCCGCGTACGGGTCGCCCGAGGCCAACCCGTGGTTCTGGCGGCACGTCAGCCCGCGCACCTACTTCAACCGGGTCACCGAGCCGGTGTTGATGCATCACGGCACGGCCGACGAGAGCTGCCCGATCGCGTGGAGCCGGACCACACTGTCCGCGCTGACGAGCGCGGGTGTCGACGCCCGGCTGCACGTGTACGACGGGGAGGCGCATGCCTTCGGGCCGCAATGGCCGCGGTCGATGCAGCGCACCGTCGACTTCCTCGACCAGCACCTGGCCTGAACGCGGGGAGCGCGGCCGGCCGCTCAGCTCGCCGCGCCGACCGGCCCGCCCAGCCGGGCGACCAGGCCGGCCCGCCAACGCTCCGTCTCCGCCACCTGGTTGAACGTGAAGACATGCAGACCTGCGACGAACGACAACGGGTCGCCGAGCACCGGGGACGCCTTCTCCAGGAACTTCTCCGGGCTGTAGCCGCCGGGCGCCGCGATCCGGGCGAACGTCGACTTGTGTTTGGCCAGGAACCTGGTCGACTCGCCCACCCCGATCTTGGTCGCCATCGCCAGCAGCTTGGTCCGCTCGACCGGCCCCGGCAGCCCGACCAGCAGCGGCATGGTGATGCCCCGCGCGCGCATCCGCGTCACCCAGGTCCGCAGCAAGGCCGCGTCGAACGTCAAGTTGCTGACTACCTGGGTGGCGAAGTGCCGCTTGTCCCACATGGCCTGGATCGTCAGGTCGTCACCGATGGACGGATGGCTCTCCGGGTACCCCGTGATCCCGACATTCGGGAACGGCCGGCCGAGCGTGGTCAGGTCTTCGAGCAACTCCACCGAGCCCTCGTACGAGCCCGCCGGCGGGTCGGCGTCGCCGGCCGGCACGAAGACCGTGGTGACACCGAGGGGTACGAGCCGCTCGACGATCTCCTTCAGCTCCGAGGACCCGCTGATCATCCGGGCCGCGAGATGGGGCACCACGTCGTACCCATGGCCGACCAGCCGCTCGGCCAGCGACAGCGTTGCCTCGAGGCCCTTGGACGGAGACGCCGTCACCGTCAGCGTGCGGCCCGGCGGCACCTCCGCGCACACCGTGTCCTCGATGGATGCGGTGGGCAGCACCTCGTAGCGGGCCCGTTCGAGCAGGCCGCGCAGCACAACAGCCTTGTCTTTGTTGCGCATAAGGCAACCCGTTTCGTGATGCGCACCAGGTACGAATGAGCGTAAGCCCGCGGGAAACGGCCGCGCAAGGGAATCAGGTCAGCGGCGTTCGACCCGGGCCAAATACCGCTGCAGCGTCACCACCAGCAGCAGGATCGAGCCGCTCACCACGGCCTGCCAGTTGGAGTCGAGCGACCCCACCTGGTTGATGACGTTCTTGATCACCTGCAGCAGCAGCACGCCCACCAGCGTGCCGAGCACGGTGCCCGCACCACCGGTCAGCAAGGTTCCGCCGAGCACCACCGCGGCGATCGCCTCCAGCTCCATCCCGGCGCCGAGGATCGTCACGCCGGACGAGGTGTACGACGCAATCAGGATGCCGCCGAGACCCGCCAGCAGACCGGACATCACGTACGCCACGATCTTCGTCCGCGCCACCGGCAACCCCATCAGGTCGGCCGCGTCCTCCTGGCCGCCGATCGCCAGCACCGTCGAGCCGTACGACGTCCGGTGCAGCACCAGCCCGCCGACGGCGAACAGCACGACCACGACCCAGACCGAGTGGTTCACGCCGAGCAGCTTGCCCTGCGCCAGCTCGCGGAACGCCGAGCCGGCCGGCACCTTGTACGTCGTCGAGCCCTCGTCGGTGAGTGCGAGCAGCAGTCCCCGGGCGAACAGCAGCCCGGCCAACGTGACGATGAACGGCGGCAGCCCACCGCGGGCGATGATCAGCCCCTGCACCAGCCCGATGGCCCCGCACACCGCCAGCGGCAGCAGCAGCGCCACCAACGCGCCGTGCTGTGACCCCCACGCCGCCAGCACTCCGCCGAGTGCGAACACCGACCCGACCGACAGGTCGATGCCGCCGGTGAGGATCACGAACGTCATGCCCAGCGCCACGACCGCGAGGAACGACACCTGCACGGCGATGCTGGTGACATTGCGCTGGGTGCCGAACGAGTCGAAAGCCGCCGTCGCGGACAGCGCCGCGAGTACGAGGATGACGAGCGCTCCCTGGCGCTGCACGAGCCGGGCGATCCTGGCGCGGGTGCTCCGCGGCGTCCCGGCCGTGCCCGGTGCCGGCTCGGCGATCGTGCCGGCCGTCACGAGCCGGCCTTCCGTCGGCCGATCTGCACGTACACCGCGGCGATCACGATGACCGCCTGCACCATCTGGGCGGTCGAGTCGGGGATGTTGTGGAAGATCAGGGTGGCGGTGATGAGCTGCATCAGCAGGGCGCCGGCGATGGTGCCGACGATGCGCACCTGTCCGCCGGACAGCGGCGTGCCGCCGATGACCACCGCAGTGATCGCCGACAGCTCGATCAGCAGGCCGACCTTGGTCGGGTCACTGGCCTGGGACCGGGCGGCGAGCAGCACGCCGGCGAGGGCGGCGAGCAGCCCGCAGACGAGGTACGTCGTGGTGAGCACCCGCTTCACCGGGAGCCCGGCCAGCTCGGCAGCGCGGGCGTTGCCGCCGATCGCCACCAGCTGCCGGCCGTACGTAGAACGCCGCACCAGGAACCAGACCACGACAGCCACCACCGCCGCGATCAAGACGACGTACGGGATGCCCAGCACGCTGCCGGTGCCGAGCGACACGATGCTCGGCTCTCGGATGGTCTTGATCTCGCCGCCCATCAGGTTGGCCACCCCCCGCCCGGCGACCATGATGCCGAGTGTCGCGACGATCGGCTGCACGCCCACCCGGGCCACCAGGGTGCCGGCGAGGGTGCCGGACGCCGCACCGGCGAGCAGGGCGACGAGGATCGCGACCGAGGCGCCGTACCCGACGTAGAGCGGGATGATCGCCGCGGCGAGAGCCATCACCGCACCGACCGACAGGTCGATGCCCTCGGTGCCGATCACCAGCGCCATACCGAGCGCCACGATGAGCACCGGCACGACCTGGATCAGCTGCAGCCGCAGGGTCCCGGCGTCCACGAAGTTGTCGGTGATCACCACGTTGACGGCGACCAGCAGGGCGAGCGCGACGTAGACGCCGTTGCGCCGGACCCAGTCGCTGTCGACGCGACGGACGGGCTGCGCGCGAGTCGGCGGCGGTGGCGTCGTAGCCAGGTCAGTCATCGGCCGCCTCCGTCGAGGCCTGTGCCTCCGCGTCGGCCGCCGAGATGTCCCCGGCCAGCGCGGCGAGCAGCCCGGAGCTGGTCAGCTCGGCGCCGTCGAGCTCGGCATGCACCTGACCGTCGCGGAGTACGACGATGCGGTCGGCGCCCTCAACCAGCTCCTCCATCTCGCTGGAGATCAACACGACGGCGAGCCCCTGCTCGGCCAGCTCGTCGATCAGGCCCTGCACCTCGCTCTTGGCACCCACGTCGATGCCACGGGTCGGCTCGTCGAGCAGGAAGACCTTCGGCTCGGTGCAGAGCCAGCGAGCGAGGAGCACCTTCTGCTGGTTGCCGCCGGACAGCTCCCGTACCGGCTGCGCCGGGCTGGATGCCTTGATCCGCAGCCGCCGGATGAACGTCTCCACGAGTGCGTCGACCTTCGGCTCCGACACGATCCCGCCGCGCGAGAACCGTGGCAGCACGGCCAGCGCGATGTTGTCGCGCACCGACAGGTCGGGGATGATGCCTTCCGCCTTGCGGTCCTCCGACAGCAGCGCGATCCCCGACCCGAGCGCGGAGCGCACGGAGTTACTCCGCACCGGGGTCCCGGCGACGTGCACCGTGCCGGCCTGCTTCGGCAGTGCGCCGTAGATCGCCTTTACCGTCTCGCTGCGCCCGGATCCAAGCAGCCCGCCGAGCCCGAGCACCTCGCCGGGTCGCACCGTCAGCGCCACATCCTCGAGCCGGTTGCGTACGTCCATCCCCTCCACCGCGAGTACGGCCTGCCGCCCCTGCAGGTGCGACTCACCGAACTCGGTGGCGCCGTGCCGGACGACCTCCTGGATGTCCCGGCCGAGCATGTGCGACACCAGCGCCACGCGGTTGAGGTCGTGCATATCGCCGGTGTGCACCAGCCGGCCGTCACGCAGCACGGTCACCCGGTCGCAGAGCTGCCACAGCTCGTCGAGCCGATGGGACACGAACACGAGGCCGACACCTTGGGACCGCAGGTTGCGTGCGACCTCGAACAGGGTGGCGACCTCCTTGGCCTCCAGCGACGACGTCGGCTCGTCCATGATCACGACCCGGCTGTCCACCGACATCGCGCGGGCCAGCGCCACCATCTGCTGCGCCCCCAGCCCGAGCCGGCCCAGCTCCTCGGTGATGTCGATGTCGACGCCGAGCCGCTCCACCAGCTCGGTCGCCCGACGGTTCATGGTCGCGAGGTCGACCAGCCCGAGCCGGTTGCGGGGCTCCCGTCCCAGGAACACGTTGCGGGCCACCGACAGCAGCGGCACCAGGTTGACCTCTTGGTAGATCGTGGAGATCCCGGCGTGCTGCGCATCCGACGGCCTGCCGAAGTCGACCCGCTGCCCGGCGAAGCGGACCTCACCGGCGTCCGGGGCGTACACGCCGGTGAGCACCTTGACCAGCGTCGACTTGCCGGCGCCGTTCTCCCCGACCAGGGCATGGATCTCGCCCTCGGCCAGGGAGAAGTCGACGTCCCGCAGGGCGTGTACACCACCGAAGGACTTGCTCACCCCCACGGTCTGCAGCACGGTCGACGTACTCGACCTCGGCGTGCTGAGGGTGCTGGTCTCGCTCACGTCGCCTCTCCCGTGCGGTGTACCGGAGAGCCTAGGGTGTGGCTCCTTACTCCCGACCGTCGCGAGCGGCGCTCGGTGGGATGCATCGCAAGGCGGAGGAGGAGGCGCGATGCGCAGCATCGTGCGACGACGACA
>WHTB01000350.1 GCA_009379735.1 Propionibacteriales bacterium
AGTCAGGCCCCACCGGTCGAGCTCAAGGCACGGGTCATGAGCGAGGTGTCGCGCACCCGCCAGCAGCCCCCGCTGACCGCTCCCGACCCGGTGGCATCGGTCAGCTTCCTGCGGCGGCGCGGCACGATACTGGTCGCCGCGGCGGCCGCCGTCGTCCTGATCGCCGCCGCCGGTATCGGCGGCCTGCGGGCCTGGACCGGCGACCCATCCAAGCAGGAAGTGATCGCGGCCGTCGTCGCCGCACGCGACGCACACACCGACCGGGTCGACCTCGACGGCGGCGGCTCGATGACGCTGATCAGCTCGGCCGGACCAGGGCCGCGTCGTGGTGCTCGCGGAGTCCCTGCCCGACCCAGATCCCGGCGAGGTCTACCAGCTGTGGCTGCTTGACGAGGACGGCGCCGAGCCGACCCAGACCTTCTTCACCGGCAGCGGCCAGGGGCAGGTCCACCTGATGGAGGACATGCCGGCCGATGCCCAGGTCGCGGTCACGCGCGAGCCGGATGGCGGCTCGCAGACACCGTCGATGGATCCCCTCGGCGTGGTGTCCGCGGTCGCCACCTAGCAGCGCAGCTGGGCACCCAGCACACTGGGAGGGGTGGTGTCGCCGAAAGCTTCGACCGGAGGGAAACGCACCATGGACTGGACACTCGAAGTCGTCGTAGTACCCGTCACGGATGTGGACCGGGCCAAGGCCTTCTACGCAGACCAGCTCGGCTTCACCGTCGACCACGACACCCGACCGAGCGACGAGCTGCGCATCGTCCAGCTGACGCCGCCGGGCTCGGGCTGCTCGATCGTGGTCGGCAAGGGGATCGGCGACATGACACCGGGCTCCCTCAAGGGCTTGCAGCTGGTGGTCGCGGACATCCGGGCGGCGCACGCCCAGCTCGTCGAGCGCGGGGTCGAGATCAGCGAGGTCCAGGTGTACGGCGAGTCGGGCCTGCGCCCCAGCCGTGACGACGACGTCCTCAACAACGTCGGGTTCGCCTACTTCAGCGACCCGGATGGCAACGGCTGGGCGCTGCAACAGATCGACGCCCGCGGCGAGACACGCAGCGCCGCGTCCTCGCACTAGGACTCGCATCCCGCACTCCGCAACCCGGACCGACTGGTCGGCAGCTGGGAGGAGCGCCCCTGAGCCTCACTGGTCGGGGTTGGTGTGACGGGTGGGAAGACGGGCTGGCTAAAGTCGCCGTATGTCATCGACGCACCCGATCGACCCATCGTTTCTCCGGCTCCCCCTCCGCAGGCTGGCCGATGCAGCGTTGCAGCGGGCCCGCGACTTCGGGGTCCAGCACGCCGACTTCCGGCTGGAGCGGATCCGTACGCAGGACCTGACCCTGCGCGACGGCCAGCTCCAGGGTGCGATCGACGGTGAGGAGCTCGGCTTCGCCGTACGCGTCATCCTGGACGGCACCTGGGGCTTCGCGTCCTCGGTCAACCTGACCAGCGACGCCGCCGTACGCGCCGCGGAGGAAGCGGTCAACGTGGCGCAGGTCGCGAAGGCGATCAACACCGAGACGATCGAGCTGGCGCCCGAGCCGGTGTACGCCGAGGCCACCTGGGTCTCAGCGTACGACGTCGACCCCTGGACGGTGCCGGTGGCCGACAAGATCGCGCTCCTCACCGAATGGAGCCACCGGCTGCTCGCCGCCGACGTGGTCGCGCATGCGTCGGTGAGCCTCGCGCAGGTCTTCGAGAACAAGTTCTACGCCGACCTGGCCGGCACCACGACCACCCAGCAGCGGGTGCGTCTGAAACCCGCGATCGAGGCGCACGGCTCCGACACCGAGTCCGGACGGTTCGACTCGATGGGTTCGATCGCGCCGCCGGTCGGCCGCGGCTGGGAGTTTCTCACCGGCACCGGGTGGGACTGGGACGCCGAGCTCGCCGAGATGCCGGCGCTGCTTGCCGAGAAGCTCGTCGCCCCGTCGATCGAGCCCGGGCCGTACGACCTCGTCATCGACCCGTCGAACCTGTGGCTCACGATCCACGAGTCGATCGGTCACGCCACCGAGCTCGACCGCGCCCTTGGCTACGAGGCGAAC
The DNA here is from genome assembly GCA_009379735.1 of Propionibacteriales bacterium. GTDB lineage: Bacteria > Actinomycetota > Actinomycetes > Propionibacteriales > Nocardioidaceae > WHTB01. Next base: position 2,052 of record WHTB01000350.1, read on the forward strand.
TACGCGGGCACGTCGTTCGCCACCGTGGACAAGCTCGGCACGCTGAAGTACGGCTCTGCCGCCTTGCGCGTCACCGGCGACCGGACGGTCGAGCATGGTCTGGCGACGGTGGGGTACGACGACGAGGGCGTCGCCGGCCAGCAGTGGGACATCGTCGACGACGGCGTACTCGTCGGCTATCAGCTCGACCGCCGGATGGCGATGATGCAGGGGCTCGAACGCTCCAACGGCTGCGCGTTCGCCGACTCCCCCGGCCACATCCCGATCCAGCGGATGGCCAACGTGTCAATCAAGCCGGCCGACGACGACACCAGCACCGCGGACCTGATCGGCCGGGTCGAGCGCGGCCTGTTCGTCGTCGGCGACAAGTCGTGGTCGATCGACATGCAGCGGTACAACTTCCAGTTCACCGGGCAGCGTTTCTTCCGGATCGAGGACGGCGAGCTCAAGGGCCAGGTGCGCGACGCCGCCTACCAGGCGACCACGACCGACTTCTGGGGGTCGATGGAGGCTGTCGGCGGTCCGGACACCTGGGTGCTGGGCGGCGCCTTCAACTGCGGCAAGGCCCAGCCCGGCCAGGTCGCACCCGTCAGCCACGGCTGCCCGAGCGCCCTGCTGCGCGACATCACCATCCTCAACACCGCCACCGAGTCCGGACGCTGAAAGGCCTTGCCTGTGACCGCGACACCCCAAGACCTCGTCGAGCATGCGCTCGCCTCGTCCACGTCCGACGGCTGCGTCGTGCTGCTGCGCGCGTCGACCAGCGCCAACCTGCGCTGGGCCAACAACACCCTCACCACCAACGGCGTGCTGCATGGCAGCACCGTGACCGTGGTGTCCACCAAGGCGGGCGGCACCGGAACTGCCGCCGGTGTGATCACCCGCAGCGCCAGCAGGCGCGAGCAGGTCGATGCGATCGTGGCCGCCGCCGACGCCGCGGCGGCCAGTGCCGGTGCGGCCGAGGACGCGCAGCCGCTGGCCGAGGGCGACGCCGCCGGCGACTGGGCCGAGCCCGCCGCTGAGACGTCGATCGACATCTTCGCCTCGTTCGCACCGGCTCTTGGTGAGGCGTTCGGCCACGCCCGCGACGCCGACCAGGTGCTGTACGGCTACGTCGAGCACGACGTCACCACGACCTACCTCGGGTCCTCGACCGGCCTTCGCCGACGGCACGTCCAGCCGACCGGTCACGTCGGGATCACCGGCAAGGACGCCGAGCTCATCCGCTCGGCCTGGGTCGGGCAGGCGACCCGCGACTTCTCCGACATCGACGCGCTGGCCCTGGCCGGTGAGCTCGACCGGCGGTTGGCGTGGGCCGAGCGCACGGTCGACCTCCCCGCCGGGCGCTACGAGACGCTGCTGCCGCCGACCGCCGTTGCCGACCTGATGATCTACCTGTACTGGATCTCCGGCGCCCGCGACGCGCACGAGGGGCAGACGGTGTTCAGCACGCCAGGGGGCGGCACCCGCGTCGGTGAGCGGCTGTCGCCCCACCCCGTACGGCTGTCCTCCGACCCCGGCCTGGCCGGCCAGGAGTGCAGCCCGTTCGTGATCGCGCCACAGTCCACGTCCGAGCTGAGCGTGTTCGACAACGGCCTGCCGCTGTCGCCGACCGACTGGATCGCCGACGGCACCCTCGGCGCGCTGCTGCAGTCGCGGCACTCGGCCGAGCTGACCGGGCTCGACCACACCCCCGTCATCGACAACCTCGCCCTGTCTGTCGACGGCGCGCAGGGGACGCTCGACGACCTGGTCGCAGGCACCGAGCGCGGCCTGCTGGTGACCTGCCTGTGGTACATCCGCGAGGTCGACCCGCAGACGTTGCTGCTCACCGGC
>WHTB01000379.1 GCA_009379735.1 Propionibacteriales bacterium
GATCGCCGCCGGGAACGACGGGGCCGACGAGACGATCGGCTCGCCCGGCAGCGCCGACGCGGCACTGACCGTCGGCGCGGTCGACAAGTCCGACCAGCTGGCCGACTTCTCCAGCCGCGGCCCAAGGGTCGGCGACACCGGGCTCAAGCCGGACCTCACCGCGCCCGGGGTGTCGATCGTCGCCGCGAACGCCAAGGACGGCTACCTCGGCGAGCCCGGCGAGGCGTACACCTCGCTCGACGGTACGTCGATGGCGACGCCGCACGTCGCCGGCGCCGCGGCGATCCTGACGCAGCAGCACCCCGACTGGAGTGCCGGTCGGCTGAAGGCCGCGCTGATGGGCTCTGCCGCGCCCCAGCCCGACCAGGGGGCGTTCGCCCAAGGCGCCGGCCGGGTCGACGTCGCCCGAGGTGTGCAGCAGACCGCGTACGCCGAGCCGGCGGCGTGGTCGGCCGGTTTAGCGGTGTGGCCGCACGCGGACGACACGCCACAGACCCAGACCCTCACGTACCACAACCCCGGCACCGAGTCGCTCAGCTTCGACCTCGACCTGCGGACCCTCGGCCCGGACGGCGCTGCGGCGCCCACCGGGATGTTCACGACCTCCACGTCGTCGGTGACCGTGCCGGCGGGCGGCACCGCCACGGTCGACGTCACGGTGGACACCCGGCCCGAAGGAGCCGACGGTTACTACTCAGCGTGGGTCGTCGCCGCCGCTGGTGACACCCGGCTGAGCACGCCGATCGCGGTACATCGCGAGCCGGAGAGCTACGACCTCACGCTGGAGGTGAAGGACCCGAGCGGGGCCGCGACCGGCGCGTACTCGTTGGAGGTGTTCGACCTGGAGCACCTCCGCTCCTTCAAGCCGTACGACGACGACGGCAGCGTGACGGTCCGGATCCCGCGCGGTCGCTACCACCTGAGCTCGTTCATCGCCGGACCGGGGCAACGCGAGGTCGCCCTGCTGGCTCAGCCGCAGCTGGACATCACCGAGGACACGACGGTGGCGCTGGACGGCCGAGAGACGGCGCCGCTGTCGGTCGACATCGACCACGCGGGCGTCGCGCCCGGGCTGATGGTCGTCGGGTACGACCACAGCACTCCCCAGATCCTGCTCGGCTACGGCATCATCACCGACACCCTCGACGGCGTACGGTCCGGCCACCTCGGTCCACGGCTGCCCGACGACGAGCTGGTGTCCGAGGTCAGCGGGCTGTGGGGCGTCCCCGACTCCGACGGCGAGCTAGCGCGCAGCAAGCGGCTCTACCACCTGGCGTGGTTCGAGTACGGCCGGGTGATCGACGGCTTCGACAAGCAGGTGGCCGACAGCCAGCTGGCCCGGGTGGACGCGACGTACCACTCGCACGGCGAGGCCAAGGACGGGGTGAAGTTCTGGATCGCGCTGCCCGAGCACGGCGGTGGCAGCGGGTTCGCCCAGACCACACCACTGCCGTTCAGCCGGACGGAGCTCCGCAACACCGACACGCCGTGGCGGAGCGAGCTCGACCTGCAGGACGCCGACGGGAACCTCGAGGGCTGGCTGCTGGGCGGCGTGGTCGACCAGATCCCCGGCACGACCGCCCGCGAGCGCTGGAACGACGTGGTCGTCGCACCGTCGTTCTCGCCGACCAGTGGGTACGCCATCCGCGCGGGCAATGCCGTCGCGATCGAGGTCCCGCTGTTCGGTGACGCGTCGGGTCACCCCGGCGTCTCGGCGACGACCGGCGGTGGCACCCGGCTGTTCCGTGACGGCGTGCTGGTCGGCGAGAGTCGCAGTCCCGGTGCCGGCTTCTTCGACGTACCCGCTGAGCCGGGGCACTACCGGCTCGAGGTGTCGGCCGAGCGCGACGTGTCGGCGTTCTCCACCGGGCTGACGTCGGTGTGGACCTTCGACTCCGCTCAGGTGGACGGCGACCCGGCGATGCTGCCGCTGACGACGGTGTCGTTCGCGCCCGAGGTCGACACCCGCAACTATGCGTCGGCCCGGCACCGGCAGCGGGTCCCGATCACGCTCAGCCGCCCGACCGCGCTCCCGCCGAAGAAGGGCGGCAAGTCCGCGCTGGCTGCTCCGGCGTCCTCGGTGTCGTCGGTGTCGCTGCGCAGCCTCGACGTCGAGGTGTCGTTCGACGACGGCGCGTCCTGGCAGGACGTCCGCGTGATGCACCACCCGACGCAGGGATGGCAGGCCGACATCCCGCCGCGCGGCCGGACCGGCTTCGTGTCGCTGCGGGCGACCGCGGTCGGCACGGACGGGGCGACCGCCCGGCACACCGTCATCCGGGCGTACGGCCTGCGCTAGCGGAGCCGCGGGAACCAGCGTCCGACTCTCCGTTGGTACTCCGCGTACTGGGAACCGAACTGGGCACGCAGTCGCGGCTCCTCGTAGAGGTGGACGAAGAGGACGACGACCACCGTCACCGCGATGGTGTACCAGATGAGGTCGAGCCGCCACAGGACGAGCAGCTGGCCGACGATGGCCGCCACCGAGGCGACGTACATCGGATTGCGGACGTACCGGTACAGCCCACCGACCACGAGTCGTTCCGGCGGCGCGGCAGGCGCGGGCGTGCCGAGGCCTTCCACGACGAACCTGGCGAACGCATGGACGAGCACCGCACCACTGGCGACCACGAGCGCGATCCCCGCCAGCCGGAGGGGGAACAGGTACCCAAGCGGGCGGCCCATTCGCCACCCGGTGAGTAGCCAGGGGACCAAGCCGGAGACCAGACCGGGAGCGAGTGCGAACCAGATCGTGCTGATAACGGTCGCAGGTGTCCTTCGCACGGCACTCACGCTAGCCGTGAGTGTGCTCTGCTGGTCCCATGTCCGGGCCGAGCATCTGCTGGAGCACCTTTCGCACCGGGATCGGTGACCGCAGCCCGCTGTTCGCCGCGATCGCCGCCGCCCATGACGTCCACACGGCGCTCTATCCCGGCAGCTATGTCGACCTGGCGCCGTCCACCGCGTTCCCGCACACGACGTACGTCGACACCGACGACCACGCGGCCCGCTACTTCGCCGACGAGCCGTTGGTACGCAGTGAGCTGGCCGGGCGGACGTCGTACGCGCAGCAGCCTGCGGTCGACTTCGTGCACGCCGACTACACGACCGACCTGCCGGTCGAGGACGGCTCGGTCGACTTGCTCATCTCGCTGTTCGCCGGGCTGGTCTCCGACGCCTGCCGTCGCTACCTGCGGCCGGGCGGGCTGCTGCTCGCCAACTCGAGCCACGGCGACGCGTCCGTGGTGGCGCTCGACCCGTCGTGGCAGGTGGTCGCGGCCGTGCAGACGAGCGCCGGCGGGTTCGAGCTGACCGACGTCGGGCTGCACGCGTACCTGCGTCCGAAGCCAGGTCGCGCGAAGACAGCCGAGGAGATCCGCCGACGCGGGACCGGGGTGGCGTATACCCAGAGCGCGTTCGCCTACCTGTTCCGGCTGGTCGACTGATCCCGGCTTCTTTCC
>WHTB01000268.1 GCA_009379735.1 Propionibacteriales bacterium
ATCCCGTGGATGGCCGGCATCGTGAACGCCGACACCGACCCGTGCACCGCCTCGACCGCGGCCAGCGTCGCCACCGTCGCCACGTCGCCGATCAGCAGGGCGGCCGCCAGGACCTGCACCGCGCCCGACAGCGCACAGGCGACGACGAGTACGCGATGCCGCGGGAACCGGTCGGCGATCACCCCGCCGTACAACACGAAGACGATCAGCGGGATGCTCCGCGCCGCCAACACGATGCCGAGGTCGCCCGCGTCGCCGCCGATGTGGAGCACCGCGAACGCGACTGCGACCGGAGCCATCCAGTTGCCCAGCAGGTCGATCGTGCGCCCGGCCAGGAACCTGCGGAACGGCGGATCCGCCAACGGCCGCAGGGACTCGCTCCACCTCACCGGTCGTCGTCCATCGCGAACAGCATCACGCTCGTGGAGACCCGCTGCGTGCCCTCGGTGCGGGGTGGCTTCGCCGCGGTGTGCAGGTCTCGCATCGCTTCCCCGACCCGGTCGCAGACCTCCACCCACACCTGCGGCTCGACCCACAGGTCGGCGTCGGCGCTGGTCGTCCGGCTGTCGGCGCGGCGGTACGCGGACCGGCGGACCAGCTCGGCGGCGATGGCCTCGGCGTAGAGCCGGACCCCCTCCGGGTGAGGGGCCCGGCGCTGGTCCCGGCCCTTGCCCTTGCCCTCGCCCTGGTCCTCGTCGACGACGTAGCGGTAGCGCTTGGCGACGCCTCCCCGCACCGTCTCCCGGCCGACCTCGTGGACCAGGCCGGCCGCGTGCAGCGTCCGCAGGTGGTACGACGCGTTGGCCTGGCTGATGCCCAGCTCGCGGGCCAGCTCGGCCGCACTCATCGCGGCGCCGGTCAGCAGGGACAGCATCTGCAGCCGGACCGGATGCGCGATGGCCCGGAAACCCTTGACATCCAAAGACATGTTTGGAGGTTAGCCGTGCTCGTCGCTAACCGTCAAACAGTTCTTTGGAGCTCGCTGAGTGTGACGTTTCCGACCGACACGCCCGCGTGTCGCGTCGAAAGCGTCACACTCACCGAGGGCGGCGGGCCAGCAGGCGGGGGGCGAGCAGCAGGGCGGCCAAGTCGAACCAGCCGTAGCCCCCGGCCGCACCGGAGGGCGGGTTGCCGATAGGCACCAGCCCGGTCGGGTCGACCGGTTGCCAGGTCCACGTGCCCAACGCCGTACCCACGACCTCGAGGTACGTCACGACGAGGAACGCGCCGACGTACAGACCGCGCGAGGGCCCCCAGGCCAGGAAGCCCAGCAGGCAGCAGAACCAGAACGCCCCGAGTGCGTCGGTGCGCTCGGCGAACCACAGACCGTAGACGCCGTAGATCCCGCCGACCAGCACGACCGCCGTCGCGCACCGGCCGAGGTGACGGCGGACGACGTCGGTACGGCCGATCGCCAGCGCGGCGAGGTAGACCAGTCCATGCCCCGGCGGGACGTACGCAGGCACGTTCTCGAACCGGTACAGGTAGACCTCGAGCAGCGGCGAGAACGTGTACTCGACAGCGGTCGCGAAGGCCATCACGACCCAGGCCTGGGTGCGCACCAGCGTCGTCTCGCGATGGAGCACCGCCAGCAGCACGACCCAAGTAACGGCGCCGAGGGCCCGCTGCACCCAGAGCCCGGCCCCCGAGTCGACCAGCAGCACGACCGTCAGCCAGGCCATCCCGGCGGCGGGGAGCAGCACGCCGGCAGCGACGGTCGGCGTCTCAGGACGCGGATCGACGCTGGTGACGGACATGCGGGCCATCCAACCATCTACCGCACGTGGCACCGGCCGCACTAACCTGCGGGTAGGGGTCCAATGCCGAGGAGGTTATGGATGCGCATCAACCAAGTGCTCCAGACGAAGGGTGCCAACGTCATCACGATCGTGCCCGAGGCCACCGTCCGTGATCTCGTCGCGCTGCTCAACGAGCACAACCTCGGCGCACTCGTCGTCACCACCGACGGCACCACCGTGCAGGGCATCGTGTCGGAGCGCGACGTGGTCCGCCGGCTCGCGAGCGATCCCGACGTGCTCGACGCACCGGTCAGCGACATCATGACCGCCGAGGTGCGCAGCTGCGAGCCCGGTGAGAGCGTCGACCATCTGATGCATCTGATGACCGAGCACCGCATCCGCCACGTACCCGTCCTGGTCGACGGCGGGCTGGCCGGCATCATCAGCATCGGCGACGTCGTCAAGTCGCGCATCGGCGAGCTCGAGTTCGAGCGTGACCAGCTCACCAACTATGTCGCGAACACCCAGTAGGTCCGCCTTGTAGTCTGCGGGTCATGCCTGACAAGCCAGAGATCGACTTCCCGGACGGCCAGCCTCCGGGTGACCTCGAGGTCACCGACCTCGCCGTGGGCGGCGGCGACGAGGCGCGCGCCGGGTCCCATGTGCAGGTCCACTATGTCGGCGTGTCCTTCTCCACCGGCGAGGAGTTCGACGCCTCGTACAACCGCGGCGAGCCGCTGGAGTTCCAGCTCGGCACCGGACGGGTGATCCCCGGGTGGGACCAGGGCGTCGACGGGATGAAGGTCGGCGGCCGTCGCAAGCTGGTCATCCCACCCCACCTGGCGTACGGCGACCGGGGCGCCGGTGGCGCGATCGCGCCCGGCGAGACGCTGATCTTCGTCGTCGACCTCGTCGGCGTTCACTGAGCTCGTTCGCTAGGCCCTTGCACTGGGCTCGGGCATCAGCGCACCTGCACGTGCACATCACCCAAGGACACGACGTCGCCGACAACCAGCTGTCGCCCGCGCCGTGTCTCCGGCTCGCCGTTGACGGTCACCGCGCCGTCGGCGAGCAGCGCCTTGACGTCGGCGCCGCTGTCGACCAGGTCGGCCAGCTTTAACAGCTGACCGAGCCGGATCGACTCGTCCCGGATCTCCACGTCCCGCTCCACTACGTCACCCTATTCCGACCGCATCCTGGCGTGTCGTGGCAGGATCAGCGCCACTTCTGCAACCAAACCGGCACGATAAGCGTCAACAGGGTGAACACGGCATCCCTTTGGGTGGGGCCGGTACGGAAGGACGACCGTGGGAAGAGGACGAGCGATCGGCACCGGGATCGCGGCGGCGGTGCTCGCCGTGGCGGTGGCGACCGGGGCGGCGTACGGGGTCAACAAGCTGACCGAGGACCGCGACAAGACGGTGCCCCAGGCGGAGCCCAGGGTCACGGCTTCGCCGACCGAGACGCCGACGCCGGCCGCGACGCCCACCGTGAAGCCGAAGCCGAAGCCGTTGCTGGCGGTCGGGTCGCGGGGCGAGAAGGTGCGCGAGCTGCAGGTGCGGCTGCAGGACCTGGAGTGGTACCTCGAGCCGAAGATCACCGGTCAGTACGACGGCGCCACGCGCGACGCGGTCAAGGGGTTCCAGGCCAAGCGCAAGCTGTGGGCGTCCGGCAAGGTCGACCGCCGCACGTGGCAGCGGCTGGTCGCGATGACCGAGACGCCGACCCACGACGAGAAGCACAACATCCTGCGCCCGGGGCCGACCATCATCGGGCCGAACACCAGCGGCGACCGGGTGCGGGAGCTGCAGGCCCGGCTCAAGCAGATCGGCTGGTTCAGCGAGCAGGTCACGCCCACCTACGGCGACACGACCGTCGCGTCGGTCAAGGGCTTCCAGGACAAGCGCGGCATCCCAGTGACCGGCAACGTCGACCAGCGCACCTGGGACCTGCTGCTCGGCATGACCCGTGAGCCCACCAACGACGAGCTGCACAACCGCGTCTCGTCGGGAGGTCCGGCGGCCCTCGACCCGCGCTGCACGACCGGTCGGGTCCTCTGCATCGACAAGTCGTCCAACAGCCTCCGCTGGGTCATCGGCGGCAACGTACGGATGGCGCTCGACGTACGCTTCGGCTCCGAGCTGACACCGACCCGCGAGGGAGCGTTCAGCGTCAACTCCAAGTCACGCGACCACGTGTCCTCGCTGTACGACACCCCGATGCCGTATGCGATGTTCTTCAGCGGCGGGCAGGCCGTCCACTACTCGCCCGACTTCGCCGCCAACGGCTACAACGGCGCGTCGCACGGCTGTGTCAACGTGCGCAACCGGGACGCGATCGCCTCGCTGTTCGACCAGGTGCACGTCGGCGACCGGGTGGTCGTCTACCGCTCCTGACGCTCAGGCGACCTCGGCGACCGGATGCTGGACGGACGGCGCCAAGGCGTGCTCCAGCACCTCGGAGACGTCGCCGACCAGGTGCACGGTCAGCTCCTCGAGCACGCTCGCGGGTACGTCGTCGAGGTCCGGCTCATTGCGCTGCGGAAGCACCACCTCGGTGAGACCGGCGCGGTGCGCAGCCAGCAGCTTCTGCTTGACGCCCCCGATCGGCAGCACCCGGCCGGTCAGCGAGACCTCGCCGGTCATGCCGACCTCGCTGCGCACCGGACGCCCGGTCAGCAGCGACGCCATCGCCGTGGTCATGGTGACTCCGGCCGACGGGCCGTCCTTGGGCACGGCTCCGGCGGGTACGTGGAGGTGGACCCGCTGCTCGCGCAGGGCGTCGACCGGGATGCCGAGCCGCGCGCCGTTGGCCCGCAGGTAGGACAGGGCGATCTGGCCCGACTCCTTCATCACGTCGCCGAGCTGACCCGTCAGCGACAGACCGGGCTCACCCGGCATCGCGGCGGCCTCGACGAAGAGCACGTCGCCGCCGGCGCCGGTGACCGCCAGCCCGGTCGACACACCGGGCACCGACGTACGCTGCGCCGACTCCGGGGTGAACCGCGGCTGGCCGAGGTACCCGCGCAACTCCGCGACGTCCACCGTGACCGGGGCCTCGGCCTGGCCGGACGCGAGCTGGGTCGCCACCTTGCGCAGCACCTTGGCGAGCGCCCGCTCGAGCTGGCGTACTCCCGCCTCCTTGGTGTGCTCGGACGCGATCAGGCGCAGTGCATCGTCGGTCAGCGTGACCTCGTCGGGCCGCAACGCGGCGCGCTCGAGCTGCCGCGAGAACAGGTGGTCGCGACCAATGACGACCTTCTCGTCCTCGGTGTAGCCGTCGAGGCGGACGAGCTCCATCCGGTCGAGCAATGCCGCCGGGATCGTGTCCGCGACGTTCGCGGTCGCCAGGAACAGCACGTCGGACAGGTCGAGCTCGACCTCGAGGTAGTGGTCGCGGAAGGTGTGGTTCTGGGCCGGGTCGAGGACCTCGAGCAGAGCGGCGGCCGGGTCGCCTCGGTAGTCCGCCCCGATCTTGTCGACCTCGTCGAGCAGCACGACCGGGTTCATCGAACCGGCCTCCTTGATGGCGCGCACGATCCGGCCGGGCAGCGCACCGACGTACGTGCGCCGGTGGCCGCGGATCTCGGCCTCGTCGCGCACCCCACCCAGTGCGACGCGGACGAACTTCCGGTCCAGGGCGCGCGCGACCGACTCCCCCAGCGACGTCTTGCCGACGCCGGGTGGGCCGACCAGCGCGAGCACGGCACCGGACCCACGGCCACCGACGACCTCCAGCCCCCGTTCGGCCCGCCGGGCGCGGACGGCGAGGTACTCGGTGATGCGTTCCTTCACGTCTGCCAGCCCGGCGTGGTCGGCGTCGAGGACGCCACGGGCGGCGGGTACGTCGGTGTTGTCGGTCGTACGCACGGTCCACGGCAGCTCGAGCACGGTGTCGAGCCGGGTGCGGATCCAGCCCGCCTCCGGCGACTGCTCGGAGGCACGCTCCAGCTTGCCGACCTCCTGCAGCGCGGCGTCGCGGACCTTGTCGGGCAGGTCGGCGGCCTCGACCCGGGCCCGGTAGTCGTCGGAGCCGTCGGGCTCGCCCTCGCCGAGCTCCTTGCGAATGGCGGCGAGCTGCTGGCGCAGCAGGTACTCCCGCTGGGTCTTGTCCAGCTGCTCGCGGACCTCGTCACCGATCTTGCTGGAGACCTCCTCCTCGGCGAGCCGGGCCCGGGTCCACTCGAGCAGCAGCTCGAGTCGTTCGGCGACGTCGAACGACTCCAGCAGCCGGGTCTTCTGCTCGCGGTCGAGCCACGACGCGTAGCCGGCGCTGTCGGTCAGCTCGGCCGGATCGGTCATCCGGTGCACGGCGTCGATGACCTGCCAGGCCTCGCGGTGCTGCAGCAGCGACAGCAGCAGGGTCTTGTACTCGGCGGCGAGCTCGCGGATGCGGTCGTCGACCGGGGCGTCCTCGACGGTGCTGACCTCGACCCACAGGGCGGCACCGGGGCCGGTCACGCCGGCCCCGATCCGTCCGCGGCTCAAGGC
>WHTB01000377.1 GCA_009379735.1 Propionibacteriales bacterium
GCCGAGACCCCGGCCACCAGCCCGAGGACGTACTGCGTCCGCACGCGTCCCCGTACCGCGGTGAGCGTCGAGGCACAGCTCACCATGACGAGGGCGGCGGCCGGCAGCTCTGCGTTCACAGTCTCGGCGGCGAGGGCGTACGAGGACCCCAGCGCGGCGGCGATCAGCCCTGCCCACCCGGCCCCGGCCTTCCCCCCGAGCTGCCGGCCGGCGAGTGCGGCGCCCAGCACGAGCAGCGTCACCACGAGGCAGCCGAGCAGGCGTACGCCCGTCTCACCGGCGATCGAGTCGGACAGCCGGTAGTACAGGATCAGCAGCGGCGGCCGATCCACCCAGAGGTCGCCGTACAGGTGCGGCCCGTCACCGTGCCAGTGCCGCGCGACCAGCAGATAGCCGGCCTCGTCGCGGTCCAACGGGTCCCCGACGAACGGTGCTCGCAGCGCGATGGCGAGCAGCACGCAGGCCATGATCAGGCGTGCCGGGCCCTGCCGGAGCCGGCCGGGACGCAGGTCCGTATCGGCCACCGGGCACCTCCCGCCGCGGTGTGGGATTCCTCCGCATCTCCATCATGCTGCGTGGGGCAGGCTGCGTGGCGGGCGTTGCCAAAGGTGCAGGAGGAACCGGGGTGTCGAGAGCCGTCGAAGAGCGTCCGGATGGTGAGCGAAACGGGACCGCTTCCCAAGACGGTAGTCGTGCTCTGTTGCCGACGACGAGCGCGCGTGGCACGGTCGGGCTCAGTGGTGAGCAGCCTGCCCTTCCTACGTGTCGAGAGCCGGTGGTGTTGATGTCTGGTCACACCGATCTGCACATCGCTGAGCAGAGGTGCCGAAGGGGTCGGGGGCCGGCTGCCTAACACAAGGTGTACGGGAGCCCTGCTCGCGCAGTCAGGGCTCCCGCACACTCACCAGGTTGACGACGCGGGCTCGGACTTTGCGGCATTAACTCACCCGTGGATGGGTACTCCCCCCGTGAGGGCTGGAGGACCACGATGGTGCGTTGGCGACCCCGAGGCGAGTGGTCGTGGGCAGGGCTGCATCGGAGCGCGTGGCTCGTGGTCGTCGGAGTCGTCGCCTCGTTCGGACTCGTCGCGGCCGTGCTGACCTGGTCGACCCTCGCCGTGCTCGTCTTCTTCGGCTGTGCGACGACGGTCACCGCTGCCGTCACCGCAAGCCGCTGGATCGGCGCGGCCGACGGTGGCCCGGTGCCGTGGCGCTCCTCGATCCGCCGCCTGGTAACCGTGGCGCTCCTCGGCGGCACCGGTGCTGTCTGTGTCGTGGGGCTGTGCCTGGTGCTGCGGACCTGGGCGTTCCTGGTGGTGGCGCTGGCCGTGGCCACCTCGCCGTCGGCGCTCAGGTTCTGCCGGACCCGCCTCGGCCACCGCGAGCCCCACCGGGCGAGCCCGCCGCGAGCACCCGAGACGGAGCCGGCCACGACCTCGGCTGCGCCCCCGGCCTCCGCCGCAGCCGAGCTCAGTGACGACGGACTGTGCCTGGCCTGGCGGATCAGCTACACCGCCCTTCAGCGGCCGTTGTCGCTCGCCAACCGGGCTCGGCTGGTGCAGGCCCGGCAGGAGTACCTCGACGAGATCGAGCGGCGAAACCCGGACGGTCTGCGGGCCTGGCTCGACTCCGGCGCGCGGGCGTCCGGCGACCCGAGCAGCTACCTCGCTTGGACCGACGAGCAGCGACGGGTCGACTGAGGTCCGGCCGGTCAGTGGTTTCCGGTCTCGACCAGCAGCACCCCGCCGATGATCAGCGCGATGCCGAGGGCCATCGTCCAGGTGAGCGGGTCGTCCCAGATCAGGTGACCGAGGACTGCCGTGGCGGCGATCCCGATCGCCGCCCAGACTCCGTACGCGATGCCCACCGGCATGCCGAGCTTGAGGACCTGGGCGAGCAGGCTGAACGCCACGAGGTAGCCGACCACCGTCGCCCCGAGCCACGGCAGCCTGGTGAGGCCCTCCGACGCTCGCATGGACAGCGTGCCAGCCACCTCGCTGACGATGGCGATGCTGAGCAGGATCCACGTCATCATGGCGCGGGCTCCGGCCGGGTCAGTGCGGCGAGCCGCTCGGTGACCGCGACGATCCGGGTGCGGTCGAGGTCGTACAGGCCGAGCGCGCGGGCCAGCCACATCCCGTCGGCAGCGAGCCGGGTGACCAGCAGGTCGATGTCGTCCTCGCCCTCGGTCCAGGTCCGCACGGCGTCGCGCCAGGCGCCGACCGAGCCGCCGTCGAGCGCCGCGGCCGCCAGCAGGGCCAGCTCGCGCGCCGGGTCGTCGTCGGAGTCGCAGGCCGTTACGTAGGCCCGGGCGGCACGGCCGGCTGGCTCGCTATCGGTTGCCGCGGCCGCGTCGACGTCGTCGGACCAGCGGGCCATGGCGGCCTCGACCAGCCCGGCCAGCAGCGCCTCCTTGGTCTTGAAGTGGTACAGCAGGCCGCCCTTGCTGACACCCGCCTCGGCGGCGACCGCGTCGAGGGTCAGGGACGAGACGCCGTGGCGGGCGGCCAGGGCCATCGCGGCGTCGGTGATGCGGGTCCGGGCTGAGCTCATGCACTCAACTATACCGTCCAGACGGTACAGAGACCAGCCCATCTCCCCTCAGATCCTCGCGCCGAGGTTGCACTTATGTCCGGCCGGGAATGCGGGAGACCCGCCAGCAGTTAGATGAGCATTCACGGATAAGGGGAACCATGAGCACTCACTCGCTGCCCGTACTTCCGCTGGTCGACGACGTCGTGCTGCCCGGCATGGTCGTGCCGCTCGAGCTCGACTCGGAGCGCCAGGCGGCCGTCGACGCCGCGCGCACCGGGGACTCCGACAACTCCCGGGTCCTGCTGGTGCCGCGCCCCGACGGTCGCTACGGCGGGGTCGGTGTGGTGGCCGAGATCGTCCAGATCGGCCGGCTCCCTGGTGGTGCGCCGGCAGCCGTCGTACGCGCCTTGCGCCGCGGACGGATCGGGGCCGGCGTGACCGGTCCGGGCGCCGCCCTGTGGGTCGAGGTCAGCACCCTCGAGGACGCCCCGGTCGACGACCGCACCCGCGATCTCGCCGCCGAGTACAAGACCCTGCTGCTATCGCTGCTGCAGCACCGCGAGGCCTGGCAGGTCATCGACGCCGTGCACCGGATGACCGACCCGGCCGAGCTGACCGACAGCGCCGGCTACGCGTCGTGGCTCGACCGCGAGCAGAAGACACAGCTGCTGGAGTCGTTCGACGTCGCCGAACGACTCGAGCTGCTGCTCGAGTGGACCCGGGCTCGGCTCGCCGAGGAGGAGGTCTCCAGCAAGATCGGTGACGAGGTCCGCGAGCAGCTGGACAAGACCCAGCGGGAGTACCTGCTCCGCCAGCAGCTCGCCGCGATTCGCAAGGAGCTCGGCGAGGGCGAGCCCGACGGCTCCGACGACTACCGGGCCCGGGTCGAGGCCGCCGACCTGCCCGACAAGGTCCGCGAAGCCGCGCTGCAGGAGGTCGGCAAGCTGGAGC
>WHTB01000204.1 GCA_009379735.1 Propionibacteriales bacterium
CTAGGTGGGCGGACGGTTCCGAGTTGTTCCACGACGACCGGAGTCGATCCATGCGTGCTCGGGGACGCGGCCACGAAGGCGGCGTGTGGGCGGAGTACGTGATGACTAAGTGATGACCGGATCAAGTCTCAAAAGCTTTCAGGCTCGGATCCCAAGGGAATCCGAGCCTGAATTCGTAGCGGGGGCGGGATTTGAACCCGCGACCTCTGGCTAAGAGATCAAGCCACAGCAAGCCTGAGCGCTACAGAGCACCCACGAGCGGCTCGTAGCCACCGCGGTCTCGACTTCATGGCCGGTCAGGGCGCCGAGTCTCCATGGCCCCACTACAACCGGGGTTCCTCCACAGGCATGCCGGTTGCCGGTGCACACCTTCAGTCACGAGGGCAAACCTGTCCTCGTCACGACGAAGGAGCACATGATGAGCGCAACGATCGACACCAACGTGGAGGGCGGCATCCTCACCATCGACCAGGCGGCGGCGTACCTCTCGATCCCGAAGGCGACGCTGTACACGTGGCGGACACGGCGAGCCGGCTTCGGTCCGCGCGCGGTCAAGCTTGGCGGCTGCCTGCGCTACCGCCGTTCCGATCTGGACGCCTGGGTCGCCGAGCACGTCGAGAACTTCGACGACACCCTGGCCGTCCCCGAGCAGCGAGCAGCAGACGGCGTCTCGCTGTCCCGGTCGAGCCGGCCGCGCTGAAGGGGGTGGCGACATGGGACGCGGACGACCACCGACATCACTGGGCACCTGGGGCACGATCCGAACCAAACGGGTTCGCGACGGTGCGTACCGGGCACACACTCGGATCCGGGACAAGGACGGCGTGACCCGGGAGGTCACGGCGACCGGAACGACCACCGCGGCCGCCGAGCGTGCGCTGCGTGAGAAGCTGGTCGCCCGGGCGACCCCGACGGAGCAGGCGATCACCGCAGAGACCACCATTGCGAAGCTCGCAGCCCTGTGGCTCAAGTATCTACGCGACGAGGGCCGGATCGAGTCCACGACGATCAATGAGTACGAGGGCGTGCTCAATAGGGTCGTCCTCCCTGAGCTGGGCGGCCTCCGTCTTCGCGAGGTGACGACCAGTCGACTGGATCTGTTCCTCGTCCGGCTTCGGGCGACGAGCGAAAGACCAAGGTGGTGATGGGCGCGATGTTGGGGATGGCGGTCCGTCACGACGCGCTCAGCGTCAATCCGGTCCAGCAGACGTCTCGCATCCACCGGGAGAAGTCCGAAGCCCGGTCACTCACCCCGGAGGACCTCAACACCGTCCGCGAGGCTCTACGTGCGTGGACGGCACAGCAGCGGCCGGGACCCAAGGCGTCCAGCGACATGGCGGACATCATCGACCTGATGCTCGCGACCGGAGCGCGGATTGGCGAGGTCCTCGCGCTGCGGTGGGTCGACGTCGCACTCGATGCCAACCGTCCGCACCTCACCATCAACGGGACGATCAAGACCGAGCCGGGCCAGGGCACCTATCGCAAGGCCAGCCCAAAGTCGGACTCGAGCGTGAGAACGGTCGTGCTTCCGGACTTCGCCATGGCAGTGCTCAGGCGCCGTCTGGCGGCAGCGCGAGAGAATCACATCGACGCGGTGTTCCCGACCCGTAACGGCACCTGGCAGCAGGTCAACAACGTGGAGCGCCGTTGGCGGCAGATCCGCAAGGATACCGGGCTGGACTGGGTCACCCCGCACACGTTCCGCAAGACGGTGGCGACCCTGATCTCGGAGCGGGTCAACGCCGAGACCGCCTCCCGGCAACTTGGCCATTCCTCCCCCGCCATCACCCGCGAGTTCTACATCTCCAAGCCGGCCATCGCGGCTGACGTCGCCCACGTGCTCGAAGAACTGGCTCGCCCTGAGGCTGACTGAGTCGACGTCCGCCGCGAATACTTGCGGAATAAGTGCGGAATAGGGACTTCGGGTTCAAGTAAGAGAACCGCCTCTGATCTGCGTTTCCGCAGGTCAGAGGCGGTTTCGTCGGTCGGGCTGACAGGATTTGAACCTGCGACCCCTTGACCCCCAGTCAAGTGCGCTACCAAACTGCGCCACAGCCCGCTGCCCACGAGACCAGCCGGCCGTCGGGCGGAGTGAACGTTACCGCACGGCCACCACGGCTCAGAATCGGCTACTTCCGCTCGCGTTTGCGGGGTCGCACGGTGAGGTGGATCGGTGTCCCGACGAACCCGAACTCCTCCCGCAGCCGACGCTCGACGAAGCGCTGGTACGACGCCTCGAGCAGCCCGGTCGTGAACAGGACGAACTTCGGTGGCGCCACCGATGCCTGGGTACCGAACAGGATGCGGGGCTGCTTCCCGCCTCGCACCGGATGCGGACGTGCCGCGACCAGCCGGCCGAGGAACGAGTTGAGCGCACCGGTGCCGACCCGCGTCTCCCACCCGGCCAGCGCGGCGTCGAGATGGGGTACGAGCCGGTCGACGTGCCAGCCGGTGCGGGCCGTGATGTTCACCCGCGGCGCCCACTGCACCCGTACCAGGTCACGCTCGATCTCCCGGTCGAGGTAGTGCCGGCGCTCCTCGTCGACCAGGTCCCACTTGTTGAACGCGACGACGAGCGCGCGACCGGCCTCCTCGGCAGCGGTAATGATCCGCTGGTCCTGCTCGGTCATCGGCTGGCTCGCGTCGACCACGACCAGCGCGACCTCCGCCCGCTCGACGGCGGCCGTCGTGCGCAGGCTGGCGTAGTACTCGTGACCGGACGCCTCCTTGACCCGGCGACGGATGCCCGCGGTGTCGACGAACGTCCAGGTACGGCCGCCGAGGCGCACCAGCTCGTCGACCGGGTCGACGGTCGTACCCGCGACGTCGTCGACGACCACGCGCTCCTCGCCGGCCAGCCGGTTGAGCAGGCTCGACTTGCCGACGTTGGGCTTGCCGACGATCGCGACCCGGCGTGGACCACCGACCGCGTCCCAGTCCTCGGCCGGCGCCTCGGGCAGGGCGGCGAGGATCGCGTCGAGCAGATCACCGCTCCCCCGTCCGTGCAGCCCGGAGACCGGGCGCGGCTCGCCGAGGCCGAGGTTCCACAGACCGGCGGCCTCCAGCTCACCGCGCTGGTCATCGACCTTGTTGGCGGCGAGCACGACCGGCTTCTTGGACTTGCGAAGGACGCGTACGACGGACTCGTCGGCGTCGGTGATGCCGACCGTCGCGTCGACGACGAACAGCACGGCATCGGCCAGGCCGACCGCCACCTCGGCCTGCGCGGTGATCCGCTCGGCGAGACCGCGCGCGTCGGGGTCCCAGCCACCGGTGTCGACGACGGTGAACGAACGCCCGCCCCAGGTCGCGTCGTAGGCGACACGGTCACGGGTGACGCCGGGTACGTCCTCGACCACGGCCGCCCGCCGGCCGAGGATCCGGTTGACGAGCGTCGACTTACCGACGTTCGGGCGCCCGACGACGGCAAGCACCGGCAACGGGCCGACCTGCCCGTCGCCGGTCCCGCTGCCGTTGTCCGGCTGCTGTGTCATCGTGCTCCTTCTACGCGGCCGGCCCGACCATGGGCTCGCCTGGTGCGGACTCGTCAGGGTGGCCACCCGACACCGGGCCAGGCAGCGCGCGGTCGGTGAGCTCGACGGCGTACTCCACGTGCCGGGCGAGCCGCTGCCGCAGCTGCTCGGCCAGCGGCTCGACCTCATCCCGACGGCGCGGCCACGGCGTCCTCGCCACGTCGACCCCCGGTCCGAAGAAGACGTCAAACCTGGTGCCCCGGCCCGGCACCGACGACGACGACGCGCCGGGTTCGCGCGTGCCGAGGTTGGCCACCGGCACCACCTGTGCACCTGTCACCATCGCCAGGTACGCGAACCCCAGGTGCGCGTGGGCGACGTCCCCCGCGCCGCGCGTGCCTTCCGGGTAGATGCCGACGACGCCCCCGTCACGCAACACGCGGACGGCGCTCTTCACCGCGGCCGGGTCGATGCCGAAGCGCTCCACCTTGATCTGGCCGAGCGCGCGCAGCAGCGGACCGGTGCGGCCGTCGAACATCTCGTGCTTGACCAGCGCGTGCACCATCCGCGGCGCCACCGCCACCAGCAGGGGGCCGTCGAGAGCACCGATGTGGTTGGAGGCCAGCAGCACTGGCCCGGTCGTTGGGATGTACTCGGCACCATGCACGTGGACGTCCCAACGCGCGTTGAGAATGGCCCGGCCCAGCGGCCGCACAACCCGGCCAAGGAGGGACGCAGGGGGTGCGACCGAGTCGGTGCCGACCAGGTCGCGGTGGTCAGGAGACACGGCGAGAGTCCCTCGCCAGACCGACGATCGTGGCGATGACCTCGTCGAGGGTCAGGTCGGTCCCGTCTACCTCGACCGCGTCCTCGGCCTTGGCCAACGGGGACGCGGCCCGCCCCGAGTCGATCCGGTCGCGGCGGGCAAGGTCGGCCTCGGTGGCATCCACCGTCGCGCTGCCGGGCGCCAGCTCTGCCGTACGGCGCTCCGCACGCGCCGCTGCGTGCGCGGTCAGAAACACCTTGAGCGCGGCGTCGGGCATCACGACGGACCCGATGTCGCGACCCTCGACCACGATCCCGCCCTCGCCGATGATCTCGCGCTGCAGTCCCACGAGGACCGCACGCACCTCGGGCACCGCGCTGACGACGCTCACCGCAGCGGTCACCTCGGGGGTACGGATCGGGCCGGACACGTCCGCACCGTCCACCGTGATGGTGGGCGCGTCCGGGTCGGTGCCGCTCACGATCTCGGGCTCCTTGGCCGCCATCGCCACCGCGGCCGGGTCGTCGACGTCCACCCCGGACTGCAACAGCCACCAGGTCAGCGCGCGGTACATCGCGCCGGTGTCGAGGTAGCGCAGGCCGAGGGCCCGCGCGACGCCGCGCGAGGTGCTGGACTTGCCGGACCCCGAGGGACCGTCGACCGCGACCACGAGGTCGCCGGACCTGCCTTGCACGTTCTACTCATCTCGTCGTCGGTACCGCCAACGAGCAAGGTTACCGGTGCGCGATCCAGCCCTGTGCCTCGAGCGCCGCGACCAGCCCGTCGGCCGCACCCTCGCCCACGCTCAGCTCGACCAGACCGGCCGGCCGGCCGGGGTCGTGGTCGATCCGGATGTCCTCGATGTTGACCCCCGCCGCGCCGGTTTCGGCGAACAGCCGGGCCAGCTCACCCGGCCGGTCGGGTACGACGACGAAGACCGGCGCCTCGGTCCGCACCGGGCCACCGTGCTTGCCGGGGATGGTCGTGGTGCCCGCAACGCCACGCGCCAGCCAAGGCTGCAGCGACGGCGCCGACCCGTCCAGCTCGGCGATCAGCCGGTCGAGGTCGCCGCGTACGTCGCGCAGCAGCGCGGACACCGAGACCGCATTGGCCGACAGGATCTGCTGCCACAACGCCGGGTCACCGCCGGCCACCCGGGTCACGTCACGAAGACCCTGCCCGGCGAGCGTCAGATGATCGGCCGGCGCGTCGACCAGCCGGGCCGCCGCGAGCGCTGACAGGACGTGCGGGAGGTGGGAGATCCTGGCCACCGCCGCATCATGGTCGGCCGGGTCCATCGACACGAGTACGGCGTCACAGGCCGCCACCAGGGCCTCGACCCGGCGTACCGCGGATGGCGCGGCGGTCCCGTGCGGCGTCACCGCCCACGCACGACCGTCGAACAGGTCGGCCGAGGCCGCGATCGGTCCGGTCCGCTCACTGCCGGCCATCGGATGGCTCCCGACGTAGCGAACCAGCAGGTCGGCAGGGACCAGGACACGTACGTCCGCCAGCGGCTTGACCTTGACGCTGCCGACGTCGGTCACTACCGCCTCCGGCCAGCGGGTCAGCGCATCCGCCACCACCTCGCCCAGGTGGTCGGGTGGCACCGCGACCACGACCAGGGTCGGCGCGTCCACCGGGTCGGCACTGCCGGCACCCAGCGACGACGCGACGCGGACCATCCGGGCGTCGGCGTCGTCGAGGTGGACACCGAGGCCGGACCGGGTCAGCGCCAGGCCGACCGAGGTGCCGATCAGCCCGGCACCGACCACCAGGACCGGACCGGGTAGCGGCTGTGGGGTCACGGGTCGGCCCGCACGTGGGTCAGGTCGCGGCGCAGGGCGGCGGCTCCGTGCAGGTAGACGTGGGTGACGTCGGCCCGGGTCAGTTCGGTGTCGATGTGCGCCAGGACGCGGACCACCCGGGGCATCCCGCCCTCGATCTCCAGCTCCCGGGTGCAGATCAGCGGGACGTCGACGAGACCCATCTGGCGTGCGGCATACGCCGGGTAGTCGGAGTGCAGGTCACCGGTGGCGGTGAAGATGATGCTGACCAGGTCGTCGGTGGTCAGGCTGTTGTACTCCATCATCACGGTCACCAGCTCGGCGACCCGCGCCAGCAGGTGCTCCCGTTCGTCCACCTCGAGCTGTGTTGCCCCGCGCACGGCTCGTAGCGCCACCGTCTCCTCCTGTCGTGTCCGCTGGTCGGACACCCAACCCTAACGGGGCCAGGACTCGCTCAGAGCCCTGTCTCGTCCAGCAGCGCCCCGAGCTCGGACCGGGTCAGCTCGCGGTGCCGGCCGGCGCGCAGGTCACCGACGCGGACCGGCCCGATCGCCGTACGCGACAGCCGCTGCACCGGATGCCCGACCTGGGCGAGCAGTCGCCGGACGATGTGCTTGCGACCCTCGTGCAGCACGACCTCGACGATCGCCCGCCGCCCCCCGGCCTCGATCACCCGGAAGCCGTCGACGCTGACCGGTCCGTCCTCCAGCGTCACCCCGGCCCGCAGCTCCCGGCCGAGCTTGCCGGTGACCGGCCCGGTCACCTCGGCGACGTACGTCTTCAGGACACCGAACGACGGATGCGCCATCCGGTGCGCGAACTCGCCGTCGTTGGTGAGCAGGATCAAGCCCTCGGTGTCGGTGTCGAGCCGGCCGACGTGGAACAACCGCTCCGGGCGGTCGGCGACCAGGTCGGACAGGGTCCGGCGGCCCTGCGGGTCGGCCATCGTGCTGACCACCCCGCGCGGCTTGTTGAGCACGACGTAGACGTGCCGTGACGCGGTCGGCAGCCGTTTGCCGTCCACCCGGATCAGGGCGGTCTCCGGGTCGACGCGGACGCCGAGGCGGGTGACGACCTCGCCGTCGACCTCGACCCGCCCCGCCGACATCAGCTCTTCGCACCCCCGCCGGCTGGCGATGCCGGACGCGGCGAGCACCTTCTGCAGGCGTACGCCGACGGGCTCGGACTCAGAGTCCGACCCAGCCTCGGGGCCTGGGTCTGACCTTGGGTCTGACCCTGCGTCGGGCTCAGCCATCGAGACGTGGCGCCGGCTCCGCCGGACCGGGGTCCGCACGCTTCGGCCCGGCCTCGGGCGTGTCGAGGTCGGTCTCCAGGTCCGACATCTCCGGCAGCAGCGGCGCCAGCGGCGGGAGCTCGTCGAGCGACCCGAGACCCATCCGCTCCATGAAGTACGCCGACGTCTGGTACAGGATCGCGCCGGTCTCGGCGTCGGTGCCCGACTCCTCGACCAGCCCGCGGGTCAGCAGGGTGCGCATGACGCCGTCGACGTTGACCCCACGGATCGCCGACACCCGGGCCCGGCTGACCGGCTGCCGGTACGCCACCACGGCCAGCGTCTCGAGAGCCGCCTGCGTGAGCCGGGCCTGCTGGCCGTCGAGGACGTACTTCTCCACGATCGGCGCGTAGTCCTCGCGGGTGTAGAAGCGCCAGCCGCCGGCCACGTTGCGCAGGTCGAAGCCCCGACCGTCCGCGGTGTAGGACTCCGCCAGGTCAGCCAGCGCGCGCTCGACCTGCTGCGGCGGGTGGCCGACCGCCTGCGCCAAGGTGAGGTGGTCGAGCGGCTGGTCGGTCACCATCAGCACCGCCTCCAGCGCCGGCGCCAAGGCGGGTGCAGGATCGACCAGGACGTCGTCAGGCCGGCTGACTGGCTGCTCGCTCACTGGTCCACCATCCTCTTGTCGACGTTCTCCGATAGGACGTCGATGCACCCCGGGTGCCACCGGGTCACTGCCCTGCTCGCTTGACGCGGACGACGTCCACGATGAGATCTGCAGGACGTGGTGGTTGCCCGGGACGTGTGGACCGTCGATAGGGCTGCGCGCCAAGGCCGGGTAGTCCGGCTGCGAGCGCCGATCAGTGAGCGAACCGGCAGACACGTCCCGGCACCAACGACACCCGAGTCTTCC
>WHTB01000145.1 GCA_009379735.1 Propionibacteriales bacterium
ACCTCGTCCTGGGCGGGGCGGCACGCCCCCGCTGGGTCAGGTGCGGGAGCGTAGGCGGCGCAGCATCCGGGCGTCACCGAAACCAACCGCGTGTGCGGCGGACTCGACCGTCTCGCCGTGGCCGATGAGGTGCTCGGCCCGCTCGACGCGGAGGACCTGCTGATACCGCAGCGGCGTCATGCCGGTTGCCGCGCTGAACACCCGGGTCAGTGTCCGCTGGCTCACGCCCGACGAGTTGGCCAGCTCGGCCAGCGGTAGAGGTTCGGAGAACCGTGCCTCGATCACGTCCTGCACCCGGTGGGCGGCATCGCTGAGGTGGGCTCGATGGCGCAGCATCGCACTGTGCTGGAGCTCGTCGCCGTTGCGGCGGGCGTATACGACCATCGAGCGGGCGACCTGGGCGGCGGACTGCGGGCCATGCTGCACCGCCACCAGGTGCAGCGCGAGGTCGATGCCGCTCGCGATGCCGGCCGATGTGATGACCCGGTCGTCGACGACGAACAGGACATCGCGTACGAGCGTGGCCCGTGGATACCGCGCGGCGAGCTCGTCGGCCAGGTCGTGGTGGGTCGTGTAGCGCCGGCCGTCGAGCAGGCCGGCGCTGCCGAGGGCGTCGGCTCCCGAGCAGACGCTGACGACGGTCCCTCCGGACGCGTGGTGGGCTCGCAGCCGCTCGGTCGACACGGCGCCGATCGGGGCGTGATGCGGGCCGGTGGAAGAGCGCCACCCGGGTACGACGACCAGGTCCGTCGGCCGCAGCGTCGGCCAGTCGACGGCAGCGCGCACCGGTACCCCTTGCGCGGTCGCCACCTCGGCCGACTCCGACACGTAGGTCAGCTCGTACGGGTAGCCCAGGTCGTCGGCGGTAAAGAACACCTGAGCCGGGCCGGCCAAGTCGAGCAGGTGCAGGCGGGGGACCAGCACGAACACGACGCGAGTCATGATCTGGTCATCATGCCACGGCCCGGCTCGTGCCCACGACCTCCTCGATAGTGCGGATGGTCGCGAACCGGCCGGCCAGCGCGTACTCGGTGCGTTCGATGATCTCCGCCGTGGAGAGCGTCGTCGGGTCGGCGAGCACCGCCTCGTATGGCCGGTCGCTCGGAGCGTCTCGATGAGCGATCGGGAACGTCGCGGTGGCGTCGATGACGAAGGTGACGTCGTAGCCGAGATCGGCTGCGACCCGAGTGGTTGTCTCGCAGCACTGCTCGGTCTGGATGCCACAGATGGTGAGCTCGGAGATGTGGCGCTGGGTCAACAGCTGCTGCAGATTCGTTGTGGTGAAGGCATTGATCGAGGTCTTCTTGACGACAGGCTCGCCGGCCGCCGGCTCCAGACCCTCCATCAACCGCACAAAACCGCGCGCGGTGTCGAACTCCGTGCCGGTCCCCGGTTCACTGTGCATGACCCAGATGACGAGGTCCGCGCGCCTGCGAGCATGGTCCACGAGCGACGCCACCCGATCGACGATGTCGGGTGCGGACACCGCCGACCAGCTGGGGCGCTGCCGGAACGACTCTTGGACATCGACAACGATCAATGCTCGGCTCATGCCTCGATCGTGCCCGTCGACGCGGCGTTGCTGCAAGGCACGGACACGACCGAGGCCGGACCGATCTGGTCACTGCCAGGGGATCTCCTCCGCGGCGAAGTAGTTGACGTCCAGGATCTCCCACCGGGGGGCCTGACCGCCGAGCCTGCCCTTGTACTCGTCCCAAGAGCGGTCCGCCGCCGGCGTCCAGCCGATCTCGGCCACGCCGGGCAGCCGCGGGAACGCCATGAACTCCACCTTGCTGATCTCGTCCAGCGTCTCGCTCCACAGTGGTGCCTCGACGCCGACCACGTCCTCCTCGGAGACGCCGTCGACCAGGGTCGCGGGATCCCAGTCGTACGACTTCTGCACCGGGATGAGCCCGGCCCAGGTCAGGCCGTACGGCGTGTTCTCGTCGTACTTCATGTCGAGGTAGACGTGATTGGCCGGTGACATCAGCACTTCGGCGCCCTGGGCAACGGCCATCCGGGCCAGGCCGTCGGACCGCGGGTCCTCGGTGCCCCAGTACTGGGCGGTGCTGCCGGGCGGTAGCGGGGTCTCGGCGATCTCCTGCCAGCCCTGCACAGTCTTGCCGCGTTTGGTGACCAGCGCCGCGGCCTTCGGCACGAACTCGAGGTACTGCTCGTGCGGCGTCACGTGCGCCTCGTCACCGCCGAGGTGGATGCGTGGTCCGGGTGACTGCTCGGCGACCTCGCGGAACACGTCGTCGAGGAACTCGTACGTGATCGGCTTCGGGATGCACAACGAGCTGAAGCCGACGTCGGTGCCGGTGTAGAGCGGCGGCGCGATGCCGTCGCAGTTCAGCTCGGCGTACGACGCGAGGGCCGCGTTGGTGTGCCCGGGGGTGTCGATCTCCGGCACGATCTCGATGTAGTGATCAGCGGCGTAGCGCACGATCTCGGCGAACTGCCGTTTGGTGTACGAGCCGCCCGGCGTGCCGCCGACCTCGAGGCTGCCGCCGTACGTCGTCAGCCGCGGCCAGGAGTCCACCTGGATCCGCCACCCCTGGTCGTCGGCGAGGTGCATGTGCAACGTGTTGATCTTGTACAGCGACGCGAGGTCGATGTAGCGCTTGACCTCGTCGACCGAGAAGAAGTGCCGCGAGACGTCGAGCATCGTGCCCCGGTACGGGAACCGCGGTTCGTCGGTGATCTCAGCGCCTTCGACGACCCAGGGGCCGGGCTGCCTGGTCTGCGCCTCGACCTTCGGCGGGAGAAGCTGGCGCAGGGTCGTCAGCCCGCGGAACACACCTTCGGCGGTGTGCGCGACGATGCTCACCTGGTCGTCGACGGTGAGCTGGTAGCCCTCGTCGCCCAACGACTCAGAGCCCTTGGTGGACAGGGAAATGTCGCCGTCGCGGGCCGGCTGCGTGCTGACCGGGAGCCCGAAACCGGTGGACCGGTGCAGTTGTCTGGCGAAGCGGCTGGCGACCGTACGGGTCTCGCCGGACTCGCCGGTCACCACGATCTGGCTGAGCTTGTCGAGCTCGAACTCGTCGTCGGGCGATGCTTCGTACGAGACGGGCCGCGGGATCAGGTCGGGCGTGCCCGTCTGGGTGGCCTGTGCGCCGAGCCCTTCCTGGGTCGAGGGGGCGGCGACGCCAGCGCCGGTGAGCAGGAGCGCGGGTACGCCGACGAAGAGGCCGGCGACCAGGGTGAAAGTGCGGGTGCGAGGGGAGGTCATGAGGGTGCGCCTCGATCCGTAGGTACATGGTCTAGACCAACACCCTCAGTGGAACGCCGCCTACTCGGTGCTGTCAAGCCCCTCACGCCGGTCAGAAGCGAGCCGCGACCTCGTTTGCCGGGCCGAGTGGATGACGGGAACGGCGCCGGCTGGGGGAGGTCACAGCGCCGCACCCGTCAGCTCAGGGAGCCCGTCCGGCGAACGATCGAGCGGAGCCCGGCAGGTTCGTTGGTGACCCGTAAGCCACAGAACCGCCGCCGCATCGCCTCCGCGTACGTTTCCGCAGCCGCAGGCTCAGCGACGTAGTCGGCGATCTGGTGGGGCCCGAACCACACCCGGACCCGACGGGCCAACGGTGGGGTACTCGCTCGGCTGGTCGGCATCACCGGCCCATCACATCCCTTGCCAGATCCCGCACGACGACCCATCCCAGCGGGCCGACCAGTACAACCGCGATCACCACGAGTGCCCACAGTTCAGCCGCCACGCTCTTCCACCCTTCCGTTCCTGGCCGGTCCGTCGGTCCGGCGGCGACGACCAATACGATCCGCTCCAGGACGCCACGCATGGAACCGGGAACCGCAACCTCGGGACTACTGGAATCAGTCCTGGATTTCGTCCACACCGAGATCCACGACTGCTCGTGGGAGTTACGGTGTGGACGTGTCGAAGACACCGCGGCAAGCGAACCAACAGCTGAGGCGCGCCCGCGACCACCTGTCACAGGATCAGCTGGCCGACCTCGCCAACCGCGAGATCGAGCGTGCCACCGGGCGCCCCGGCACCCTGACAGCCAAGTCGATCTCGGACTGGGAGTGCGGCTGGTACACCTGGCCCGCGAAGCCCACTCGCGATGCCCTATGCGTCGCGCTCGGCGTGGACGACCCGGCCGCGCTGGGCTTCCACCAACGGCGAAGTCAGCCGGACGCCGTCACCGGCGCCACGCCCCAGGCGGTGATCCTGGGATGCCACGAACAAGATCACCCCGACTCAATGAAGCGCCGCACCTTCCTCCTCGATGGCGTCGCCACCCTGAGCAGCTCGGCCACTGCCGCCCCGTCAACTGCCCAGGCGGTCGCCGTTGCCATCGGAAGTGACGACCACCTCGGGTTCGCAAGCGCGGTGGCAGAACAGTGGCCGGCCACTACTCTGCGCCGGCCGATTCCGGACCTTGGGACGGACTGGCAGCTCAGCCTCCCTGCCGGTCGCTCCCTCGACGGCGCCGAGGTCGCCATCCAGGTGCACGCCGACTACAACACCGCCGACAACCTCGCCACCATCCAGACCGAGCCCCGCCGGCTCGAACAGCTCACCAGGCCCCGACACCGCGCGCTGCTGGTTGCCGCGGACGACCGCGCAGACGCAGACGCGTACTACGCCATCGACGCCCGTGCGGCGGTCAGTCAGGCCGAATCGCGGAGTCAACGCCAGGCCGTCGCTATTCCGCGCGCCTACCTACTCGACGACCTCACCTACGGCGCCCTTTGGGCCGTCGCCAGTCTGGACGACGCGATGCTGTCCGACGACGGACTGCTGGACCGGCACCGGCGAGACCTCACCCATTACGAGGGCCTGACCGGCTCGGCCGTCGGCCGCGAGGAGGCGCCGGATCTCGCGGCCGCGTCCCAGTTGTGGCTCGGGTCGGAGTTCTGCGCCCGGCACGTCCTCCGTAACCTGGACCGACTCGATACTCCGCCGCTGTTCTGGACTCGCGAGCAACGCGGTGAGGAGGCTTCGACGTGGCTGCTCTGGCGGCACAAGGTCACCTACCTGCAACGGACCAGCCGGCTCGGAACCGGGATCACGCGCGGCTTCTGCGTGCCCGAGCACCTCATCGACACGTCCCCGCGGCACGAACGTGTGCTGTTGCTGTTGACCGCCGCATTGATGGAAGCGTTCGGCATTCGGATCTGCGTCACACCCGAACCCGGGTACGGCGACGTCGAAGGGTTCGTTCTCGGTGGCCGCGCCATCGTCGCGAACTGGGTTCGAACGCCCGGGCTCTGGCACGTCGACACCACCGCCGCCCGAAACCAGCTCGCCCAGTTCTACGAGACTGCCGGCGAAGTCAGAGCCCATTCGATCGTCGACGGGCCAACACCGGCCCGCCGGCTCGTGGCGTTGGCCGCCTACCTGCGGATCCCGTGGCCATGGTTCCGTTCCCGCTGCTCCGAGCTCGGAGCTCGCGGCTTCGACGAGCTCACCCCGGCACGGAGCCGGCTGCTCACCGTTGACGGCCTCAACCTCGCCACGCGCTACGCAGGTCACCTGACCAACGCCTAGACCCCCCGCGGACCTGAACTCACCACAGAGAGGCACCTCCTTGCGCGCCAGCGAACTCAGCACCGGCCGAACCTTCGGAGTTCACTTCGACCATGGCGAGGACTTCGACACAGCCCTCGCGGACTTCTGCCGCAGCAACGACGTCAAGCAGGGCTACATCCCGATGTTCATCGCCGGCATGCGTGACGTCGACCTCGTCGGCACCTGCGAGAGGCTCGACGACCCGGAAGCGCCGGTCTGGACAAAGGTGAATCTCGAGAACGTCGAGGCGATCGGCGGCGGCACGCTCGCCTATGACCCGGAGGCCGATGCCGTCCTGCCACACATCCATGTCAGCGTCGGCCTCAAGCCGCACTCGGCGACCGCCCACACCAGTCACCTGCTAGGGGCAACGATCCAGTTCCTGACCGAGATGTACCTCGTCGAGGTGACCGAGCCCGCCATGACCCGGGTACGGCAACCGGACCTGTACGACGTGCCGCTGCTCACCTTCAACGACTGATCGGCTACCACGGCGAGCTGGAGTCCCGCGGGTCGGTCAGAAGCGAGTCGCGATCTCCCGTACCCGGGCCCGCGCCTCGCGTCGACCGGAGGCGGCATCGGCGGTGGCCAGGTTGGGCCTGAAGGACACCTCGGTGATGTCGTCGACGCCCGCCCAGCGCAGCCAGTCGTTGAAGTACGGCTGCTGGAAGTCGCTGCCGAAGGCGGCCGGCCGGGCTGGGCCGTACACCGCGCTGGTGTAGATCACCGCCGCCTTCTTGCCGGAGAGCAGACCCGTGTAGCCGTGCTCGGGATCGAAGCTGAAGACCAGCCCCGGCTGGCTGATGACGTCGATCAGCTGCTTGAGGACGTACGGGATGCCGTGGTTCCACATCGGTACGCTGAACAGCAGCCGGTCGGCCGCGTTGATCCGCTGAAACGTCTCGCCGGCGGTGGCCCACGCCCGCGCCTCGGCGCCCTCCGGTTCGCGCCCGGCGAAGACCGCCATCTTGGCGTGTGCGGCGTCGGGTCCGAACGCCGGCAGCGTCCCGTCCCACAGGTCGAAGCTCTCGACCTTGATGTCGGGTCGGCTCTGCTCGAACACCTCGAGGAAGGTGGCGGCGAGGGCCAGTGACTCGGACGCGGTGCCTCGCGGCGAGGCCGAGATGTGCAGCAGCCGCTGAGCGGACTCGGGTGCCATACGTGTACTCCTTCGACAGTCATGTATGTGCGTGCGGACGCACATATAATGACACGCGTGCGGCAGCACGGACAAGGGTTACGCTCCTCACATGGCCCGCAGAAGTGGACGCGACGAGCTCGGTGTGGAGGCGTGGGCGGCGTTCATCCGTGCCCACGCGGCTGTCGTCAGCCGGATCGAGGAGCAGCTGCAGCGACGTCAGCGGCTGCCGATCGGCTGGTACGACGTCCTCCTTGAGCTGAACAGCGCGCCCGGGCGGCGGCTGCGGATGCAGGAGCTCGGCCGCAAGGTCACCCTGTCGCGCAGCCGGGTGAGCCGCATCATCGACGACCTGACCGCCGCCGGGCTCGCCGACCGGGAGGCCGATCCCGACGACCGGCGCGGCTCATTCGCGGTGATCACCGTGGCCGGCCGCAAGGTGCTCCGGTCAGCCGCACCGGTCTACCTTCGCGCCATCGACGAGTTCTTCACGTCCCACCTGACCGACGCCCAGCTGAGGACGCTTCGCGACAGCCTCAACCGGGTCCGGGCCGCGGCCGATGACTCCTCGCGCTGACTGGCAGGCCTGGCACGCGCCGTACGCCGATCCCCACTCCGCACTGTCGCGGCGACTGCGGATCGTGCAGGGCCGGGTGGGTGAGTGGCTGGACGCAAACCCGGGTCCTGTGACGGTGGCGAGTGCGTGCGCCGGCGACGGGCGAGACCTGGTCGAGGTGCTCGCAGGGCGTCCGGATGGCCACCGGGTCCGGGCGATTCTGATCGAGTCCGACCCGGGACTCGCCGAGCGTGCCGCCGGGTCGGCGCGCGCGGCCGGGCTCACCGGGCTGACGGTGCGGACTGCCGATGCCGGCGACCCCGCGAGCTATGCCGGCGCCGTGCCGGCCCACCTGCTGCTCCTCTGTGGAGTGTTCGGCAACATCACCGACGAGGATGTCAGCGCGACCATCGCCGTGCTCCCTCAGCTGTGCCATGCATACGGCACGGTGATCTGGACCCGGTCGCGTCGGTCGCCTGACCTGACGCCGCGCCTGCGGCGATGGTTCGCGGCCAGCGGCTTCGCCGAGCAGTCCTTCGACGCACCGGACGACGTGCTGTTCTCGGTCGGCGTCCACCAGCTCGCGACAGATCCTGAGCCGCTGACCGCCACCGGGCGCTTCTTCACCTTCCTGACCTGACCTTCCTTCACTCGCCGGCGCGGGAGAACTTTCGACCGGGCCGACCCGAGGTGGCGACGACAGCCTCCGGCGAGCCGGGCGAGCGTTGGGCAGCACGCCTTCGGCCCGTTTGCGCGCACGTGTTCGCAGATTGCAGGGGGTTGCGGCCCGGCGGCTGCATTCCGGGAACACGTGCTCCCGGAATGCAGATGCAGGGCCCGAAGGCGGCGACGGGCAGCCGTCACCTTCACCGTGCGGGGGCAGGCAGTCGGAGCAGCGCTTGCACCGGGAGGTGGTCGCTGGGGTACTGACCACGCCAGCGGTACGTGTTGACCGCAGTCGCCACCGTCACGACGTCCGGCGAGGTCAGGATCCAGTCGATCCGCTCGCCGCCGAGGGTCGGCGGCCGGTAGTCGGTGAACGTGCCCCAGCCCTCCCCCTGCCGGCCGGCGGTGTCCCAGCTGTCCACGAGCGGGCCGTCGCCGACCAGCAGGTCGTGGACCGGGTGCGCCGGCGGCTCGTTGAAGTCGCCGAAAACGAGCACTGGCAGCGCGGTGTCGAAGATCCGGAGCCGGTCGCGCAGCAGCCGGGCCGACTTCTCCCGAGTCTCGGCACTGCCCACCTCGAGGTGCGTGTTGACCGCGTAGAACTGCGCCTCCGTCCGCCGATCGGCAAAACGGATCCAGGTGACCATCCGCGGCCAGCCGCCGTCCCAGGTCATCGAGCCGACGATGTCCGGAGAGTCCGACAGCCAGTAGTGACCGTGCTCAATCGGGTCGAGCCGGCGCCAGTCATAGAGGACCATCATGAACTCGCCGCGCCGGCCGCCCTCGCGCCCCAGCCCGATGTTCCGGTAGTGGCCGCCCTGGTCGGCTTCGATGTCGCGGAGCTGCTGGTCGAGGCCCTCCTGGGTGCCGATCAGGTGCGGGCGTTCGCGCTGCAGCAGCTGGCGTACGGCAGGACGCCGCTCCGCCCATGAGTTCGGCCGGTTGGCGTCGGCGTACCGCAGGTTGAAGCTCATCACCTGCAGCTCGTCGTCGGCCGGGTCGGGGAGCAGCATCGCCACCAGTCTGCCAAGACCGGAAGGACATTTGTCCTGGGCAGCCGACCACATCCGGCTCTGCTGTCCAACGGCGCTGCCGCCCTACCTTCAGGTGGAAGCATCAATCCAAGGAGAGAGATGGCGCCATCGGGTCGGACCTGTCGCCAGTGACGACGAGGTCGGAGCGGTCGCGGGTCGCCGCCACCAGGTCGGCGTTGGGCGTGTCGACCCGTGCGACCCAGGCCCGCGCCTCGGCCGCCGACTTGCCGAACCGCTCGTGCCGGAGCACCAGCCGGGCGGTGCGGTCGGGCGTCGGTACGTCGACGTACCAGACCTCGTCGAGCTCGCCACGGACGCGGCGCCAACCCGGCTCGTCGAGCAGCAGGTAGTTGCCTTCGGTCAGGATCAACCGGGCCTCCGGCGGCACCGGGATGCTCCCGGCGACGGGCTGTTCCAGGGTGCGCTCGAAGCCCGGGGCGTAGACCACTTCGGGACCATCGTCACGCAGCCGCCGCAACAGGGCGGCGTACCCCCAGGCGTCGAACGTGTCGGGTGCTCCCTTGCGCGCCAGCCGACCGAGCCGGGTCAGCTCGACGTCGGCGAGATGAAAGCCGTCCATCGGGACGTGGGCGGCCCAGCCGGGCGGCAGCTCGCCCAGCAGCGCCTCGACGAGGGAGGTCTTGCCGGCCCCGGGTGGCCCGGTGACGCCCAGGATCGCTCGCCCGCCGCCGGCCAGTGATCGAGCCCGGGCAGTCAGCCGCGGGTCGTCGTACGCGAGCTCCTGCGGACTGCGACTCATGGCCAGTGACTATGCCGCAGCCCGGCGGACAATCGACTTGACGGAGGGGGTCTGCAGGTTGCTTGGCTAGTGACATGAGTGATGAACCGACGGACGAGAGCCGTCTGGTGGTCCTGGGCGGCTGCGGTGCGTGGCCGGAGCCGGGCCGGGCGTGCAGCGGCTTTGTCCTCGAGCACCAGGGGTTCCGGGTGGTGCTCGACCTCGGGTACGGGACGCTGCCGCGGCTGCTCGCCCTGCTCGACTCGGTGGTCGGCGACGGCATCGACGCGGTGGTCGTCACGCACGCCCATCCCGACCACATGGTCGACCTGCACGGCCTGTTCCGCGCCCGCTGGTTTGGCCACCGGGAGGCGCCGCCTATCCCGCTCTACTGCCCGGAGCAGGTCGTCAGCCGGGTCGCGAGTCTCGAGGAGGACGACGCCGACGCGGTGCGTGCGGTGTTCGACTGGCATCCGCTGCCCGATGCGCCGTACACCGTCGGACCCTGGCAGCTGGAGAGCAGGTCGCTGCCCCATTTCGTGCTGAACGCAGGGGTACGGCTGAGCGCACCCGGGCTGACGGTCGCCTACACCGGGGACACCGGCCCGAGCCCACTGCTCGCCGAGCTGGGCAAGGACGCCGACCTGTTCATCGTCGAGGCGAGTGACCGTGGTCAGGCTGACCCGGTGGATCCGAGGATGCACATGCGGGCGAGCGAGGCGGGCGAGGCCGCGACGGCCGCCGAAGCGCGTCGGCTGATGTTGACCCACTTCTG
>WHTB01000481.1 GCA_009379735.1 Propionibacteriales bacterium
GCCGACGAGGCGGCGGACCAGGCGGGCAGTCCCTATCCGCAGGTCTCGGCGGAGTACCTGCTGACCTCCGACCCGGACCTGGTCCTGCTGGCGGACAACGAGTGCTGCGGTGTGACGCCCGAGCAGGTCGCCGAGCGTCCCGGCTGGGATGCGCTGACCGCCGTTCAGAACGACGCCGTCGTCGTGGTGAATGAGGACATCGCCTCGCGGTGGGGTCCGCGTGTCCCGGACTTCTTCGAGGACGTCGCGGCGGCCATCGGCACCGTCCGGGGCGGCGGGTGACGGACATGGCCGAGCGCGTCGCGCCGGTCACCAGGGACGCCGCGGCCCCCGCGCGTGCGTCGCTGGGTCCGTCGTGGCGCTGGCTGGCCGGCGCGGCGGGCGCACTCGTGGCGGCGCTGCTGGCCGGGCTTGCCATGGGTCCGGCCGGCATTCCAGCGGACGCCATCGTGTCGGACGTCGCCTCCCGCCTGCCGTTTCTCGACGCTGGGACCCGGCTGGAGAACCTCCAGGCCACGGTGCTGTGGGAGATCCGCGCCCCGCGGGTCGCGCTCGGTGCGCTGGTCGGCGGGATGCTCGCTCTGGCCGGCGGGTCGTACCAGGCGGTGTTCCACAACCCGCTGGCCGATCCGTACCTGCTCGGCGTCGCCGCCGGGGCGGGCCTGGGCGCGACCGTCGCGATCGCCTA
Source organism: Propionibacteriales bacterium (assembly GCA_009379735.1). GTDB lineage: Bacteria > Actinomycetota > Actinomycetes > Propionibacteriales > Nocardioidaceae > WHTB01. Next base: position 689 of record WHTB01000481.1, read on the forward strand.
TGCCGGTGCCGGGACGTCGTTGCTTCCGGTCGCTGCGTTCGCCGGTGCGGTGCTGGCGGTGGCTGCCGCGTACGCGCTCGGCCGGTCGGTGGGTATCACCAACCGGGCCGCGCTGGTGCTGGCTGGCGTCGCGGTCGCAGCGTTCCTGACCGCGATCCAGACCTTCGTGCTGCAGCAGAACGCCGAGACGGTGCGCTCGGTGTACGCCTGGCTGCTCGGACGGCTGTCCACGTCCGGCTGGGGGGACGTGCTGATGGTGCTGCCCTACATCGCGCTGTCCGCGGTCACGATCCTCGCCTACCGGCGGGTGCTGGACGTGCTGCGCGTCGGGGACGAAGAGGCCGCAACGCTCGGCGTGGCCGTCACTCGGGTGCGGCTGCTGGTCGTTATCGCGGCCACGCTCGGTACCGCTGCAGCCGTGTCAGTCAGCGGGCTGATCGGATTTGTCGGCATCCTGGTGCCGCACGCGGTCCGGTTGCTGGCCGGTGGCGCCTACCGGGTGGTGCTGCCGCTGTCGGCGATGTTCGGCGCGGTGTTCCTGGTTGTGGCCGACATCGCGGCCCGGACCGTCCTGTCTCCAGCGGAGCTGCCCATCGGCGTCGTGACCGCCTGTATCGGTGCGCCGTTCTTCGCCGTGGTGTTGCGCACGACGCGGACGGTGGCACCGTGATCCGCCTCGCGGCCGCGACGGTCCGGCTGGACGGCGTCACGGTGGTCGACGCCGCCGAGGTGACCGTGGCCGCCGGAGAATGGGTCATGCTCATCGGGCGCAACGGCGCGGGCAAGACCAGCCTGCTCCGTGCGGTGGCCGGGCTGGTCCCGTACGACGGGTCGGTCGCGGTGGACGGCCGAGAGGTCGCCACTCTCGGC
>WHTB01000125.1 GCA_009379735.1 Propionibacteriales bacterium
ACCGCAAGCTAGGTGCGGAGCTAGATCTGTTCAGCTTCCCAGACTTGATCGGCTCGGGCCTGGCAGTGTTCCATCCGAAGGGTGGCGTAATCCGCAAGGTGATGGAGGACTACTCGCGTCGCCGGCATGAGGAGGCTGGGTACGAGTTCGTCTACACCCCGCACATCACCAAGTCCGCACTCTTCGAGACCTCGGGCCACCTGGAGTGGTTCGCCGACGGGATGTACCCGCCGATCCACCTCGACGAGCAGGACTACTACCTCAAGCCGATGAACTGCCCGTTCCACAACCTGATCTTCCGGTCGCGCGGTCGGTCGTACCGCGAGCTCCCGCTGCGGATGTTCGAGTTCGGGACGGTCTACCGGTACGAGAAGTCCGGCGTGGTGCACGGCCTGACCCGGGTGCGCGGGCTGACCATGGACGACGCCCACATTTACTGCAGCCGTGAGCAGATGCGGGGCGAGCTCTCGTCCCTGCTCACCTTCGTGCTCGACCTGCTCAAGGACTACGGTCTCGAGGACTTCTACCTCGAGCTGTCGACGAAGGACCCGGACAAGTACGTCGGTGACGACGAGGCCTGGGAGGAGGCCACCCAAACCCTGGCCGAGGTGGCCAAGGAGTCCGGGCTGGAGCTGGTACCCGACCCAGGCGGTGCGGCGTTCTACGGTCCCAAGATCTCGGTCCAGGCGCGTGACGCCATCGGGCGCACCTGGCAGATGTCGACCGTGCAGCTCGACTTCAACCTGCCGGAGCTGTTCGAGCTGGAGTACACCGCCGCCGACGGGTCCCGCCAGCGCCCGGTGATGATTCACCGCGCCCTGTTCGGGTCGGTCGAGCGGTTCGTCGGCGTCCTCACCGAGCACTACGCCGGCGCGTTCCCGCCCTGGCTGGCACCCGTGCAGGTGGTGGCCATCCCGATCGCCGAGCGCCATGACGAGTACCTGCGTGGCATCGCAGCCGAGCTGACGGCCAAGGGCATCCGCGTCGAGGTGGACGCCGGCGACGACCGGATGCAGAAGAAGATCCGCAACGCCCAGACGCAGAAGATCCCGTTCATGCTGATCGCGGGCGACCGCGACGTGGAGGACGGCGCGGTGTCGTTCCGCTACCGCAGCGGCGAGCAGGACAACGGCGTTCCCGTCGCGGACGCGGTCGCGCGCATCGTCGACGCGGTGCGGCAACGGGCCCAGGTATGACCGACGGCCCCGAGGTCGTCGGCCAGGACGGCATCGCGGTGTCCGACCGGCTGGCCCGGCTCTGGACGCCGCACCGGATGGCCTACATCAAGTCGGCGGCCGAGGCGGAAGGGGCGGAGGACACCGGCTGCCCGTTCTGCCGGATCCCGACGCTCGACGACCGCGAGGGTCTCGTCGTCGCCCGCGGCGAGCACGTGTACGCCGTGCTCAACCTGCATCCGTACAACCCTGGTCACCTGATGACGGTGCCGTACCGCCACGTCGGCGAGCTGGAGGGGCTGACGGAGGCCGAGGCACTCGAGCTGGCGACGATGACGCGCGACGCCGTACGCGCGGTCAAGACGGCCTCCGCTCCTCATGGCTTCAACATCGGGCTCAACCTCGGCGGGGTGGCGGGCGGGTCGTTGTCGGGCCACCTGCACCAGCACGTCGTGCCGCGCTGGGGCGGCGACGCCAACTTCATCACGGTGCTCGCCCAGACCAAGGTCATCCCCCAGCTGCTCACCGAGACCCGGGACCTGATCGCCGAGGCCTGGCCGACCTGACCTCGGGTCGGGGGAGGGGCGCGGATGGGTGCGGGTCGGCTACTGCGCGACAACCCGGCGTTCCGAACGCTCTGCACCGCCCGGGTCGTGTCGTTCGCCGGCGACTCGCTGAGCCTGGTCGCGCTGATGATCCACGTCGTCGACACCGCCGGGCAGGCGGTCGCCGTCTCGCTGCTGCTGCTGGCCGGCGACTTCGTCCCGTCGCTGGTGAGCCCGGTCAGCGGAGCGATCAGCGACCGCTTCGACCTCAAGCGCGTGATGGTCACCTGCGAGGTCGTGCAGGGCGTGCTGATCGTGGCCATCGCGGTCGCGCTGCCGCCGTTGCCGTTGCTGCTGGCGCTGGTCGCGGTCCGGGCAGTCGCCGGGCAGATCTTCGGTCCGGCCTCGCGGTCGGCCGTGCCGGCGCTGGTGGACGACCGCGACCTCGCGCCGGCGAACTCCGCACTGGGTTTCGGGACGAACGCCGGTGAAGCGGTGGGTCCGCTCCTCGCGGCCGCATTGTTCCCGCTCCTCGGAGTGCGCGGCGTCCTGCTCGTCGATGCCGCCACCTTCCTCGTGTCGGCCGTCCTGCTCAGCACGCTGCGGCCGATCCCGCCGACCGAGCACGGCGCCGGCCGGCCCTCACTCGTGAGCCAGGCCCGGAGCGGGTGGGCCTACATCTGGTCGACCCGCGCGATCCGTCTCGTCCTGCTCGGGTTCGGCGGCGTCGTCGCGTTCACGGCGGTCGACGACGTGGCCCTGGTCGTCCTGGCCAAGGACACCTTCGAGGCCGGCGACTCCGCCGTCGCCCTGTTGCTCGGGGCCGTCGGGCTCGGCCTGCTGGCGGGCTTCGCCCTGCTGGCGCGGTCCAGGATCCGCCTCGGGATGGCGGCGTTGCTGCTGGCCGGGTTCGCGGTGAGCAGTGTCGGCAACCTGCTCACCGGGCTGGCGTGGGCGGTCGCGGTGGCGTTCGCCCTCCAGGCCGTGCGCGGGGTGGGGATCGCGGCGATCGAGGTCGCGAGCAACACGTTGCTCCAGCGGCTGGTGCCGCGGGACATGCTCGGCCGGGTGTTCGGCAACCTCTACGGGGTGATCGGCGTCGCGGCGGCTGTGTCGTACGTCTCCGGCGGGCTGCTGCTGGATGCGACGTCGGCGCCGCTGACGTTCCTGGTCGCCGGCGCGGGCGGCACCGTGGTGACGGTCCTGGTGGCGCTCCGGCTGCCCGCCGCCGTACGCGCGCACGTCCGGGACGCCGGCCGGCTACCCGACCCCGACCGTCAAGATGACGAGTGAGTCCTCGACGGCCACCAGGTCGTGGCGCTGCGCGGGCACGTCGACCAGGGTGCTCTCCGGCACGTCGACGCTGCGCTCGCCAACGTTGATCACGACGTGGCCCCGCAGGCACAGCACGGTGGCGTCGCCCGGGCTCTGGTGCTCGGCCAGCCGGGTGTCGGCGGTGAGCGCCAACAGCGTCTGCCGCAGCCGACGGCCGCGGTGCACCGTGGTCGACGCACGGCCGTTGGAGGACTGCCGGGCGCGCTCGAGCTGCTCGTCACCCAGCCGGTGCAGCGTCATCTCGGTCATGACTCATCCTGACACGGCGTACGCCGTCCGGCGCCTGTTCAATTCGATGTGCAACACGTTGGTACGCATGAAAGGGTTCGGGGGTGTCAGACTTCGCGATGAGTAAGGCGTATCGATGATCGAAGCCCGGGGGCTCACGAAGAGGTACGGCGACACGCTCGCCGTCGACGATCTCACCTTCACCGTTCCACCAGGAGTCGTGACCGGCTTCCTCGGCCCGAACGGCGCCGGCAAGTCCACCACGATGCGGATGATCCTGGGTCTGGACCGACCGACCAAGGGCACCGCGCTCGTCAACGGCCAGCTGTACGGCCAGCTCAAAGGACCGCTGCACTACGTGGGCGCGCTGCTCGACGCCAAAGACGTGCACAAGGGCCGCACCGCCCGCGCCCATCTGCTTGCACTCGCGCAGAGCAACGGGATCCCGCGCCGGCGCGTGGACGAGGTGCTCGAGCTCACCGGCATGGCCTCCGTGGCGAAGAAGCGGATCAAGGGCTTCTCGCTCGGGATGTCGCAGCGGCTCGGCATCGCCGCCACCTTGCTGGGCGACCCGGGTGTCGTGATGTTCGACGAGCCGGTCAACGGGCTCGACCCCGACGGCATCTTGTGGATCCGCAACTTCATGCGCGCGCTGGCCGCCGAGGGCCGCACTGTCTTCGTGTCCAGCCACCTGATGAGCGAGATGGCGCAGACCGCGGACCACCTGATCGTGATCGGCAAGGGTCGGCTGCTGGCCGACCTGCCGACGAAACAGCTGATCGAGCAGAGCGAGACGAACCACGTACGGGTCCGTTCACCTCAAGGGGACCAGCTCGGCACCCTGCTGCGCGACAAGGGCCTGAAGGCGGAGCAGGTCGAGGGTTACCTGGAGGTCCACGGTGGCACCTGCGAGCAGGTCGGCGATCTCGCCGCCGAGCACCGGCTGACGATCCACGAGCTGTTCGAGGAGCGCGCGTCCCTGGAAGCGGCCTTCATGGAGATGACCCGCGACAGCGTGGTGTACCACGCCGACTCGTTCGAGGCGACCACCGAGGGGGAGCAGCCGTGACCACCGACGACACCGTCGCCCCGAGCGGCATGACCGCCGACCACCACGCCCTCGTGCCGCCGGCCACCGACCGTTTCGACCACATCGTCCGCTCGGAGTGGACGAAGTTCTGGTCGGTCCGCTCGACCATGTGGACGTTCATCGCCCTGGTCGTGGTGACGGTCGGGATCTCGGCGCTGTTCTGTCTGGGCGTCGCCGTGAGCTGGGAGGACATCCCGGAGGCCGACCGGGCGCAGATCGAGCCGGTCGCCCAGAGTCTGTCCGGCATCTTCTTCGGGCAGCCGGCGATCATCGTGCTCGGCGCGCTGGTGATCAGTGCGGAGTACTCCACCGGCGGGATCCGGACGACACTGACGGCGGTGCCGCACCGCCTGCACCTGCTCGCCGCGAAGGCCCTGGTGCTCACGGTCGTGGCGTTCGTCGCCGGCATCGTGACCATGTTCCCCGCCTTCTGGATCGGTCAGCTGGTCCTCGCCACAGCCGACGCCGGCCTCGAGGTCTCGCTCGGCGACGAGGGCGTGCTGCGGGCGGTGATCGGCGGTGCCCTGTACGTCACCGCGTGCGGGCTGCTCGGCTTTGCGATGGGTGCGCTACTACGACACACCGCGGGTGCGATCACCGCCGCGATCGGCATCGTCTTCATCCTGCCGATCGCGGGCAACTTCCTGCCGGGTGACTGGGGCGACGACGTCAACAAGGTCCTCAACGCCGGCGCCGCGATCATGCAGGCCCGCCAGATCGAGGGGACGCTCGGCCCGTGGGAGGGGTACGCGATCTTCTCCCTGTGGTGGATCGTGCTGCTGGTGGTGGCCGCCGTACTCATCCGTCGTCGCGACGCCTGAGCGGCGCGTCAGGAGGCACGGCGGAACGCCCTCCGGTACAACGTCGGGCTCTGCCCGATCGCAGCCTGCAGATGCGAACGCAGCGACACGGCGCTGCCGAAGCCGGCTCGACGGGCCACCTCGTCGACCGGCAGGTCGGTGCCCTCGAGCAGGTTCTGCGCCAGCCGGACGCGCTGGGCGAGCAGCCACTGCAGCGGCGTCTGACCGGTCTCGGCACGCCACCGCCGGGTCAGCGTGCGGACACTCACCCGCGCCTCGGTCGCCAGCTCGGTGAGGCCGATCGGGAGGTCGGCCAGATGCTCGACCGCCCACGCCCGCACCGGGGCGAGCGACGTCGTGTCGTCCTCGGGGAGCGGGCGCTCGATGAACTGTGCCTGCCCGCCGGACCGGATCGGGGGTACGACGCAGCGCCGCGCGGCCGCATTGGCGACCGTGGCACCGTGGTCCTGCCGGACGATGTGGAGGCACAGGTCGATGCCGGCCGCGACCCCGGCCGACGTCAGGATGTCGCCGTCGTCCACGAACAGCACGTCGGGGTCGAGCCGGACCGTCGGGAACAGGTCGCGGAACCGGTCGGCGTACCGCCAGTGCGTGGTGGCCGGCCGACCGTCGAGCAGCCCGGCGGCCGCGAGCACGAAGGCGCCGGTGCAGATCGACACCACCCGCGCGCCCCGCGCCGTGGCGTCCCGCACTGCCGCGAGCACCGCCTCGTCGACTCGGCCGTGCGCCGCCGCGCTGGTGCCCGCTGGTCCGGGCACGACCACGGTGTCGGCGGCCGCGACCGCCTCCAGGCCATGCGCCACGGTCGCCTCGAAGCCGGCCGAGGTGCGCACCGGCCGTCCTCCCGCGGTGCAGACGACACTGGTGTAGAGCGGCTCGCCGTCAGGACCGGCGGCGGCACCGAAGACCTGTGAGGGTGTGCCGAGGTCGAACGCCATCACGTCCTCGACGGCGACGATCGCGACGCGGTGAGGGTTCATGGCCTGATCCTAGCGTTGATTGACCTTTTGGCCACTCGTCGCTCGCGCCCGGTACCGGCAGGCTGTGCTGGTGACCGACGCCACCGCTACCGAACCGACCCCTGCTCCCGCGCCGGTCCCGCCCCGGCGGCTGCACCCGGCGTGGGTGGTCGCCGCGGTCGCCTTCGTGGCGTTGGTCGGTGCCGCCGGCTTCCGCGCCGCACCGGGCGTGCTCATCGTCCCGCTGGAGGACGAGTTCGGCTGGTCCCGTTCGCTGCTGTCGGGCGCGGTCGCCGTCAACTTGGTGCTGTTCGGGCTGACCGCGCCGTTCGCCGCTGCCCTGATGGACCGTTTCGGCATCCGCCGAGTGACCGCATGCGCGCTGGTGCTGGTGGCCGTGGGGAGCGGGGCAACCATCTTCATGACGGCGAGCTGGCAGCTCGTCGTGTGCTGGGGCGTCCTGGTGGGGCTCGGCACCGGTTCGATGGCGCTGGTGTTCGCGGCGACCGTGGCGCAGCGGTGGTTTGTCGCGCGTCGCGGTCTCGTCGTCGGGGTGCTCACGGCGGGCAGCGCCACCGGCCAGCTGGTGTTCCTGCCGGTGACCGCGTGGCTGGCCGAGAACGCCGGCTGGCGTACGGCGTCCCTGGTGATCGCCGGGTCCGCGCTCGCTGTGGTGCCGCTGGTGTTGGTGTTCGTCCGCGACCACCCGGCCGACCTCGGGGTGCAGCCGTACGGCGCGACCGGGCCGGCGGATCTGGTTCCGGTGCGGCCGGTGGGTCAGGGGCCAGGCCCGGCGCGAGCGGCGGTCGACGCGCTGCGGGTCGCCGCGCGGACGAGACCATTCTGGGCGCTCGCGGTCGGGTTCGCGATCTGCGGTGCGAGCACCAACGGCATCATCGGCACGCACTTCGTGCCGGCGGCACATGACCACGGCATGCAGCAGACGACAGCCGCCGGGCTGCTCGCCGTGGTCGGGATCTTCGACATCGTCGGGACGATCGCCTCGGGCTGGCTCACCGACCGGCTCGACCCGCGGCTGCTGCTGGTCGGCTACTACCTGCTCCGGGGCGCCTCCCTTGCCGTACTCCCGGTGCTGCTCGACGACTCGGTGCGGCCCAGCGTCGTGGTCTTCGTGGTCTTCTACGGCCTCGACTGGGTGGCGACCGTGCCGCCGACGGTCGCCCTGTGCCGCGACATCTACGGCGAGAGTGGCACGGTCGTGTTCGGGTGGGTGTTCGCCTCCCACCAGCTCGGCGCAGCCGCCGCGGCGGCGGCCGCGGGCGCGATCCGCGACCTCACCGGCACCTACACGCTGGCCTGGGTCAGCGCCGGCTCGTTGTGCGCGGTCGCCGCACTGCTGAGCGCCCGGGTCGACCGCACGCCGGTCGGCGTTACCCGAACGCCTTGACCAGCTCGCGGGCCAGTGCCAGCTCTCCCTTCGACGGTGGGACGTCCTGCGTGGCGTAGCCCTCGCCAGGCAGCACGTGGAGGTCGATCAGGTGCTCGCCGGCGAACAGCAGCAGGTCTCCGGCCCGCTGCTTCTGGGAGTACGCCTCGACCCCCGCGCCGTCCACCGGTGCGTAGAGGCGCGGGCTGAGGTTGGCCCGGAAGTTGGTCACCTGGGTGGGATCGGTGCGTACCGTGACCACGACGTTGCCGGGTAGCGCCGTCCACGAGCACATCACCGCACCGCCCTCGCCCGCGCGGGCGCGCCGCAGCTCCGGGCGTGCGTCGAGGGCAGCGGTGACGGCCCGCTCGCTGACCTGCGCGCAGGGGCCGGCCGGCGCCGTGTCGGCGAGCTCCGGGTTGGCCGGCAGCCGGGTGACGGCTCGCTTGGCCAGCGTCTCCAGCGCCGCCGCGGGCAGCTTGTCGCCGGGGTCGTCGACGGCCTCGAGGCTGAGTACCACCCCGTGGCTGAGGACCTGCAGGGTGCGGGAGGTCAGCCCGGTGCGGGCGAAGGCGGCGTCGCCGATGCCCGCGACCCGCGTGGGTTCACCGCCGGCGCCGGCGCCGAAGGCCTGGTCGAAGGTCTCGCCGGCCACCGGGCCGGGTGTCACCTGGACCTCCAGCACCGCGACCGAGAACTCCGTACCCCACAGGCAGCTCTCGGTCGGCAGCGTCGGCGCCTCGAGCCGTCGGCCGGTGACCTCCACGTCCCGGCCGAGCGCCGCGCTGACCTGGCCGCGGCTGACCAGCGTGCAGGTGTCGATCGGCGTCGTCGGGCCGGTCCGGGTCGGCGGCGCGCCAGCCCCGTCGCCCGGCGCGTCGTCGCTGCACGAGGCCAGCGCGCTCACCAGCAGCAGGCTGATCAGCGCAGCTGCGGACCGAGACATGCGCGCACCCTACCGACGGCTCACCACCGGCCGGCCCCGCCGTACCCGCTTCCGTTGAGTGGGACGTTTTCGACAGACACGCCAGCGTGTCGCGACGGAAACGTCACACTCAACGGTTAGGGCGGGTCAGGCGCTGGACTTCTCGCGCAGCTTGGCGGCCAGGTTGGACGGCATCGGCTCGTAGCGGCGGAAGGTGCGGCTGAACGTGCCGGTGCCGTGGCTCATCGACCGCAGGTCGGTCGCGTACTTCACGACCTCGGTCTGCGGCGCCTCGGCCTTGATCATCGTGCGGCCCAGGCCGACCGGCTCGGTGCCCATCACCCGGGCCCGTCGCGACGACAGGTCGCCCATCACGGCGCCGACGAAGTCGTCGTCCACCAAGACGCTGAGCTCGTCGAACGGCTCGAGCAGGATCACCTCGCCGTTGTCGGCGGCGTCGCGCAGCGCCAGCCCACCGGCGGTCTGGAACGCCATGTCCGACGAGTCGACGCTGTGCGCCTTGCCGTCGACCAGGGTGACCTTGATGTCGACGACCGGATAGCCGGCGCCGACGCCCTTCAGCAACTGGGCACGTAGCCCCTTCTCAACACTGGGGATGAACTGCCGGGGCACCGAACCGCCAACGACCTTGTCGACGAAGACGAACCCCTCGCCAGTGACGCCGGGTGCCACTTCGATGTCACACACGGCGTACTGCCCGTGCCCGCCGGACTGCTTGACATGCCGCCCGTGGCCGCTGGCCGGCCGGGCGAACGTCTCGCGCAACGGCACCCGTAGCTCGACCGGGTCGACCCGCACGCTGAACCGGTTCTCGAGCCGGTCGAGCGCGACGTCGGCGTGCGCCTCGCCCATGCACCACAACCCGATCTGATGCGTCTCGATGTTGTGCTCGATGCGCAGCGTCGGGTCCTCGGCGGCGAGCCGGGTCAACCCTTGGGACAGCTTGTCCTCGTCGGCCTTCGCATGGGCCTCGACGGCAACCGGCAGCAACGGTTCCGGCATCGCCCATGGCTCCATCAGCAGCGGGTTTTCCTTGTCCGACAAGGTGTCGCCGGTCTCCGCGCGGGTCAGCTTCGCGACGGCGCAGATGTCTCCCGCGACACAGGCCTCGACCGGGCGGATGTGCTTGCCGAGCGGGGACGAGAGCGCGCCCACCCGCTCGTCCTCGTCGTGGTCCTCGTGTCCGCGGTCGGCGCCGAAGAACTCCGAGAAATGTCCCGACACGTGCACGACGGCATCCGGGCGCAGGGTGCCGGAGAAGACGCGCACCAGGCTGATCCGGCCGACGTACGGGTCGGAGGTGGTCTTGACGATCTCGGCCAGCAGCGGGCCGGCGGGGTCGCAGGTGAGCCCGTCGACAGCCTTGCCGACCGTGGTGAACACCGAGGGGAAGGAGTGCTCGTACGGCGGGGGAAACGCGCTCGTCATGATCTCGATCAGCTCGGCCGTGCCGACCGCGTTGGTCGCGCAGGCCGGGATCACCGGGAAGAACGAGCCGCGGGCGACGGCCGTCTCAAGGTCGTCGACGAGCATCTGCAGGTCGACGTCCTCGCCGCTCATGTAGCGGTCCATCAGCGTCTCGTCCTCGGACTCCTCGATCACGCCCTCGATCAGCGTGCCGCGGGCGGCCTCGATCTCGAGCGCCTCGTCCTCGGTCGGCTCGCGGACGGTGCGCGTGCCGTCCTCGGCGTACTCCGAGACCTGCTGGGACAACAGCCCGGCGAGGGCCCGGCCACCGAGCGGCAGGTACAGCGGCATCACCTTCTCGCCGAACGACTCTTGCGCTTGGGCGAGCACGCCGTCGTAGTCGCCGCGCTGGTGGTCGAGCTTGGTGATCACGACCGCGCGCGGCATGCCGACCGAGGCACACTCCTGCCAGACGGCTCGCGTCGCGCCGTCCACCCCGTCGTTGGCGGCGATGACGAACAGGGCGCAGTCGGCGGCGCGTAGGCCGGCCCGCAGCTCGCCGATGTAGTCGGCGTACCCAGGGGTGTCGAGGACGTTGACCTTGACGTCGTCGTGCTGGAACGGCGCGAGCGTGAGCCCGATGGACCGCTGCTGGCGCTGCTCGGTCTCCTCGTGGTCGGAGACCGTGGTGCCGTCCTCCACCCGGCCCGCCCGGGCCAGGGTGCCGGTGACGGTGAGGAGGCGCTCGAGGAGCGTGGTCTTCCCTGAACCGGCGGGGCCGACCAACACGACGTTGCGGACGCTGTCGGGGCGGTCGGCCCTTGGTGCATCGCCGGCGGCTCCGGCGGGGTTGTGTTGCTTGTCTGCCATCAGCGGGCTCCCTGGATCGACGCTTTGCCCCACCCTTCACCCGGGCGCACCGACCTGACAAGAGGGGGCCTGGCCGGGCCTGGATAGCATCGCGGTCACCATGCTGGAACGTTTCCGCCACTTCTGGACCCGCCTGCTGTCGCCGATCGCGAACCTGCTGCTCAAGCTGGGGGTCAGTCCGGACGCCGTCACCGTCGTCGGGACGTGCGGCGTGGTGGCGGGGTCGCTGATCTTCTTCCCCCGTGGGCAGTTCCTCGTCGGCGTGCTTGTCGTGACGGCGTTCGTCTTCTCCGACCTGATCGACGGCTACATGGCCCGGCTGTCCGGGCGGACGTCGACCTGGGGCGCGTTCCTCGACTCCACGCTCGACCGGATCGGCGACGCGGCGGTGTTCGCCGGCCTGCTGCTCTGGTACGCCGGTGACGGCGACGACCTGCGGCTCGCCGGGCTCGCGCTGTACTGCCTGGTGATGGGCGGTGTCACGTCGTACGCCCGGGCACGGGCGGAGAGCCTTGGCATGCACGCCCGGGGCGGGATAGCCGAACGGGCCGACCGGCTGGTGCTGATCCTGGTGGCCACCGGGCTGGCCGGCATCTTCGACTTCGAGCCGTTGATCGTGGTCGCGCTGGCGCTGCTCGCCGTGGCCAGCAGCGTGACGGTGGTGCAGCGGATGCTGATCGTGCACAAGCAGGCGGTCGCGGGCACTGACGCCTCGCATGAATGACTGGCTGGTCGGGGCCGGCTGGGCGCTGTCCAAACGGGTGCCCGAGCCGGTCGCCAGGGCGGCGTTCGCGGCGGTCGGCGACCAGATCTGGCGGCGCCGCGGCGCCGGCGTCCAGCGGCTCGAGGCCAACCTGCGGCGGGCCAGCCCCGCGCACGACG